>NZ_AVCC01000008.1 GCF_000622895.1 Herminiimonas sp. CN
CGTATACTCCTATTATAAACTAAAAAAAGCGACCGCAAGGCCGTCTTTTTTGGTGCAGGAAGCCAGCGCATCAAACCCGCTTGTCGCACTCGATCAATGCATACGCGGAATGGTTGTGGATCGATTCGAAGTTCTCGGCTTCCAGCGTGTAAGCCAGCACCGCGGCTTCCTTATTTAGCATGCCGGCGACGTCGCGCACCAGATCTTCGACGAACTTCGGATTGTCGTAAGCGCGCTCGGTCACGTATTTCTCATCCGGGCGCTTGAGCAGTCCGTACAACTCGCAGGAGGCCTGCGCCTCGACCTTGGCGATCAGCTCGTCGACCTGCAGCTCGCCGCCCAGCACCGCGCTGATGGTGATGTGCGAGCGCTGGTTGTGGGCGCCGTAGGCGGAGATTTTCTTCGAGCACGGGCACAGGCTGGTGACCGGCACCAGCACCTTGATCGAGACTTCGGCTACGCCGTCCTTGATCTCGCCGCTGAAACCGACCTCGTAATCCATCAGACTTTGCACCCCGGAAATCGGCGCGGTCTTGTTGATGAAGTACGGGAAGGACAGCTCGATGCGGCCGGCATCGGCTTCCAGCAGGGTCATCATGCGGGCCATCAGGTCGCGGAACATGGCCACATCGAGGCCGCCGCGCTGCGCCGCATCCAGCCCTTCGAGCAGGGCGATGAAGCGCGACATGTGGGTGCCCTTCTGGTGCTGCGGCAAATGCACGTACATGTTCCAGCAGCCGACCGTGGCTTGCATGCCGTCTGCAGTTTTGATGGCGACCGGATAGCGCACGCCCTTGACGCCGACGCGCTGAATCGAAATACGCCGGGTGTCGGGCGTGCTCTGAACGTCGGGAATGGCTGTCATGGGATCACGGGTATTCATCAAAAAACCTTTGGGTTGGCGTGCAAGCGGGCTGCTGGCACGCTTCCACCGGATTATTCGGTTGCAACAGCCGGGCGCTGTGGCGCCGGCTGCAAAATGTCTTCAAACCGCTGCTGGATCGATGCCTGGATGCCCTTGGCATCGAGGCCGCACAGCGCCAGCAGTTGCGCGCTATCGCCGTGGTCGATGAAACGGTCCGGCAAGCCCAGCATCAGCAGCGGCTTGACGACGCCGGCCGCCGCCAGCGCTTCGGCCACTGCGGCGCCGGCGCCGCCCATGATGCATCCTTCCTCGACCGTCACCAGCGCAGCATGGCCGGCGGCCAGCTGCAACAGCAGTTCGACGTCAAGCGGCTTGACGAAACGCATGTTGGCCACGCTGGCATCGAGCGCCTCGCCCGCCTCGAGGCCGGGGGCAACCATGGTGCCGAAGGCCAGGATGGCAATCCCTTGTCCTGTCCGCTTGAGTTCGCCCTTGCCGAGCGGAATTGCGCTCAATGCAGGCGACACTGCCGCACCGGTGCCGGCACCGCGCGGATAACGCACTGCCGCCGGGCCATTATATTGGAAAGCGGTGGTGAGCATCCGACGGCACTCGTTTTCGTCGGATGCGGCCATCACGACCAGGTTCGGGATGCAGCGCAGGAAGGCCAGATCGTAGTTGCCGGCGTGGGTGGCGCCGTCGGCGCCGACCAGCCCGGCGCGGTCGAGCGCGAAAGTCACGTCCAGATTCTGCAGCGCGACATCGTGGATCAGCTGGTCGTAGCCGCGCTGCAGAAAGGTCGAGTAAATCGCCACCACCGGCTTCATGCCCTCGCACGCCATGCCGGCGGCGAAGGTCACCGCATGCTGCTCAGCGATGCCGACGTCGTAATAGCGTTTCGGAAACAGCTGCTCGAAGCGCACCATGCCGGAGCCTTCGCGCATCGCCGGCGTGATGCCGACCAGACGCGGGTCGGCTGCCGCCATGTCGCACAGCCAGTCGCCGAACACCTGGGTATACGTGACCTTGCCGGCGGCGGCCGGCTTGATGCCTTCGGCCGGGTTGAACTTACCGGGGCCGTGATACAGCACCGGATCGGCTTCGGCCAGCTTGTAGCCCTGGCCTTTCTTGGTGACCACGTGCAGGAACTGCGGCCCCTTCAGCTGCTTGAGGTTTTGCAGGGTCGGGATCAGCGCGTCCAGGTCGTGGCCGTCGATCGGGCCGATGTAATTGAAGCCGAATTCCTCGAACAGGGTGGCCGGCATGATCATGCCCTTCGCGTGCTCCTCGATGCGCTTGGCCAGTTCCAGCATCGGCGCCGGCAGCACGGTCTTGCCGACCTGCCGGGCGGCCGCGTAAAACTTGCCCGACATCAGGCGCGCCAGATAGCGGTTCAGCGCGCCGACCGGCGGCGAGATCGACATGTCGTTGTCGTTCAGCACCACCAGCAGGTTGATGTCGTCGTACACGCCGGCGTTGTTCAGCGCCTCGAACGCCATGCCGGCGGTCATCGCGCCGTCGCCGATGACCGCAATCGCATGCCGGTCCTCGCACTTGGTGCGGGCCGCCAGCGCCATCCCGAGCGCGGCCGAAATCGAGGTCGACGAATGGGCGGTGCCGAAGGTATCGTATTCGCTCTCGTCGCGGCGCGGAAAGCCGGAAATTCCGCCCAACTGGCGCAACGTGTGCATGCGGTCGCGCCGCCCGGTCAGAATCTTGTGCGGATAAGTCTGGTGGCCGACATCCCAGACGATGCGGTCTTGCGGCGTATTGAAGGCGTAATGCAGCGCGATCGTCAGCTCCACCGTGCCGAGGTTGGACGACAGGTGGCCGCCGGTCTTGGACACCGAATCGATGATGAAATGGCGCAATTCATCGGCCAGCGGCTTCAGTTGCGCGCGCGTCAATTGCCGCAAATCTGCGGGGCTGTCGATCTGTTTGAGTAAATTCATACTAGGCTTTCCGCTGCACGATCAGGTCCGCCAATTCGCGCAACCGCTGTGCCTTGTCTCCAAAAGGCAGAAGCGCCGCATGCGCATCCCGCCGTAACTGTTCCGCCAGGTCCGCCGATGTTTCCAGCCCCAGGATCGAGACATAGGTCGGCTTGTTGTCGGCCGCATCCTTGCCGGCGGTCTTGCCCAGCGTGGCCGAATCGGCGGTGGCGTCGAGGATGTCGTCGACCACCTGGAACGCCAGCCCGACGGCCGCTGCATAGCGGTCCAGCGCCTGCTCCTCCGCCGCCGTCAGCAGCTTGCCCGCCAGCGCGCCCAGCAGCACGGCCGCGCGCAGCAAAGCGCCGGTTTTCAGGCGGTGCATCTGCTCCAGCTGCCCCCGCGTCAGGCGCAGCCCGACGCTGGCCAGATCGATCGCCTGGCCGCCGCACATGCCGAGCGAGCCGGAGGCCTGCGCCAGCAGGCGCACCATCGCCAGCTTGCAGGCGGCGTCGCCGCCGCCCTCGGACAGCACCAGGAACGCCTGCGCCTGCAGCGCGTCGCCCGCCAGCAAGGCAGTCGCCTGGCCGAACTGGACATGCACGGTCGGCTTGCCGCGGCGCAGCGCGTCGTCGTCCATGCAGGGCATGTCGTCGTGCACCAGCGAATAGGCGTGGATCATTTCGACCGCGGCGGCGGCGCGCTGCAGCTGCTCCTGCTCGGCCGCGAACAATGCGCCGGCCGCGAACGTCAATAAAGGCCGGACCCGCTTGCCGCCATCGAGCGCGGCGTAGCGCATCGCCTGATGCAACTCTTCCGGCGCGCAGGCGTCCGCCGGCAAAAAGGATGACAGCGCCTGCTCGATCGTCGCCTGCACTGCCGCCATCCAGGCGCTGAATGATTGCCCGGCTGTCTGGTTGGTGTCCGTCATCTAGGCTTCCCCCGCCGTATCGGCATCGGCGGCAAAGGGCTTCAGCATCTCGCCTTGCAGCACCTTGACCTGGCTGTCCACGCGCTCAAGTTGCGCCGCACAATACTGGATCAGTTCCGAGCCGCGCTGATAGACGGCCACCGAAGCTTCCAGCGGCAAGCTGCCGGCCTCCATCTGCGCCACCAGTTGCGCGAGTTCGGCCATCGCGTCTTCAAACGAAGCGGGCACACCGGCGGGCGGCTGTTTTTTTGGCATAAGTGATCGGGTCAAGCTCTGAATGGATGGATAACCCGTTATTTTAGCAGCCTGCCGCCAGCCGCGATCAAACCAATACGGCGGCTATTTCTCAACCGGAATCATGGTCGTGCGCGGCACCGGCACTGCAGTCACCGAATTCTTCGGACTGCCCTTGAGCAGCTTGTCGGAATAGGTCAGATACACCAGCGTATTGCGCGCGGCATCGACCATCCGCACCACGTGCATGGTCTTGAAAACCAGCGAACGGCGCTCGGTAAATGCATCCTCCTGCTGCGGCAGCGCCTGCTTGAAGCGGATCGGACCGACCTGGCGGCAGGCAATCGAGACATCCGACACTTCTTCGGCCACCCCGACCAGCCCGGCCACGCCGCCGCGCTCCGGCTTCGATACATAGCAGGCCACGCCTTCTACCTTGGGATCGTCGTAGGCTTCCACCACCAGCTTGTGCGAGCCGACCAGCTTCCATTCGGTATTCACGCTGCCGATCTGCTGCGCCAGCGCCGGTCCGGCCAGCAGGGTCGAAAATACGTACAGCAACAGGATTTTGTACATGAGAATCACGCTTTCTGGGTCAGGAAAAAATATCAGTGTAAAGCTTTCAAGCGTGGCCGGCGGCAGCGAAGATGGCGCGATTACCTGCCAAAGCCGGGCCGGAAACCGGACCGCCGCCTGCGGTATAATCGCGTGTTCCGTCCAAAATTGCCGTTTTATTCCCTGAATAGTGGTTGTTGCGGATTTTTTTCACTCTTTGGTACCTTTCATACATTAGGGGGTGGGGATGTCCGATCTGGCTAATCTCGCCAATCTTTCACGCGCCGACGCGCAACTTCCGGTTCACGTGTATCACGATGCTGCGCTGCTGCAGCGCGAAATCTCGCAACTGTTCGAGCGCGGCCCGCGCTACGTCGGGCACGAGCTGATGGTGCCCAACCTCGGCGACTTCGCCACGCTGGCGCACGAAAACGAAGGCCGCATGCTGGTGCGCAACCGGCACGGCATCGAACTGCTGTCGAACGTCTGCCGCCATCGCCAGGCGCTGATGCTCAACGGCCGCGGCAACAGCAACCACATCGTCTGCCCGCTGCACCGCTGGACCTACGACCTGAAGGGCGAACTGCTGGGCGCGCCGCATTTCGACAAGACGCCGTGCCTGAACCTGTCGCAGACGCCGCTGCAGAACTGGAACGGCCTGCTGTTCGAGCAGAACGGCGTCGACGTGCGCAGCATCATGGCCCAGCTAAGCGTCACCAGGGACCTCGACTTCAGCGGCTACCTGCTGGACCACGTCGAAGTGCACGACTGCGACTACAACTGGAAAACCTTCATCGAGGTGTATCTGGAGGATTACCACGTCGAGCCGTTCCACCCGGGGCTCGGCAAGTTCGTCAGCTGCGACGACTTGCGCTGGGAATTCGGCCCCAACTACAGCGTGCAGACGGTCGGCGTGAACAACGGACTGCGCAAATCCGGCTCCGAGGCGTACCGCAAATGGCAGCAGCAGCTGCTGCAGTACGACAACGGCGCATTGCCGCCGCATGGCGCGATCTGGCTCACGCTGTATCCGAACATCATGGTCGAATGGTATCCGCACGTGCTGATCGTCTCGACCCTGTGGCCGCAAGGCACCGGCAAGACCCGCAACGTGGTCGAATTCTATTACCCGGAAGAAATCGCACTGTTCGAGCGCGAGATGATCGAAGCCGAGCGCGCCGCCTACATGGAAACCTGCATCGAGGACGACGAAATCGGCCAGCGCATGGATGCCGGCCGCCGCATCCTGATGGAGCGCGGCATCAACGAAACCGGTCCTTACCAGTCGCCGATGGAAGACGGCATGCAGCACTTCCACCAATGGTATCGCGCCAACATCGTCATTTAATCGATGAGAATCGATGGGTATAGCCTAAAACACCCCGTTTTTCACGTGATTCAGGCGACATTAAAAAATACATAGCTGCGTATTTGTTTCGAGAAGCATTTCCCGGTTAGGCGTGCTGCGCGCCACTGCATCGCCAGCACGATCATGGCCCGCACACGACGCACCCTACCCAAACGCCGGCAGCGTCACATCGACCCGCACTCCGCCTAAAGCGCCTTTCGGCGCGACCGCCATGCCGCCGCCGTACAGCAGCACGATTTCCTCCGCGATCGCCAGCCCGAGGCCGGAGCCGGCCTGCGCTTCGTCCAGCCGTTCGCCGCGCTGCCGCGCCAGCGCGCTGGCGACTTCGTCCGCCATGCCGGGGCCGTCGTCCTCGATCCGGATGCCGATCCGGGCATCGGGACCGGCATCCCGGATCAGTCCGATCTCGACCCGGCAGTGCGAATGCGCCCACTTGATTGCGTTGTCCATCAGGTTGCCGAGCAGCTCGATCAAGTCCTGGCGATCGATCGCCGCCTGCGCGCTCGCATCCCCTTCCACCGCGATCTCGACCTGCGGCGCGATCCGGCGCAGCGCGGCGGCGACTTCCTGCGCGATTGCCAGCGGATAAGCGCCGGTCTGCGCGCTGTGCGCGGCGCTGCGGGCCGAAATGCGGGCGCGCGCCAGATGGTGGGCCACCGTGCGGTTGAGCAGCGCAATCTGCTGCTGCGCCAGCGCCAGATCCGGCGCGCTGCTGGCCAGCGCATTGGTGGCCACCGTCAGCGGCGTCTTCAGCGCATGGGCCAGATTGCCGACATAGCAGCGGGCGCGCTCGACGGTCTGGTGATTCTCCGCCACCAGCGCATTGATTTCATGAAACAGCGGCGCAATTTCATCCGGAGCACTCAACGCCAGCCGGTCGTTCTGGCCTCGGCGTATCGCGTGCAACGCATGCTTGGCCTGGCGCAAGGGCCGCAAGCCGGCAATCACGATCGCGCACACGCCGGCCACCAGCAGCGCGCCGAGCGCTGTCAACCCGAGCAGCAGGGTGCGCCGCAGGCTGGCGATTTCACGCTCGGTATTGTCCTGCGTAATCGCGACCTGCACCCACACCGTTTGCGGGAAATCCGGCAGCGTAATGGCGCGCGCCAGCAACCGCACATTCTGATTGCGCGGGCCCTTGATGGTGCTCCACTGCGCGCCGCCGTTGCCGGCACGGGGCGGCGGCAATGTCTCATCCCACAGGGATTTGGAACGCAGCAGATTGCCGCTGGCGGTAATTTGCCAGTACACGCCGGACAACGGCTGCTCGAACTCCGGCGTGGGCAGGCTGTGCGGCAACTGCAGCCGGCCGCCGGCGTCGAATTCGACATTCGCGGTGACCGCGTCATGCAGCGCCGCGATGCGGGCGTCAGCAGCATCCTGCAACTGGCGCGTGGCGACCCGGTTCACGTACAGGCCGACCACGGTCAGGCCCAACGACAGCCATAGCGCGCACAGGATGACCAGGCGCAGCGTGATCGATTTCATTGCGGCGCGCCAGGCAACAGCATCCGGTAGCCCTGGCCGCGCAGGGTTTCGATCTTGTCGTCGCCGAGCTTCTTGCGCAGGCGCGCCACCAGCACTTCCAGGGTATTGCTGTCGCGGTCGAAATCCTGCTGGTACAGATGTTCGGTCAGTTCGGTTTTCGAGACCGGCCGGCCGGCGTGGTGCGCCAGATAGGCGAGCAGGCCGTATTCCATCGCGGTCAGGCGCACCGGCAGACCGGCCAGGCTGACGCTGTGGGTAATCGTATCGAGGTGCAGTTCACCGATCGCTATCACCGCGCTAGCGCGGCCCTGGCTGCGCCGCACCAGCGCATTGATGCGCGCCAGCAGCTCGGCCATCACGAACGGCTTGACCAGATAATCGTCGGCGCCGGCATTCAGGCCGTCAACCTTGTCGGTCCAGGCGTCGCGCGCGGTCAGGATCAGGACCGGCATCGTGCGCCCGCCTTGGCGCCACTGGCGCAGCACGGACAGGCCATCCAGTTGCGGCAGCCCCAGATCCAGGATTACCGCGTCATACGGCTCCGACTCGCCCAGGAACTTGCCTTCGCGCCCGTCCGGCGCCAGATCGACCGCATAGCCGTGTTCCAGCAGAACGGCCTTGATTTGCCGGGCGATTTCGAGGTTGTCTTCGACTACCAGCACCCGCATCAGCGCTTCTCCTGTACCTGGCCCCGGGTGCCGATGACACGGCCGGTTTGCGCATTGATTTTCAGCTTGTAGACGCGGCCGTTGGGCGGCAGCAGCTTGAGTTCGTAGACCCAGATGCCATCATAGCGCTCCAGTTCGCTCTTGACCATCCGGCCCGCATAGCGCTGCTCGACCTGGTCCATGATCTCGGACAAGGGCTTGATCTGCCCGGCGGCCACCGCGGCGCGGGCGCGATCGTGTTCGTCGCCATCGTCATCGGCATGCAGGCCGCCGGCGGCAAGCGCAAGCGCGACACTGAACAGGAATAGACGGAGCGTTTTCATAAAACCAAGCATGGCAACTCCAACATGAACGGCAGCTGAACGAAGCGATAAGCGCCGGTTCAGCACTGGGCAGCTAATGTACTGCCATGGCTTGCGCACTCCGTCGCCGGCCGCCAACCGGAGAGAGAAAAATGCAGAAAATCGTATTGCTGGTTTTATTGATGTTCGGCACTGCCGCCTGGGCAGCAGGCCCGCAAGACATGCTGCAACAGTATGAAGCATCTTCAGGCAAAGCTTCGGCACAGCGCGGCCAGCAGTTCTTCACCAGCAAGCACGGGCGCGAATGGAGTTGCGCCAGCTGCCATAGTGCAGTCCCGAACAAGACCACCCAGCACATCGTAACCGGCAAGAGCATCCTGCCGCTGGCGCCGGCGGCAAACGATCAGCGCTTCACCGATGCAGCCAAATCCGAAAAATGGTTCAAACGCAACTGCAACGACGTGCTGGTCCGGGAATGCACCTCACAGGAAAAAGTCGACATCATCGCCTGGCTGCTGACCATTAAATAAGTCGCAAATACAACATCGAACAAGGACACCATCATGCATCCAATCCCCCGTCTGATTCTCGCCGGCGGCTACGCAGCGCTGCTCTCCTCCTTCGCGCTGGCCGACAACGTCGGCATGCCCAACAGCATGCCGAAATCGTATGCAGCCGAATGTGCGAGCTGCCATATCCCGTATGCGCCTGGCTTGCTGCCGTCGAAATCCTGGCGCGGCGTCATGGGCTCGCTGGACAAGCACTACGGCACCGATGCCAGCATGGATCAGAAATCGGTGGCTGAAATTTCCGCCTGGCTGGACAAGTATTCAGCCGGCTCGCGCAAATTCGCCGAGCCGTCGCCCGACAACCGCATCAGCAGCAGCGCCTGGTTCGCCCGCAAGCACCGCGAAGTCGGCAAGGATGTCTGGCTGCGCGCCTCGGTCAAGAGCCGCGCCAACTGCGCGGCCTGCCACCAACAGGCGGCACAGGGCGATTTCGATGAAGACAACATCAGGATTCCGAAATGAAAACGCAGTCCCCCGCTCCGGCACGCCGGCAGAACCTTGAAAGCCAGCCGCACCAGCCGGCGCTGGTATGGGACCTGCCGGTCCGGGCCTTCCACTGGTCGCTCGCGCTGTCCTTCCTGGGGGCATGGCTGACTTCGGAAAGCGAACGCTGGCAGCTCTGGCACATCAGCTTTGGCTATTCGATGGCGCTGCTGATCGCGTTGCGCCTGGCCTGGGGCCTGACCGGCACCCGCTATGCCCGCTTCAGCGAATTTGTCCGGGGCCCGGCCGCGGTAGCCGCCTACCTGCGCTCCTGGCTGCAGCTGCGCCCGCGCCACTACGTCGGCCACAATCCGGCCGGCGCGCTGGCAATCCTGGCGATCCTGGGCGTGGCCGCGGCACTGACGGCCAGCGGCCACGCCAGCTACGCCGAGCTCGGCGGCGACTGGCTGTCCGAAGTCCACGAAGCGCTGGCAAACGTGCTGATGGCGCTCGTCGTGCTGCACATCGCGGCCGTGCTCCTGACCTCGCTGCTGCACCGCGAAAACCTGGTGCGCGCGATGCTGACCGGCAAGAAAATCGTGGCTGCAGGCGAGGAAATCCGTTCGGCCAGACCGCTGTTCGCGCTGATCCTGTTGGGATTGCTGGCGGGCTTGTGGTGGTTGATGTTTTTTGCCTGATGCAGCAAACGGCGGTCGCACGGCGCCCATTTCCGAAGGGCGGCAACCGGCCCGGAAGCGGCATCCAGCACCATGCTCAGCGACTGGTCGGTTCCGCCCCGCCCAATATGCGGTCACTCAAATGCGGCCACTCAATCTTTAGCATCATAAAACCGCGTCAAATTGCACCCGGCCTCTTTGGCTTCATACATTGCAGTGTCAGCCCATTTCAGAATATCGTTTGGACTGCCTTCGTGCTTGACGAAGACCACCACGCCGATACTTGCGGTGCAGTAATGCTCCAGCGTGGCATGCTTCTTTTCATCGCGGCTGATTGTCAGCAGATAGGGCTCAGACAAAAGGGTGCGGATTTTTTCCGCAACCCCCTCGGCTTGTGATCTCGATTCGGCTTTATCCGTATTCAGCTCGCCCAGCATCACCACAAATTCATCGCCGCCAAAGCGCGCCACGGTATCCATCTCCCGCACACAACTTTTCAGTCGATCCGCAGCCTCAATCAACAGTAAATCGCCAACCGCATGCCCATGCGTATCATTCAGCGGCTTGAAGTTGTCCAGATCAATAAACATCAGTGCGCCATAGCAACCATTGCGCTTGCCGGCTGCCATGACCTGGATCAAGCGGTCGTTGAGCAGACGACGGTTAGGCAGATTAGTGAGCGCATCGTAGAAAGCCAGTTGCCGCACCTGGTCTTCCATCTGTTTGCGCTTGGTGATTTCCCTGGTGATGCCGTGGTATCCGATAATCGCGCCATGCGCGTCGCGCTCGACTGTGGAAAAAACTTCCCCCCATAGCAGCTTGCCATCCTTGCAGCGGTGCTGCACCTCGAAGGTTCTGGAACTGCCCTGCATTCCGTGCTGTTCAGCCTCCTGCCTCTGCCGCATGATTTCCGTGACGGTTGCGATCCCCTCCGCGGTGAACATTTCAAAAACATGGTGCCCGACCACTTCATCTGCCCTATAGCCCCGCAGCAGTTCATCCGCCGGGCTGATATAGGTGATATGAAGATCGCGGTCTGTCTTCCAGACCACATCTGACACCCCCTCTGTCAGCAGCCGATACAGAGTCTCACTGTCACGAATTTTTTTCGCAGCAACACTGCGCTCAATGGCTATGCTGGCCAGACGGGCAGATTGCTCGATGATGGCAATGTCGGACTCCGCAGGCATGCGCGCTTCACGATAATAGATGGCAAGCGTGCCCAACACTTGCCCCGCTGCGGCGAGGATCGGCTGCGACCAGCATGCACCCAATCCCGCTCTGGCCGCGAGTTCTTTGTAGGCCTTCCAATACGGATGCGTCGCAATATCGCCAACGATGACGCGCTCTCCGGTAAATGCCGCAGTCCCGCAGCAACCAACGCCCATGCCGATTTCCATGCCGTCGATTGCGGCCCGATAGAAGTCGGGCAGGCTGGGTGCCGCACCGATACCGAGATGCCTGCCTGCTTCATCCAGCAACAGAATGCTGCAAAGCATCGCAGGCTTGAGCTGCTCCAGGCCGCGCACAATGGCGTCAAGAATGCCGGGGAGCGGCTCGCCTCCCGCCAGCAGTTCCAGCGTATGGCTGCGATATTGCTCGTACTGGCCAACCTGCTTGAGTTCGGTGATGTCCGTGTAAGTCGAGACGAAGCCGGCCACTTTGCCTTCCAGCTGCATGGCCCGCCCTTCGATCTCGATGGTCTGACCCTGCGGCCGGACGCGTTCGAGGCGATGCGGCTCGAAACGCAAGGCGAGATCGACCACCTGCCGCACCTTCTCCTCGGAATCTACCGCGCCGTACTCGCCATGCTCGGCGTTGTAGCGGACCATCTCCTCCAGGCTGACCCCGGCACGCATGAGATCGGGCGGCAGCCCCATGATATCTACGAAACGCTGGTTCCACAGCGCCACCTCAAGATTCTCGTCGATCACGGTAACGCCCTGCGGCAGGGTGTTCAGCACCGTATCAAGATAGGTCGCGTAACGTTTCGCTTCCTGTTCAGCACGCTTTCTTTCGGTGATATCGGTATAGATGGTGACAAAACCGCTGCCGTCGGGCAGCGGTTCGCCGCGAATTTCCAGCACCGTGCCGTTCGGTCGCGTGCGCTCATAGACATGCGCCTGCATGTCGTACGCCCGTTCCACTACGTCTTGCGCCAGCACTTCCGGGATGCCGGGGCCATACTCGCCGCGACGCGCATTGTAAATCGCCAGGTCATACATCGTCGGCAGTCCGCCTTCGAACATCGCAGCGGGAAAATCGAGCAGGCGCTTTAACTGTTCATTGCAGGCGATCATTTTCAGATCGGGATCGAACAGGGTCACGCCGCTTGGCAGAAAGTCGATAATGGTCTGCAGCACGTCGACTGATCCTGGCTGGGTTTTTCCGGCAGGCGCTTTCGGCATGTATCCCCTTTCTGATCTTGTCATTTTTTTCATGATTGCCGACCAAAACCGATGATGAACCGGTTTTTTCCTTATAGCAATCGAAAACAGTGCCTAAGAAAAAGTCCGCAGCATTGCGACCGGGCTCCACTGGAAACCATCCGTTTCCGACGCCGTACCGCTTGTGTTGCGGTCATTCAAGAACCGGGGGCGCATCAGCCTGACTATCGAGGCAGCAACCGTCCGGCGATTCCTGCTGCGTCATTCCGGCTGCTTGCCCGCTATCGCGCGACGATACGCGTGCATTTTCTGCTCCATCACCAGCGTGTGGTAACCCCTGGTCACCCGAACAATCAGCCAGGCGGTGTAGCAGAATGCAGCAACGAAGGCGAAACCTAAGCCCCACACGAGGCCAGCCCAGAGCGCTAGCCGCGCGCCTCCCGGCGCGCTGAATACTGCAGCCCCACCCGCCACGAACATATCGCCTAGCGCCAGCGCCAGCGCACCGCGCGGCGCGTAAAGTATGAGCAATCCCAGCAGCAGGCCGCCGATGAGCGACGGGATCACGATGCAGGCGGTGACGCGCACCATCTGGCGTTTGGTCGGCAACAGGGGATGGATATCGATTTCAGTTTGAGGTTCGATGCGCATGAAATTATGATCACGATCGACAGCCACGATCCTTCGGGGCTTGCGTCATTGATAAAAAGGAGCGAAGCATGGATTTTAGGTCGCCTTAGCTTACGTACAGATCAAATCGTTGTCTAGTGCCTAATGAAAAGCAGTTCTGAAGATGGGCGCAAGATCTGCTGTCCGCTTCCCTCTGGAGAGCGCCGTCTCCCCCAGCCAACCCGGCAGACCTGCATCGCAGGGCGCAGAATGCAGCCTGCCGCAGCAAAAGCGCAGCTCGGCTACACTATCGGTTTTGCGATTCAGCGCCGATTCACAGCCGATGCACCGCCGATTCTCGTCCAGACCGCGCCTGATTCGCTGCCCTGATTCGCTCCCTCTTTCCGGCTCTTGAATTTTATGCAATCACTCTGGATGCTCTGCGCCAGTTTCCTGTTCGCCATCATGGGCGTGTGCGTCAAGCTCGCCTCCGACCTGTATCCGACTTCCGAAATCGTCATGTTTCGCGGCCTGATCGGGGTACTGTGCATGCTCGCGCTATTGCGCTGCAATGGCGGCACGCTGCGTACCAGGTTCGCGCGCGAGCATCTGTGGCGCGGCGCGGTCGGGGTCGCCTCGTTATGGTGCTGGTTTTATTCGTTCAGCAAACTGCCGCTGGCGATGTCGGTCACGCTCAATTACACCTCGCCGATCTGGATCGCCATGATCCTGTTCGCGATCGGCTGGTGGCGCGGCAAAAATCGGCTGGAATGGTGCTTTACCGCCGCGATCGCGGCCAGCTTTGCCGGCGTGACGCTGCTGTTGCAACCCAGCCTCCATGCCGACCAATGGGTCGGCGGCCTGTTTGCGCTGGGCTCCGGCGTGCTGTCGGCGCTGGCCTATCTGCAGGTGCGCCGGCTGGGGCTGATGGGCGAACCGGAATACCGGGTCGTATTCTATTTCTCGCTGGTCGGCCTGGGCTCCGGTCTGGCCGGCACCCTGATCGCGACCGGCAACCCGGCTGCGCTGCTGCATGCGCACAGCGTCCGTGGCATCGCGCTGCTGCTGGGCGTGGGCATCAGCGCCACCGCCGCCCAAGTCGCGATGACGCGCGCGTTCCGGCTCGGCAATACGCTGGTCACCGCCAACCTGCAGTACAGCGGCATCGTGTTCTCCAGCCTGTTAGGCCTGCTGATCTGGGGCGATGCACTGGGCCTGAGCAGCTGGCTCGGCATCGCGATCATCCTGACCAGCGGCGTCAGCGCCACTTATTACAATGCCCGCAATGGGCGCAACATCCAAAACGCCGCGCCGGCGGCCGCCGGCGCCCTGCCCGGCAGCACGGAAACCATTACGCCAAGGAGCGCCTGATGCAATCTTCCACCCCGCTTTCCACCCCGCTTTCCACCCCGTTCACCACCCTGATCAGCGCCGCCGAGCTGGCGCAATCCCGGCCCGATCGCGGTTGGGTGGTGCTGGATTGCCGCCACGACCTCGCCAACCCGGAAGCCGGCCGCAGCGCCTATGCCGCCGGCCATCTGCCGCAGGCGCAGTTCGCGCACCTGGATACGGATTTGTCCGGCCCCAAGATTGACTGCGACGGCCAGTTTCGCGGCCGCCACCCGTTGCCGGAGCGCGCCGCCCTGCTGGAAACGCTGCGCAGCTGGGGCATCGACGACGCCACCCAGGTAGTCGCCTATGACGCCAGCGGCGGCATGTTCGCAGCCCGGCTGTGGTGGCTGCTGCGCTGGCTCGGGCACGCTGCGGTCGCGGTGCTCGACGGCGGCCTGCCGGCCTGGCAGCAAGCCGGCCAGCCGCTGACTGCAACGGCGCCGGCGCAGCGGCGCGGTGCGATCACAGAGCGCGCCGCGCTGACTGCCAGCGTGGAGGCCGCCGCCGTGCTGGCCAATCTGGCGACCGGTGCCCGCACCGTGCTGGACGCGCGCGCGCCGGACCGTTTCCGCGGCGAGAACGAAACCCTGGACGCGGTCGGCGGCCATATTCCGGGCGCGAAAAACCGCTTCTTCAGGGATAACCTGCAGGCCGACGGCTGCTTCAAGCCGGCCGCCCGGTTGCAGGCCGAATTCGGCGCCATCATCGGCGACTCGCAAGCGACGATTTCCCAATGCGGCTCGGGCGTGACCGCCTGCCACAACCTGCTGGCAATGGAAATCGCCGGCCTGCCGGGCGCGGCGCTGTATCCGGGCTCCTGGAGCGAATGGTGCGCCGACCCGGGCCGCCCGGTGGTTATTGGATGTCAAATATACTAGCAAGTGTATTTTGCCATGCCGCTTATTTTACATGTGGTAAATTGCATATTTTTCAATATACCCTAGCCATTTAACGACAATGCAAGAGTTGCGTAAAGCCCGCATCGGCGATCTGGCAGCGGGTAAAATTTGCGTCATTCGCCATAAAGAGAAAGCACGCCATGACCGATCAAGCTGATGTGCGCTGGATGCAGCGCTTTGCCAACTACCGGCGCGCATTGTCGCAACTGCAAAAATTCATCAAACAAGGACAGCTCAACGAACTGGAGCAGCAGGGCTTGATTCAAGCCTTTGAATACACCCATGAATTGGCGTGGAATACGCTGCGGGATTATTTGCGCGACCAGGGCAACCAGACGATCCACGGCTCCCGCGACGCCACGCGCGAAGCGTTCAAGCTGGAACTGATTGATGACGGCGACAGCTGGATGGATATGATCAAGGACAGGAACCAAACCAGCCACACCTACAATGAAGCCACCGCAAAAGCGATTGTGACCAACATCACCGAGCGTTATGCGGCCCTGTTTGTCGCGTTGCAAAATACGATGCAGGGTTTGCAGGATGCGCACTGAAACCGCCAGCCGTTTTGGCCTGACAGAAAGCACCATCGGCAAAATCGCGATGGTTTTTTCCCAGCATCCGGAGATCGAAAAAGCGCTGCTGTACGGCTCCCGCGCCAAAGGCAATTACCGCCGCGGCTCGGACATTGATCTGACGCTGATAGGCGATGCACTGAGCCATGCGCTCTTGAGCCGCATTGAAACTCAAATAGATGATTTGCTGCTGCCGTATACGGTTGATCTTTCTCTTTTCAAGCACATAGACAATCCCGATCTGGTCGATCACATCGACCGCGTCGGGATTGTTTTTTATGAAAAAATCGGCCTTGCGTGAATTGCGCCTGCAAGCGCTATAAACTCAAGTATTTCCGCCGTATCGCGATGCGCTTCGAGAAAAAAGCCAGTCACTTCAAGGAAGTGCTGGCTTTTGCTGCCGCACTGTTATGGCTTCGGTGATATCAACAGAGTCTAGATGACGGCAGTTTCCTGGCCGACTGCCGTAACGATCAGCGTCAAGCCCTCCATCCCGGTCACGCGCACCTGCTGGCCGACCTGCAGCGGCGCAGTGCTGCTAACCTGCCACAGCTCGCCCTGCACGCTGGCCCAGGTCTGGCTGTTGCGCTGCTGCAGCACGGTGCCGGTGGCGCCGATCAGTTGCGCGGCGCCGCTTAGCGTCGCCCGTTTGCGCGCCTTCAATGCCATGTTGCCGGCGGCAGCGGTCAGGATGGCGCCGACGATGGCGATGGCGGCAATCAGGCCGGTCGGGATGCCGAACGCAGGCAGGTCGGTATCGATCAGGATCACCGCGCCGATCGCGAACGCGACCACGCCGCCAACGCCGAGCGCACCGCTGGGCGCAAATGCTTCCGCCGCCATGAAGCCCAGGCCGAGCAGAATCAGCGCCAGCCCCGCATAGTTGACCGGCAACAATTGCAGCGCGTACAGCGCCAGCAGCAGGCTGATCGCGCCCAGCACGCCGGGCGCGATCAGGCCGGGGCTGCTGAATTCGAAAAACAGCCCGAAGGCGCCGAGCATCATCAGGATCAGCGCCACGCTGGGGTTGGTGATGACGGCCAGAAAGCGGGTGCGCCAGTCGGCCTGGTAACTGATCTGCAGCGCGTCGATGGTGTCGAGCGTGCGCTGGCCGCCGGCCACGGTAATTTTCCTGCCATCGACCTGCTGCAGCAATTGCGGCAGGTCCGCCGCCACCAGGTCGATCACCCGGATTTTCAGCGCCTCCTCGGCCGGCAGGCTGACCGCTTCGCGCACCGCGCGCTCGGCCCATTCGGCATTGCGTCCGCGCAATTGCGCGAGACCCCGAATATAGGCGGCGGCATCGTTGGTCATTTTTCTGGCGAGCGCATCCTGCGGCGCTTCGGCCGCCGTCTTGCCGCCGCCGTCGCCGGCAGGGCCGGGCATGCCGATCTGCACCGGCGTGGCGGCTCCCAGGTTGGTGCCGGGCGCCATCACCGCGATATGGCTGGCGTACAAGATGTAAGTGCCGGCGCTGGCCGCACGCGCGCCGCCGGGCGCAACATAGCTGGCTACCGGCACTGGCGATGCCAGAATCGCCTTGATGATGCTGCGCATCGAGGTGTCCAGCCCGCCCGGGGTATCGATCTGCAACACCACCAGCTGAGCCCGGTCGCGCACCGCGTGTTCCAGTCCGCGCACCACATAGTCGGCGCTGGCCGGGCCGATCGCACCGTCGAGCTGCAATACCAGCACCGGTGCAGCGGCCAGCGCCTGCCGGCCCCAGCCCAGCGCCAGCAGCAAGCACGCAGTCCAGAAAAGTTTCATCGCAGTCCAGTCGGTGGGGCGAATTCCAATTTCACTATAGCCCTGCGCCGCCGGCTTGCAAGACAGCCCTATTTGCCGCGATTTCCGGCAGTCTTGCGGCAAGCAGAGCCTGTGTTGCGTTAAAGCAACATCATGTTTGCTGCGTCCGGCCTGGCCCGGATGTATCATACGGCCTTGCCCGCGCAAAATAATCTCACTCAAATTTTCACATTTCAAGACACATATGCGGGAAAAGAAATCCCTTTATTTCTGGTTCAAGCTCGCCCTGGCGGCGACGCTGCTGATTGTTATCGTAGCCGCCGGGCTGCTGCTGGTGCAGGAAATGCGCACTTCGACTTATCAGGCGCGCTTTTTTGCCAAACTGGCGCAGAAGATGACTTACGCGCTCGGCCCCGGCCCCAGCCCGGCGATCCGTTTCCCGCAGAAGACGCCGTACGACGAGCGCCTCGGCTATTCGGCCTTGCCGAGCCTGATCGGCAAGCTGCACCAGCGCGACTTCGAGGTGGCGCAGCAGGCGCGGATTTCGCCGCGCATGGCGCAGCTGGTCGACGACGGGTATTTCCCGCCGTATCCGGAGAAGCTGCAAAGCGGCCTGACCATTCTCGATTGCCACGACACGCAGTTGTTTGCGGAACGCTATCCGCAGCGGGTCTTCGCCAGCTTCGACGAACTGGCGCCGACCCTGATCGACAGCCTGCTGTTCATCGAGAACCGCGAACTGCTCGATCCGCGCTACCCGAAGCGCAACCCGGCGGTGGAATGGGACCGGCTGGCGATGGCGGCGCTGAATCAGGCGCTGCACAAGGTCAGCGGCGAAGGCAGGACTCCCGGCGGCAGTACGCTGGCGACCCAGATCGAAAAATACCGCCATTCGCCCGAAGGACGCACCGCATCGATACAGGACAAGCTGCGCCAGATGGTATCGGCCTCGCTGCGCGCCTACCGGCAGGGCGAGGACACCACCGCCGCGCGGCGCCAGATCGTGGTCAATTACATGAATACCATGCCGCTGTCGGCGCGGCCCGGCTTCGGCGAGGTGCATGGCATCGGCGACGGCCTGTGGGTCTGGTACGGGCGCGACTTCGCCGACGTGCAGCGCATCCTGAAAGCCGGCCCAAGCGGCGATCCGATCGAGCAGGCGCTGCTGTACAAGCAGGCGCTGAGCCTGCTGATTTCGCAACGGCGGCCATCCTACTATTTCGACGGCAAGGAAACCGAACTGGAACAGCTGACTAACAGTTACCTGCGCCTGCTCGGCAATGCCGGCGTGATTCCACCGGCATTGCAGGATGCCGCGCTGAAGGCGCGACTGAACCGGCACGCGGTGCGGGCCGACGCGCCGGCGCTGTCGTTCGTCACCCGCAAGGCGGCCAACACCGTGCGCAACCATCTGGCCGGCTTGCTGGGCGGCAGCCGCCTGTACGATCTGGACCGGCTCGATGTCAGCGTGGCCAGCACGCTGGACGCGCCGGCGCAGGCGGCGGTGACCGACCTGCTGCGCGGCTTGCGCGAACCGGCCAATGCCGCAGCGGCCGGACTCAACAGCAAGCAGCTGCTGGGGCGCGGCGACCCGGCCAAGGTGGTGTACAGCTTCACGCTGTACGAGCGCGGCCCGAACGCCAATCTGCTGCGGGTGCAGACCGACAATTTCGACCAGCCGCTGAACATCAACGAAGGCACCAAGCTCGACCTCGGCTCGACCGCCAAGCTGCGCACGCTGCTGACCTATCTCGACATCATCGCCAATCTGCACCAGCGCCTGGCGCCGCTGGATGCGGCGCAACTGCGCACGCAGGAAGTCGATCCCAAGGACGTGCTGACGCACTGGGCGGTCGAATATCTGGGCAGCGCCAGCGACAAGGGGCTGGATGCGATGCTGGCGGCGGCGCTGGAACGGCGCTATTCGGCCAGCCCGGCGGAAGGGTTCTACACCGGCGGCGGCCTGCACCACTTCAACAACTTCCAGCATGCCGACGACAGCCGGGTGCTGTCGGTGCGCGACGGTTTGCGCAATTCGGTCAACCTGGTATTCATCCGCCTGATGCGCGACGTGGTGCATCACTATATGTTCCAGATTCCCGGCTCCACCGCGCGCCTGCTGCGGGATGCCGACGATCCGCGCCGGGCCGAATACCTGGCCCGCTTCGCCGACCGCGAAGGGCAGGTCTTCATGCGCCGCTTCCTGGTCAAATACAAGGGCAAGACCGCCCAGCAAATGGAAGATGCGCTGCTGGAAAACGTGCGCCCGACCGCGTCGCGCCTGTCCGCCATTTTCCGCACCATTGCGCCGGAAGCGCCGGTCGAGCAGTTTGCCGCCTTCCTGCAAAGCCAGCTGCCGGACACCGGACTGGATGCAAAAAAACTCGACGCGCTGTATCAGCAATACGCGCCGCAAAACATGTCGCTGGCCGATCGCGGCTATCTGGCCAGGATCCACCCGCTGGAATTATGGCTGGTCGGCTATCTGCGCACCCATCCGGACGCCAGCCAGACCCAGGTCATGCAGGCCAGCGCGCAGCAGCGCCAGGACGTGTACGCGTGGCTGTTCAAGACCCGGCGCAAGAACAAGCAGGACACCCGCATCCTGAACCTGCTCGAAGGCGAGGGCTTTCTGGAAGTCCACCGCCAGTGGGCGCGCCTCGGCTATCCGTTCGACACCATGGTGCCGTCCTACGCCTCGGCGCTGGGAGCGTCGGCCGACCGCCCGGCAGCGCTGGCGGAATTGATGGGCATCATCGTCAACGATGGCGTCAAAAAGCCGGATGCGCGCATCAAATCGCTGCACTTCGCCGCAGCGACACCGTATGAAACCCTGCTGCAGCACAAACCGGCGGCGGCAAAACGGGTACTGGCGCCGGAAGTGGCGCAGGCGGTGCGCGGCGCATTGCGGCGGGTAGTGGAAGACGGCACCGCCAAGAGGGTCCGGCAGGCATTCGTGCGGGCCGACGGCAGCAGCATCCCGGTCGGCGGCAAGACCGGCACCGGCGACCAGCGCTTCGACACCTTCGGCGTGCACGGCCAGCTGATCTCATCGCGGGTGGTCAACCGCACCGCCACCTTCGTCTTCAACATCGATGAACGCTTCTTCGGCACCATCATCGCCTACGTGGCCGGCTCGCAGGCGGCCGACTACGACTTCACCAGCGGCTTGCCGGTGCAGTTGCTGAAGGTGCTGGCGCCGCAGCTGCTGCCGATGATCAACGCCGCGCCCGGCGCGGCCGGCGCTTGCCTGAACTGAGGCCGGCCGCAGCCCTTTCAAGCCCATAAATATGCGGGAGTATGCATAAAAACATGCAATTTACCGCATATAAAAACTGCGATCTGAAAAAATACCCTATTGGTCGATAGCGAGCGCAGCAAAATCCAAACTCGCAACAGCTAATTGACTCGCTCGATGCGCTGCAGCGTCTGCTCGATGAAATCATGATCGGGGTCGGAAAAGCGCAGCCGCACCGGATACCAGTCGCGCGCCGGCGCCAGCCAGATGTCGAGCTGCTGCCCCTGCGCATCGGGCGGCGGCGCCTTGATCAGGTGGATCGCTTGCAGCCTGCCGAGCGGGGTGTCGATCGCTTCCTTGCCGATCACCTTGAAACTCCAGGTTTCGGCATCGCGCCGTCCGGCGACGAAAAACTGCCACTGCGAGCCGGCCTTGAACTGGCCCGGCGCAGCGCGCGCGACCGCCACCAATTGCCAGATCGCGCTGGTGCGGTCCTGCTCGCCGCCATACAGCGGGTAACTGCGGTCGGATTCGGTGAAGCGGATCGCCTGCTCCTGACGGTCGAAACGGGTGGTGACCAGCGGCTTGCGCAAGCGCTTCTCGGTCGATTGCAGCGGCGCCAGGCCGAAGGCGTCAATCGCGCCGCTGCTGCCGGCTTCCAGAATCCGCCCCAGAATCATCGCCTCGGTCTGGCTGCTGATGCTGTATTGCCGGCCCTTCACGCGCCACTCGACCCTGGCCTTGCCGCTCAAGGACAAGCCGCTCTGCTTGGCCCTGATCGCATACAGCAAATCGGCCGACGGCGCCAGGTCGGTCGCATAGCGCCTGACCGGATGCTCGGGCAGCGGCGGCGCTGGCTGGGCGGCGCTGGCGCAACCCAGCCAGAGCGCCAGGATGGCGGAAGAAATTTTGTTCAGCATGCTTGTCGCTCCGAATGATTGCTGCAGCTGGCG
The DNA here is from genome assembly GCF_000622895.1 of Herminiimonas sp. CN. Taxonomy (GTDB): domain Bacteria; phylum Pseudomonadota; class Gammaproteobacteria; order Burkholderiales; family Burkholderiaceae_D; genus AVCC01. The sequence continues at coordinate 21,812 of NZ_AVCC01000008.1, forward strand.
CGCGCTTCAGTACTCGCGCACTGCGGGCGGCGCGTCCGGCTCGATGCCGGAGGCGGCCATGTCGAGGTAATCGCCATTGTTGTCGGTATACCGCAGCCGCACCGGATACCACTGCTGCTGCGGCGCCAGCCAGATATCGATCTTCTGGTCGAACGAGCCGGCGCGCGGCTGCCGCTCCAGATGCCAGGCCGGCATCTCGCCGGCCGGAATCCGGATCTGCTCCAGCCCGATCACGCGGATGCGCCAGGGCTCGGCATCGCGCACGCCGGCCACCACCACCTCGATCTGCGCACCGGGCGCGAACCGGCTGCTGTCGCCGCGCCCCAGCGCGGCCAGTTGCCAGGTGACGCTGGCCCGGTCCTGCTCGCCGCCTTGGCGCGGGTAGGTCAGGGTTGAAGCGGAAAAGCTGATGATCTGCGGATCGCGCTGGAAATGCGTATTGGTGGCCGGTTTGCGAAAGCGTTTTTCGGTGTACAGCCCTGGCGCCACGCCGAAGCGGTCGATTGCGCCCTCGCTGCGGAATTCCAGCACGGTGAAAAACAGCACGCTGGCTTCGCCGCTGGCGGTATACACATTGCCATCGGTATGCCAGGCGATCTTGCCGCTACCGTATACCGCCTTGCCGCCCTTGCTCGATTGCACATCATATTTCAGCAGCGCCGACGGCGGCGGATCGATCGCCTGCTGCAGCGCAGGGTCAGCCGCGGGCTTGGCGGCCGGCTCAGCCGGCACAGCTTCCGGCGCCAGCGCGCTGGCGGGCTCGATGCCGCTGCCCGGCACCGCCATGTCGGCCATGTCGCCCAGGTCTTCCGCGTCGTCCGACAGCGCTGCGGCCGTCAGCGGCGCGGCGGCTGCCGGCGCCGGCTTCGAGCGCGGTTTTGGCCGGTGGCGGGGTTCGGCCTTGGGCGGCGGCGCTACCGCCGCAGTTGGCGCCAGTGAAAACCCAGTCACCTGCCGCAATTGCAGTTGCGCGGCGACGACATCAGGCGACGGCAGCGCCAAAATGCCGAACCGCCAGCCGGCCAGATGCAAAGCCATCCCGTGCAGCAATGCCGAGGCGAGCAACAGGGCCAGCCAGCGTTTGGACTGGCTGCGCGGCATTGGTGGGCTGAATTTCCTCATTCCGCAAGTGTATATGCTGGCGGCGGCAAACGCAGCGCGGCGCAGTGCAACAAATTGTGACCAACGGGTAAAATACCCATTTTTTCAGGCCGCCACGATGTCCAAATTTCTCGTCCTGCTGCTGTCGCTGTGCTGCCTTCAGCCGGCCCATAGCGCTGCCGCGGGCACCAAAACGCCGATTCTGATCGGCATGATCGAGGGCATGTCGGGCCCGTTCGCGAATGCCGGCGCTGCGGTGCAGCGCAACGTCCAGCTGGCCATCGAGCGCGTCAATGCGCGCGGCGGGGTTGCCTTGCCGGACGGCAGGCATGCGCTGCAATTGCGCATTTTTGACAACCAGCAGAGCGTCGAAGAGTCGTTGACCGCATTGCACCGCGCCACCGACCTGCGGATTCCGTTCATCATCCAGGGCAACAGCTCGGCGGTGGCGCTGGCGCTGGTGGATGCGATCAACAAGCACAACCAGCGGGCACCGGACCAGCGCGTGCTGTTCCTGAACTATTCCGCGGTCGATCCGGCCCTGACCAACGAGCAATGCAGCTTCTGGCACTTCCGTTTCGATGCCAGCGCCGACATGCGCATGCATGCGCTGACCGAGGTCATCAAGACCGACGGCCGGGCCAAACGGGTTTTCCTGATCGGCCAGGATTACAGTTTCGGCCGCCTGGTGGCGCAGGCGGCGCGCAGCCAGCTGGCGGCAAAACGGCCCGACATCGAGATCGTCGGCGACCTGCTGCACCCGATCGGCAAGGTCAAGGATTTCGCGCCGTATATCGCCAAGATCAAGGCCAGCGGCGCCGACACCGTGGTCACCGGCAACTGGGGCAACGACCTGACCCTGCTGGTCAAGGCAGCCCGCGAATCCGGCCTGAACGCCAAGTTTTACACCTTCTACGGCAACGGCTTGGGGGCGCCGGCGGCCATCGGCGAGGCCGGCGTCGGCAGCGTGCGCGCGGTGGCCGAATGGCATCCGAATGCCGGCGGCAAGGATTCGGCTTCCGACCGGTTCTACCAGTCGTTCCGGCAGCGCTATCCGCAGCCGCAGGACGATTACGTCCACCTGCGCATGCACCTGATGGTCGACATGCTGGCCAGCGCGATCGAACAGGCCGGCAGCACCGAGGCCGCCAAGGTCGCCGGCGAGCTGGAAGGGGCGCGCTTTGCCAACGCCTTCCACAGCGCCGTCATGCGCGCCTCCGACCATCAGCTGATCCAGCCGCTGTATGTGTCGGTAATGCGAAAACTGGCCGACGGCGGCATCCGCTTCGACAACGAGGGCAGCGGCTACGGCTTCAAGACCGAGCTCTATCTGAGCGGCCCGGCCACCGCATTGCCGACCAGCTGCCGCATGGCGCGCCCGGATTGAGCCGAGCCGGCGCAAACCTGCGGCGCTTGCCCCTGTTGCGGCGCGCTTTTATCTGCTACGCTGATAATTCACATAACGGAGAGCGATCATGACCCAGGGGAATATGTCCGGCGCAGGCCCGATGAGCGACACGCTCGAATTCGTCAAGAAGCTGTGGGGCGGCATGAGCGTTCCCGGCATGCCGGCGATGGTGGCGCCGACCCTGTCGGTCGAGGAGCTGGAGCAGAAAATCAACGACCTGAAGACGGTCGAATCCTGGCTCAGCGTCAACATGAGCATGCTGCGCAACACGATCCAGGCGATGGAAGTGCAGCGCGCCACCATCGGCACGCTGCAATCGATGAGCGCCGCCTTCCAGTCGGCCGTCGATAGCAGCGCGGAACAAAAATTCGATGCAGCCGCATTCTGGGCTTCGCTGCAGGCCGGGCAGGCCAGCCCGGCTGCAGCCGGCACCAAGGCGGCCGAACCGGCCGGCGCATCCGCAGAACGCAAGGCAACCATCAACGCGCCGGACGAACTGGCGGCCCAGATGACCAGCCCGGCCGCCTGGTGGGGCATCCTGCAAAATCAGTTCAAGCAGGCAGTCAGCAATGCGGTCGCCGAGCCCGAAGCCGGCGGCGCTGCTGCAAGCGCCAAAGCGCCGGCCACGCCGCGCAAGCCCGCCGCCAAATCAGCCGCCAAACCTGCCGCGGCACGCAAGCGCAAGCCGGCGCCCAAGGCCTGAAACGGCCGCAGGCAGCGCACTTCCCGGCTTTCGCAGATTGAATATACAGGGATATGTGTTTTTACATATCTCAATAAAACAGGGAAAAACAGCATAATTTTCAAGCATACCCCCGTTAATTCTCGAAACACCTGACGCATTGACGGGAATCGGGGCAGGATTGCGGCCGGGCCCGGCTGGAAGGAGTGGATGATGATGGCATTCAATTTCAGCTTCGGCGGCTTGCTGATCCTGCTGCTGGTCGTGGCAATGTCCTCGGTGCGCATCCTGCGCGAGTACCAGCGCGGCGTGGTGTTCCAGCTCGGCCGCTTCTGGCGCATCAAGGGCCCGGGCTTGGTCATCATCATCCCCGGCATACAGCAGATGGTGCGGGTCGATCTGCGCACCGTGGTGCTGGATGTGCCGACCCAGGACGTGATCTCGCGCGACAACGTCTCGGTCAAGGTCAACGCGGTGGTCTACTTCCGGGTCATCAACCCGGAGCGCGCGATCATCCAGGTCGAGAATTTTCTCGATGCCACCAGCCAGCTGGCCCAGACCACCCTGCGCTCGGTGCTCGGCAAGCATGAACTCGATGAAATGCTGGCCGAGCGCGAACGCCTGAACATCGACATCCAGCAGGCGCTGGACGCCCAGACCGACACCTGGGGCATCAAGGTGTCCAACGTCGAAATCAAGCATGTCGACATCAACGAAACCATGATCCGCGCGATCGCCCGCCAGGCCGAAGCCGAGCGCGAACGGCGCGCCAAAGTGATCCATGCGGAAGGCGAACTGCAAGCCTCCGAAAAACTGCTGCAGGCGGCGCAGATACTGACCCGCCAGCCGGAAGCGCTGCAGTTGCGCTACCTGCAGACTCTGGGCACTTTCGCCAGCGACAAGACCTCGACCGTGGTGCTGCCGCTGCCGATGGATTTATTCTCGATCCTGTCGAAGATGGCAGCGCAAGCCGCGCCGGCCGCACCGCCGCCGGAATCCTGATGGCGCTTGCCCGCCGCCCTGGCTACCTTACAGCGCAATGCGCGTCAAAACCGGCCGCTTCATGACTTCACCCAGGCGGCCGGGCGTTTGGCCAGAAACGCGGCAAATCCTTCGCGCGCTTCCGGCGTCGAGCGCACCCGCGCGATGGTCTGGGCAGTCAGCTCGCGCACTGCGTCATCCACTGCGGCGACTGCGAACCGGCCAAACAGCCGCTTGATCTCGCCCAATGCCACCGGGCCGTTGGCCAGCAGTTGGGCGATGGTCTTTTCAATCGCAGCATCGAGCTGATCCGCCTCGACTACCTCGTGCACCAAACCGATCTCCGCCGCGCGTGCCGCATCGATCAGTTCCGCCGTCAATGCCAGGCGCAGCGCCTGACGCTTGCCGACCGCATTGTTCAGGTAGGGGCCGATCACGGACGGCAGGATGCCGAATTTTGCCTCGCTCACCGCAAAACGCGCCTGCGGCACCGCGAACACGATGTCGCAGGCGCAGCACAGGCCGACGCCGCCGCCATAGGCGGCACCCTGAACCCGTGCGATAACCGGTTTGTCGCAGCTCTGGATAATCTGCATCATGCGGGCAAAGCGCCGCGCATCGACCAGATTGGCCTGCTGCGAATTATTGCTGGCGCGCTCCATCCAGCGCAGATCCGCGCCGGCGCTGAAGGCGCGGCCCTCGGCACCCAGCACGATCGCCCTGGTATCGGCCGCAGTGCCGAGCGCTTCGAATACATCGCTCAATTCGGCGATCATGGTTTCGTCGAAGGCGTTCAGTGTTTCCGGTTTGGCGAGCGTGACCTGCGCAATGCCGCGCCGGTCGGTCGCCAGTTTGAGCGTGGTGTAATTTGAATCAGCCAACATGACTCCTGCTAATGATTGGATCGGGCTTGCGTACGAATCAGGATCAGTAGGTCTCGACGTGGAAACGCCCTTCCCTGACCATCTTGCCGTGCAGTGCAGGCCAATCCATGCCAACCGCGCTGCAACTCTCGCGCAGGGCTTCCATGACGCCGGTTTCCATGCCTTTCAGGCCGCAGATATAAATATAAGTATCACCGCCGAGCAAGTCGGTCACGCTCCTGCCGGCTTCGCGTATCCTGTCCTGCACATAAGCGCGCGGCTGCCCTTCGACCCGGGAGAACGCCAGATGCATGTCGATGAAGGCGGGCGGCAGCTTCAGAAGCGGGCCGAAATACGGCAATTCTTCCGGCCTGCGCGCACCGAAAAACAGCATCAGCTTGCCGCCCTTGGATTGCCCCTTCGCCATCAGGCGGCGCCGATGCTCGGTCATTGCCCGCATCGGCGCCGAGCCGGTGCCGGTGCAAATCATCAGAATATTGGAACCAGGTTGATTCGGCATCAGGTAATCGGTGCCGAACGGGCCGGCAATCTGCACGCTATCGCCTTTTTGCAGATCGCATAAATAATTGGAGCCGACCCCGCGCACCGCTTGCCCCTGATGATCTTCCAGCACGCGTTTGACGGTCAGCGCCAGGTTGTTGTAGCCATCGCGCTCGCCCTCGCGCGGGCTGGCAACCGAATACATGCGCAGGTAATGCGGCTTGCCATTGGCATCGACGCCGGGCGGAATGACGCCGATCGACTGCCCTTCCAGAACCGGGAAAAACTGGGTGCCGAAGTCCAGCACGATATGATGAATATCGTTTTGCGTATCCGGCCCGGTGAGGCGGTAATTGCCCGCCACCGTTGCCGTCACCGGATTTTTCAGCGTGTACAGATTGACGTAGGGATGCGCCGCCGACCACGGCGCCATGGTCGAAGACGGCGAGGTGGCGGCGTTGACCTGCAGCCCTTCCAGCGCACCTTCCGCCGCAGCAGTCTCCTGGGCAGAAGCGGCCAGCGCATCATCCGGGATTTCCTGCTGCGGCGGCAATTCGTCCCATCCGAACTGATCTTGCAGCGAATATGCGGCTTTTTTCGACACGGTTCTCCAGTGGTCAATCGAACCGGTCGGGCACGGCGATATGCACGCCATGCATGCATTGCAAATGTCGGCATTGACCACGTAATTGCGGCTGTCGTGCGTGATCGCATCGACCGGGCAAGTCTCTTCGCAAGTGTTGCAGCGAATGCAGACTTCAGGATCAATTACATGTTGTCGTATCCAGATGATCGATTCGGGAGCGTTCATGGCATGTTACCGATAGGGTGCGGACAAAATAGAACCGGGCTGACCGGTAAAGGCCGGCCAACCCGGTTCCGCCTAATTGAAACGGACGTACTCGAAATCGATCGGCTGGCGATTAATGCCGACCGGCGGCGGCGCAATCCAGTTGGCAAATTTGCCCGGCTCGATCACGCGCCCCATCAGCGATGCCACATACGCGCGGTCTTCCTCGCTGGGCAGCCAGTTGCGTACATTGGCTTGCCATTCCGCTTCGGAAATCACTTTGCCGTCAGGCGCGATACGGATGCCGGCAAAGGCCCCGATATGCCGGTTGAATGCCTTATGCGGCGCGCTCAGACGGAAGCTCAAGCCGGCCTTTTCGATCACACGATTCCAGCGCCCGATGCCAGCCACCGCATCCCGGATGTAGTCGTCGCGCAGCACTTCATTGAGCGAATTGAGCAGCGGGACCTCGCGCTCGACCAATGCGCCATTGGCGATTTCCAGAATATGGTAATGGCCGTCCTTCAGCAGATGATCGTCATCGCGCTTGGTTTCTTCGTAACGGCCCTTCAGGCCCGCACTATAGAAGGTCGCGGCATTCGAGGACTGGTCGGCGCCGAACAAATCGATCGTCACGCTGAAATGGAAGTTCAGGTAGCGCTGGATGGTCGGCAGATCGATCACGCCCTTGGCGCGCACTTGCGCCGGATCTTCGATGCCGAACTCTTTCATGACGGCACAAGTCCGGGCGATGATGCGTGAAATGCCGGATTCGCCGACAAACATGTGATGCGCTTCTTCGGTCAGCATGAAACGGCAGGTGCGCGACAACGGATCAAAGCCGGATTCCGCCAGTGCGCATAACTGGAACTTGCCGTCACGGTCGGTGAAGTAGGTAAACATGTAGAACGCCAGCCAGTCCGGCGTCTCTTCATTGAATGCCTCCAGGATGCGCGGCTTGTCCGGGTCGCCGGAATTGCGTTGCAGCAGCGCTTCCGCTTCTTCCCGGCCGTCGCGGCCGAAATATTTATGCAGCAGATACACCATCGCCCATAAATGGCGGCCTTCTTCCACATTGACCTGAAACAGATTGCGCAGATCGTATTGCGATGGCGCGGTCAGACCCAGATGGCGCTGCTGTTCGACCGACGCCGGTTCGGTATCGCCTTGCGTGACGATCATCCGGCGCAGATTGGCGCGATGCTCGCCAGGCACGTCCTGCCAGGCGTCCGCACCCTTGTTCTCGCCGAAATTGACTTTGCGCCCCTCCTCGGCCTGCGCCAGGAAGATGCCCCAGCGATAATCCGGCATCTTCACGTGCCCGAAGCTGGCCCAGCCTTCCGGCGTAACGTTGATGGCGGTGCGCAAATACACGTCATGGCCTTTCGAGTTATCCGGGCCCATGTCGCGCCACCAGTTCAGGTAGTTAGGCTGCCAATGTTCCAGCGCGCGCTGCAGCGTCTTGTCTTCGGACAGATTGACGTTGTTTGGAATTAATTCACTGTAATCAATTGTGCTCACGGTAAGTTCCTCAGATAAGGGTTAATGCAAGAGTTACTGTCGTCAATCTCTATACACGGTTCATGTCGAATTGGGCCTTGTTGCCGCTGCCGTACACCTTCAGCGCGCCACGCTCGCCTACCGCATTCGGGCGGATGAAAATCCAGTTCTGCCATGCGCTCAAGCGGCCGAAAATGCGCGTCTCCATGGTTTCCTTGCCGTTGAAGCGCAAATTGGCTTCCAGCCCGGTCAGCGCATCGGGCGACATACTGGCGCGTTCTTCCAGCAGCATGCGTATTTCATCATCCCAATCCAGGTCGTCCGGGTCGGACGTGATCATGCCCAGCGCCAGCGCCTGGCCCGCATCGAGCGATTGCCCAACGGCGTTGCGTACGGCGGCGATCTCGGCCTCGTCTTCATAGAAACGGCGGGCGATGCGCGATTGTGCGGTGACCATCGGCAGGATGCCGAAATTGAGCCCGGACACGGCGATGCGCGGCGCACGCTGCGGCGCCGATGGCAGGGCCAGCATGTAGCTGCGGTCGGCTGCCAATGCAATCTCGAGCAAGCTGCCGGCGAAGCAGGAGCCCTCGTCGATCAGCGCAAACAGCGAACGCGACGACACATCGAGCCGTGCCAGCGTGCGCCGCAAAAAGCCGATGGTTTCGCGCACCAGCCAATGCGCCTGGTGCGCCAGCAAGGTCGCATCGCTGGCCAGCACCGCCTGCGCATCGCCGCGGGTCTTCAAAATCCAGGTACCGATCTCGAGTTCATTGGTGCGCATGTGCAAAATCGCGTCATCCAGTTCCCGCGCCATCTGCAGCGGCCACCATTGCACGCCTGCGGCTTCGATGCCGGCGATATCGGTCGGCTGCGGCGCGGTTGGCGCCTTGACGGTCAGGGTTGCATTGCGCGCGGCGCGATCGATCGCGATGCTGACAAATTGATAGTCGATCGTCGTGTCTGTTTGCGTCCGGTTCAGGGGCGTCAGCTTGACGCCCTTGCCGTCTGCCGGACGGTCGCTGCCGGCAGCCAGCGCCAGCGCACGTTCATGCACGGTTTGCTGGAACCGCGCAGGCGTTGCGACCTCATCCACCAGGCGCCAATCCTTGGCGCGCTGGCCGCGCACGCCCTCGGAGGTGGTGCAGAAAATATCGGCAAGATCATGCCGCACGCGGCGCTTGTCGGTCAGGCGTGTCAGGCCGCCGGTGCCCGGCAACACGCCCAGCAAAGGCACTTCCGGCAGGCTGACCGAAGAAGCGCGGTCATCGACCAGAATGATTTCGTCGCAGGCGGCAGCCAGCTCGTAGCCGCCGCCGGCGCAAGCGCCATTGACTGCAGCGATGAATTTCAATCCCGAATGGCGGCTGGAGTCTTCCAGACCGTTGCGCGTTTCATTGGTGAATTTGCAAAAATTGACTTTCCACGAATGCGTTGACTTGCCGAGCATGAAGATATTGGCGCCCGAGCAGAAAATGCGATCGCGACTGCTGGTCAGGATGACGGTACGCACTTCCGGATGCTCAAAACGAATCCGCTGCACGGCGTCGTTGAGCTCGATATCGACGCCGAGATCGTAGGAATTGAGCTTGAGCTTATAGCCTTCCCTCAAGCCGCCATCCTCGTTGACGTTCATGGTGAGAGTCGCAATCGGGCCGTCGCAGGCAAGAGACCAGTGCTGATAGCGATCGGGGGCGGTTTCGTAGTTAACTTGTGGAACGGTAGTCATGGCACTCCTCCTGGAAATATGCTGCATATTCACTATGCACATAAGAACTATATTTCACAGCATTCTGCATGTCAAGCAATAAAATGCTTCTTTTTTTGATGACGTGCATTTCCGCGCTTTTCTGCCGGACGCAAGATCAACCAAAGCCCCTGCAGAGCAGAAGTGCACAGCGTGGCGCCGTCAGGCGCTGCGGCCTTTGGCGTCATGCAACATCGCCTGCAAACTATGCGCAATAACAATCCGCTTCTGCCGACCGCAGCCGGGATACCTGGTTAAAACGCCGCATTCTGGGATAGCACCGTGCCGCGCAACTGATCCACCAGGCCCATGAATGCCGCCTCCTGGGTAATATCGCTGGTATCGAATATTTCATCTGCCTGCGAATAGAAAGAAGCCCGGCTTTCGATCAGCTTATTCAAATCTTCCATCGCCTCATGATTGTCAGCCCTTTGGCGGCAATCGGACTTGGACAAGCCGCGCTCCATATACTCTTCCGGCGCCGCCTTCAGCCAAACGGTATAACAGTGCGACAGCAATACATTGAAGGTCGCCGGGTCCGAGACGATGGCGCCCGGGGTCGCGATCACCGCGCGCGGAAAGCGACGAATCGATTCTTCCAGCGCCCGGCACTCGTAGCGCCGATAAGCGGCCGAGCCATACAGCGCGTGGATTTCCGGAATGCTGCAGCCAGCCACCGCTTCGATTTGCCGCTCCAGCTCGATGAAAGGCACCATCCAGTTGTCGGCCAGCATCTGCCCCAGAGTGGATTTGCCGGCGCCGCGCAAGCCGATAAAGGCGACCCGCTGGCGGCGCGCCGATTCGCTGGACGGTTTTTCAAAGGTATCGATCAGCACCGCACGCGCCTGCGCCAGTTCCGCATCCGTGCGCCCCCGCAAAACTTCGCGGATTTGCAGCCATTCCGGAGAAGAAATGGTTTCATCGCCGATCAGTTCGATCAGCCTGCAATTGAGGACCTGGCTCAATTGGCGCAGAAACTGGATGGATGCGTTGCCACTCCCCAGTTCGATGTTCTGCAAGTGACGTTCGGACACATCGGCCCGGCGCGCCAGGATTTTGCGCGACATGCCATGACGCGTGCGCAGCGCACTCAAGCGTTCGCCAAGCGCGACCAGAAACGGGTCTTTGTGCTGTTCGGAATGATCGATCATGAATTGTTCCCACTGGTATTCCGGTCGGGGCATCGGTGCTGCATTTGCGCATCGATGCGAGATTTATGAATTATATTATCCACCATCGACTTGACTCAAGCAAGATAATGCTCATATACTAAATTCAGCAGGCACTATACGACATAAATGATTCCTGCTTACCGGATTGCGGCTTACCATCAGGATGTCCCCACAGGAGAGACAAGCATGAATGTGAATGAATTTGCAGTATTAATTGCCCGTTTGACCGAGGAAATTGCCGGCGTCCCGCTGGGCAGCCCGCTCGAGGCGCATTTGAATGCCGACCACGGGCCGGGAAGCGATCTGTTCGAAGCTGTTTTTGCCGCCTGCCAGACCGGCATCCGGGACGGCTGGCTGTGCAACCGGGAAGGCGGCGGCATCCGCTACGGCCGCGTACTGAAGGCGACCGATGCCACCCACGGTTTCAGCGTCGACGTAGTCGAGATGGAAAACCTGGCCGGCCCCTATCATGTCCACCCCAACGGCGAGATCGATTTGATCATGCCGCTGACGCCGGGTGCATGCTTCGACGCAAACCCGGCCGGCTGGTGCGTCTATGAACCCGGCAGCGGGCATCGCCCGACCGTCACCGGCGGCCGCGCTCTGGTGTTGTATCTGTTGCCGCAAGGCGCGATCGACTTTACCCCTGTAGCAGCGTAATCGCCCCATGCGATCCCGCCCGCCGACTCCCCCCTTTTTGATTGCATAGACATGATCCATCTCCCCAACTATCTGAGCGGTTCCTGGCAACCCGAATCCGGTCACGGCACCAGCTTGCACGACCCGATCAGCGGCGTGCCGATTGCCACGGCAGGCGGGCCTGCGGCAGGGCTCGACGCAGGATTTTCGTTCGCCCGCGCGCAAGGCGCAGCCGGACTGCAAGCAATGTCTTACGGCCAGCGTGCCGGCATGCTGGGCGAGATAGTGAAGGTGCTGCAAGCCAATCGCGACGCCTACTACGATATCTCGCTGGCCAATTCGGGCACGACCAAGGCCGATTCCGCAGTCGATATCGAAGGTGCGTCATTTACTTTAGGCTATTACGCGAAGATCGGCGCGGGACTGGGCGACGCCCGCACCCTGCTCGACGGCGCTGCGGCGATGCTGTCGAAGGATCAGCTGTTCCAATCGCAGCACATCCTGACGCCGGTGCGCGGCGTCGCGCTGTTCATCAATGCATTCAATTTTCCGGCCTGGGGCTTATGGGAAAAAGCGGCGCCGGCCTTGCTGTCGGGGGTGCCCGTGATCATCAAGCCGGCGACGGTCACCGCATGGCTGACCCATCGCATGGTGGCCGACGTGATCGCCGCCGGCATTTTGCCTGCGGGTGCGCTGTCGATCGTCTGCGGCAGCTCCGCCGGCCTGCTCGACGCATTGCAGCCGTTCGATGTGGTTTCATTCACCGGCTCGGCCGATACTGCTGCGCTGATTCGCTCGCATCCGGCCATCGCGCGCCATTCGGTGCGCGCCAATATCGAGGCTGACAGCTTGAATTCGTCCATTCTGGGCGTGGACGCGGCGCTGGGCACCGCAGCGTTCGATCTTTACGTCGATGAACTGGTGCGCGAAATGACCACCAAGAGCGGGCAACGCTGCACCGCGATTCGCCGTGCGCTGGTTCCCCAGCAATTTTTCGGCGCGGTGGCCGAAGCAGTCGGCGCCAGGCTGGCGCAGGTCAGTGTCGGCAATCCGCGCAATGCAGAAGTGCGGATGGGCTCGCTGGTCAGCCGCGAACAGTTTGACAACGTGCAGGCAGGGATTGCCAGGCTGGCCAGCGAAGCCGACATCCTGTACGACGGTAGCCAGCAAGCCCTGATCGACGCCGACCGCTCAATCGCCGCCTGTGCCGCGCCCACCTTGCTCGGCGTGCGCGATGCCGATCAGGCCGCGCTGGTGCATGACCACGAAGTATTCGGACCGGTATCGACCTTGCTCGGCTATCGCGATACCGCGCATGCCGCAGCGCTGGCCCAGCGCGGCCTGGGATCGCTGGTTGCCTCGGTGTTCAGTGCCGATCATGCGTGGCTGGCGCAGGTGGGGCGCGCGCTGGCCGGCGCGCATGGCCGGGTTCACCTAGTGAGCCCCGATGTCGGCAAAATCCAGACCGGGCATGGCAACGTGATGCCGGCATCGATCCACGGCGGGCCCGGCCGCGCCGGCGGCGGCGAGGAACTGGGCGGTTTGCGCGCACTTGGCTTTTACCACCGCCGTGCAGCACTGCAGGGGTCGTCTGCTACATTGCAGCATCTGGCTCCCGCCGCGGTGCATTGGAGTGCCTGAGGGTCAGGCAGCAGCAACGTAGAAAAGGATAACGCGGCAATGAACTTGAATTTACACAATAACGACACCCAATTTGCCGACATTCAGTGGCGAAACAGCAAGCTCAGACTGGAGTATCAATGGGTCGGCGCCAGGCATTCCGAGCATCCGGTGATTGTTTTTCTGCATGAGGGGCTTGGCTCGGTCGCGCTTTGGAAAGATTTTCCGGAGTCCTTTTGCAGCGCTCACGGTTTTACCGGACTGGTATTTTCCCGCTACGGCTACGGCCTGTCGAGCCCCAGGCCGGCGGAAGAAAAATTGCCGGTCAGCTTCATGCACGAGCAGGCGCATCAGGTGTTGCCTGCTTTTTTCTCGCATCTGGGCATTACGCGACCCTGGCTGTTCGGGCACAGCGATGGCGCCTCGATCGCCCTGCTGTATGCAGCGCGTTTTCCGTCGCAGCTCAGCGGCATTGTCGTTGCAGCACCGCACATCTTCGTTGAAGACATCACCATCGCCAGCATCCGCACCGCACGCGAGGTCTACCTGACGCAAAATTTGCGCGCCAAGCTGGCGCCATACCACGCCGACGTCGATTCGGCATTCTGGGGCTGGAACGACATCTGGCTCGACCCCGCATTCCGCGCATGGAATATCGAGCAGGAGCTGACTGCCATTGCCTGCCCGGTTCTGGCAATACAGGGGGAAGACGACGAATACGGCACCCTCGAACAAGTCTACGGCCTCAAAAGAAAAACACCGCAAACAGAGATCGTCCTACTGCCGCAATGCGGCCACTCGCCGCACCGCGATCAGCCGGAAGCACTCAGCCGGGAAGCCGCGCAGTTCATTGCCAGCAGCGTGTAAACATTGACTTCGATGTCGCGCAGCGGCTGCGTGATCGGCGGCGACAGCAAGCGCGCAATACGTGCTTTAGTGCTTTGGCAGCTCGCTGGAATGGAATATACTGAATATTGTATATTTTGTTACCGCATATAAATATTGCTTAAAATGGCATGTTTACAGCCATACTCCATGTAAAACATCCATATTTCCGCCGGAGATTGCCGGATGGCCGGCACCCATCCGGCGGGGCCGCCGGCTACGGCATCAATCGAAGGACCAGGTGTACAGCAGATCCAGTGCGCTGCTGGTGCCGGTTTCGGCCTGCAGCGACAGGCGCCGGCTGAGCTGGTAGCGCAGCTTGACCAGGGCGGCGGCGCCGCTGACGCCCTGCTCGTAGCTCAGGAAGGCGCGCGACGACAGGCGCTTGCCGAGCGTTAGCACCGTGCTTTCCAGTCCCTGCGCGCGCCCGATGCCGACTTCGTCAAGGCCGACCGATTGCGCCAGCCGCGCTTGCAGCGATGCGCCCTGGCTGGCGCCGAACAAGGCGTTGGCGGCGGCCGACAGCGCATCGAACTGGCTGCCGGAGGCGCTGTCGGTGCCGTGCCCGAGCACCAGCCAGGACAGTTTTTCGGTGTCCGGCACCGCCGGCGTGGAGACCAGCCGGGCACGCGGCGCCAGCGCATTGCCGCGCACTTCGACCCCGGCTTCGACATTGCCTTCGCGCTCCGGCACCGGACGCACCGCCAGGATGTTCAGCCCCGGATTGTCGAGCGGACCGGAAAAGGCCAGAACCCCGCGCCGGATTTCGAGCTTTTGTCCATAGGCCGCGTACGTGCCCTTGAGCACCTCGATGCTGCCGTTGGCGCGCGGCAGCTGGCCATCGCCGACCCGCAGCCGCAGGCTGCCGCCGACCTGCGCATCGAGCCCCCGGCCCTTGACGAAAAAGCGCTGGCCCAGCTCCAGCGTGACATCGGCGCGCAGCGGCAGCGATTTGCCGCTCTTGCCACCGTTCGGTTCGCGTCCCAGCACCACCACGTCGTCGCTGATGGTCGGCCCGCTGTCGCCTGGCAGCTCGATCAGCGCGCGCTCGGCCCTGAACTTGCCGCCCAGCTGCAGCCGCTGCTGGTCCAGCGTGATACGGCTTTCGCCACTCAACACCAGCAAGCGATCGGGGCTGGACAATGCCAGCAACTGGTCCGCGGTCAGCGTCATCTGCACGCTGGGCCGGGCGTTGGCGAAGCGCGCCTCGCCCTGCACGTTCAGGCTGCCCTGTTCGCCCTCGAACGCGAGTTTTTTCAACAGCAGACGGTCGTCCTGCAATTGCGCGCGCAGCACGCCATTGCGCAGCTTGACGCCCTGCTCCAGCCAGCGCACGCCGAGCTGGTCGCCGCTGATTTCGCCTGCCAGCCTGGGCGCGCCCAGCGTGCCGGAGCCGCTGACCGCCAGCGCCAGCCGTCCTTGCAAGTCCAGCCCGGGCCGGCCGATCACCGGCCCGAT
Source organism: Herminiimonas sp. CN (assembly GCF_000622895.1). Lineage (GTDB taxonomy): Bacteria > Pseudomonadota > Gammaproteobacteria > Burkholderiales > Burkholderiaceae_D > AVCC01. The sequence continues at coordinate 37,159 of NZ_AVCC01000008.1, forward strand.
CCAATCCAGCGCCGGCAGGCTGGCGGTGCCACTCAGATTCAGCGGGCTGGTCGCCGGCAGGCTCCAGTGGCCCGGCGTGCCGGCGATTTTGGTGCCGGCTATCAGGCGGCTGCTGCCGGCGTGGCTGCCCTCCAGCTCGAACTCCAGCCTGAGCGCATTTTTCACGATATCGGCGCGCAGCGCCAGCTTGCTCAAACCCAGCGCCAGCGGCACGGCATTATTGGTGCTGCGCAGCGTGACGTCGCCGCCTTCGCGGAACACGCGCATGCTGCCATCGATGAAACGGTCGGCATCGAGCGCCCAGTCGGCACCGAAGGTCAATGAACCGGTCAATGCGCCGGCCAGATCCTGCTGCAGCGATTCCGGCCATTGCGCCAGCGTGGCCAGAGCGATGCCGCTGGCGCGGCCGCGGCTTTGCCAGCGCGTGCCGTTCCTTTGCAGCGATTGCAGATTCAGGCTGCCGCTGGGCAGCGCCAGCGCAAAATCGGTCAGCGCAAACTGCCCGGGAGCGATCTGCAGCGGTGCCGGCGAACGCAGCGCAAAGGCATGCGCGCCGCGATTTTGCAGGCTGCGAACCACGCCTTGCCAGCCGCCAGTCTGTTGCCAGCCGCCGGCCAGCACTGCAGTGACATTCTCGCCCTGATGGCTGGCGGCGAGTTCGATCGTGTGTGCGCGTCGACTACCGCTGGCTTGCAGCCGCAGCGATTGCAATGCCAGCGCGCCGGAGCGCGCTTCGCCCAGCGCGATGTCGGCTTGCAGCGGACCGTCTGCGCCCTGCTGCAGCCGGCCGCTGGCACGCAGGGTCTTGATGGAATTGTCACCCGGTAGTCGGATCGCGCTGCCGTCGAGCGCAAAGCCGAACTGCAATGCGTCCTTGCTGCCGCCGAGGCTGCCTTCGCCCTTGAGCGCGCCGCCGAATTCCGGCCCCAGCGCCCCGAGCTGGCGCGCATCGAGACGCCAGTCCAGCCGGTCTTGCGGCGCGCCGAAATTACCCTTGAGCATGACGCTGTTATTCGCCAGTTGCAGCGCGATGTCGGCATTGGCGATGCGCGCGGCGTCTGCCTGCAGCTTGCCGTGGCCGGACAGCGGCGCGCCCAGCAGCGTGCCGGGCTGCAGCGCGAAATCGAGCGCGACCAGCCAATCGCGGGCCAGCTTGCCGCTGGCGTCGAAGTCGCCGCTAATGTCGCCGCCCGGATAGGCGCCGAACGCGGCCGGATCGATGTGCGCCAGCCTGCCTTGCAGGCGGAACGGCCCGGCGCCGCGCAAGGCCAGATTGCCGCGCGCCTGGAACATGCTGCGGGCGAGATTTTTCGGCTGGAGCTTGCCATGCAGCGCCAGCCCTTGCGCGCTGGCTTCGAACGCCAGTTGCGGCGCTGCCATGCTGCCGCCGAGGGTGCCGCTGGCGCGCAACGCGCCGGCCAGCCCGGCCTGCAGCAGCGCCAGATTCTGCGCATCGAGGCGCAGCGCCAGGCGGTCCTGCGGCGCGCCGAAATTGCCGCGTGCGGTCAGCGCATTGCCGCCCAGCCGCAGCTCCAGATCGACATCCTGCAGACGTTGCGGATTGGCGCTCAGCTTGATCTGGCCGGACAGCGGCTGTTGCAGCAGCCGGCTCGGCTGCAGCTTGAGGTCCGCCGCGACCTGCCAGCCGGGCGCCAGATGACCGTCCAGACGCAGCGCGGCATTCACGTCGGCCGCCGGATAAGCGCCGAAATCCGACGGATCGAAGTGTTCGATGCTGCCAGAGAACGCGAACGCCTGCGCCGCATCCAGGCGCGCCTGGCCCTGCAAACGCAGCGCACTGTTGCCGGCGCTGAGCCTGGCTTGCTGCAGCTGCAGCAAGCCGTCGGCCAGCGTCGCATCGACTGCCAATTGATAGCGCTCCTGCCCCAGCCGGGCAGTCAGCACTTGCCTGCCGCCCGGCGCCGACAAGGTAACGTCGCCGGCAATCGCGGTGCGGTTGAGCTTGCTGTCGATCGCTTTCAGGTCGATTTTATCGGCATGCAGCGCGAATGCGGCCAAGCCGTCCTTGATACTGCCGCTGCCGCTGGTGCGGCCGGCAGCGGCAAAGTCGAACACGATGTCTTGGATGTTGGCCGCCTGCAGCGTGCCGTCGAGTTGCGCGCTGATGCCGTGCAGCGGCAGGCGCTGCTGGTCGATCGGGCCGGCTGGCAATGCATTGACGATGTTCAATGCGCCGCTGACGCGCTGATCCGCTTGCACCTGGCCGGAAAGCTCGAGCGCGATTGCGGCCTGCGGCCAGCCGGCGCCAAAACGGCTGGGATCGATGCCGGTCGCTTGCAGCGCGATCCTGCGCAACACGAAGGCGTCGAACGGCGCGATAACCAGATCGCCCTGGCCGCGCGCGCCCTGCGCATCAAAACTGGTTTTGACTGCAAGCGCGCTCAAGTCGCCGCCCAGCGCCGCCTGGGCCTGGCCGGCTTCGTGCTGCAGATCGATCCGGCCGGCCAGCGCGAACGGCGGCCTGGCTCCCAGCGTCAGCACGGCGTCCAGATTGCCCCACCGCGTGACGGCACGGGCATCCTGCAGCCGCCATTGCTGCCGGCCGCCCTGCAGCGAAAAATGCAGATCGCGCAATTCGGTGCGGACGCCGGCCTCGGAAATTATCAGCAGCTGCTGCAATTGCGCGGCCTTCAGCTCGACCTCGAACGGTACTGCCAGACTGGCCGGCAGCTGGATCGGCTCCTCCGACTTCTTCAGCGTCAGCAGCGTCAGGCGCTCTGCCTGCAGCTTGTCGATCCCGATGCGGCCGCGCAGCAGCTGGGCCGGCGACCAGATCAGATCGAGATTCTCCAGCGTAAGCTCTTGCTCGGGCGTGCCGGACCTGCTGAATTTTTTATACTGCAGCCGCCCGATATGCACCGGCCGCAGCAGCGCACCGCGCACGCCCGAGAACGACAGCGCGCCGTTGCTGCGCTGTGCCGCTTGTTGCAATAGCCAGCGCAGGCTGGCTTCACGCGAGGCCAGGATCGCCGTCAGCAGCATCAGCCCCAGCAGCAGCGCCGGCAAGCCGAGCCACAGCCGATTCCGCCTCAAAACGTCACCCCGAGCGAAAAATGCATCCGCACCTTTCTGTCCGCCTGGCCGTAAGCCAGATCCAGATTGATCGGCCCGACCGGACTGCGCCAGCGCGCGCCGACGCCGTAACCGGCTTTCGGTTTCAGTTCGGCGATGGTGTCGGCGGCATTGCCGGCGTCGGCAAATACCGCCGCACCCCATTGCGGCAGAAACCAGTGCTGGTATTCGGCGCTGCCCACCATCAGATAGCGGCCGCCGACGGTGGCTGCGCCCTGCGCCACGCCCAAAGACTGATACGCGTAACCGCGCACCGACTGGTCGCCGCCGGCGCGAAACAGGTAGGCGTCAGGCACGCCATTCTTGCTGCGCGAAGCCAGCGTGCCGAACTCGCCGCGCAGGATCGCGAGGTCCTTTTTCCCCATCGGGGTGTAATGCACGATCCGCACGATGCCGCGCCCGAAGCTCTGGTCGCTCAGCAGGCCGCCCAGCGCGCCGCCGAGCTGCGCATGAATGATGCTGCCCTCGGTCGGGAACAGCAGACTGTCGGTCTGGCGCCAGGTCGCGCCATAGCTCAGCGGCAGGGCGCGGCTGCGACGCGGTACGATGCCGGCGATCTCCCTCTTCTCGCTCAGGTATTCCAGTGTCAGGTTGCGCTCCAGCGCCGGCTTGCCCCAGCTGCGCTTGAAGGCAATGCTGGAAACTTTGCTCAGTTCATCCTCGATGTCGCTGCGCACATACGACAGGCCGGCGCTGTACTGGACGCCTCGCTCGGTGAGCGGCAAATAGATATCGGCAGCAGCCGACTGTTTTTTGGTTTCCAGCGTCAGCGCGCTCTTGAGCTTGAGTTCGCGCTGCAGGAAGTTCAGGTCTTCATACGTCAGCTTGGCGCGATTGCCGGTATTGGTGCTGTAGCCGACCCCGATTCCGGCTTTCTTGCGCTGGTTCTCGGTCACGGAAACTTTCACTGGCAATACCGCTGGCAGCGCGGCGCTGCCCGGCTGTTCTGGCGCCTCGATTTCCGCGCTGACATCGACCCGGCTGAAATAACCGCCGTCGAGCAGGCGCGACTGCAGCTCCAGCAGCGCGGCCTCGTTATACGGATCGCCCGGCTTGATGGTATTGATGCGGCTGATGATGGTGGCCGGATAGCGCTGCAAGCCGTCGATGGCGAGCGCGCCGAAGCGCATCTCGGGGCCGCTGTCGATTACCACTTGCAATGCTGCCGTGTGCGCCAGCGGATCGACCGTGGCTTGGGTCTGCGTCAGGCGCGCGCGCGGATAGCGCTCCAGCAGCAGCTTGCGCAGCAGGCCGTTTTTTGCCGCTTCCCACTCGGCTTGCCGGAACACCAACCCCGGCGGCAAAGCCCAGCCATTGCGCAGTCCGGCTGCCTGCGGCTGGCTGGCAATCGCGCCTTGGAACGCCAAATCGACCGCGCCGACCAGCGTCGGCGCACCGGGTTCGACGGTGAATTGAATGCGCCAGGCCTGGCCCTGCTGCACCATTTCCGAAGTAATGACCGGCGTATAGAAGCCTTCGGTCGCCGCCAGCGTCCTGATCTGTTCCGGCGCCTGGCGGTACAGCAGCTGCAGTTGCCCGGCATCGAGGCGGGGATTGTCGTGCCAGCGATTCAGGTCGAGATTTTTTTCCAGCAGGTCCTGCAGGCCCGGCGGCGCATCCAGCACCACCGTATATTGCAGATTGTCGGCCTGTGCGCCCAGCGCCAGCAGCAACAGCCCGGCCGGCAGCAATCGCCGCGCACGGTTGCATATCACGTTGATCATTGGAACATGTCCGCAGCTGCCATAAGTTTGTATACTGGATTCGGATTCGTCGCTTGAGCCGCCATGTTACCGGACTCCCGTTCTCCGAATTATCATATGGAGTATGGCAAGAAAACCAGGCATTTCCACATACACAAAAGCGCAATTAAAAAATACTGCAACAAGTATATTTCAGGAACAAAATATGACCAACACACGACCAAACGCTGCCTTGGTGCTTTTCAGCGGCGGCCAGGACTCCGCCACCTGCGTCGCGTGGGCGCTGTCGCAGTACGCCCGGGTCGAAACCATCGGCTTCGATTACGGCCAGCGCCACAGCGTGGAACTGACGGTGCGTCCCACGGTGCTGCAGCAATTGCGCGCGCAATCGGCCGACTGGGACCGCAAGCTGGGGCAAGACCACATGATAGACCTCGGGCTGCTGGGCAAGATATCGGACACTGCGCTGACCCAGGATGTCGCCATCGCGATGCAGGACAACGGCTTGCCCAACACCTTCGTGCCCGGGCGCAATCTACTGTTCATGATGGTGGCCGCCACCGTGGCGTACCGCCGTGGGCTGGATGTCTTGGTCGGCGGCATGTGCGAAACCGATTTCTCCGGCTACCCCGATTGCCGCGACGACAGCATGAAGGCGCTGCAAGTCGCGCTCAACCTCGGCATGGCCACCCGCCTGAAGATCGATACGCCGCTGATGTGGCTCGACAAGCGCCAGACCTGGCAGCTGGCGCAGCAGCTCGGCGGACCAAAACTGGTCGACCTGATCCGCAGCGAAACCCACACCTGCTATTTGGGCCAGCGCGGCACGCTGCACGACTGGGGTTACGGCTGCGGGACCTGCCCGGCATGCGAGCTGCGCGCGCGCGGCTACCGGCAATTCGTGCAGGCATCGATCGCCTAGCCTGATATTTGCAGGCGGCAGTGCCTATGGCACAATCCATCTTCTTCGCTTATTACTTTCACAACGACAGGGCATTACATGAAACTCGAAACCATGGCCGTCCATGCCGGCTACTCGCCGGACCCCACCACCAAATCCGCAGCGGTACCGATTTACCAGACCGTCGCCTACGCATTCGACAATGCCCAGCACGGCGCCGACCTGTTCGACCTGAAAGTGCCCGGCAACATCTACACCCGCATCATGAATCCGACCCAGGACGTGCTGGAAAAACGCGTCGCCGCGCTCGAAGGCGGCATCGCCGCGCTGGCGGTGGCGTCCGGCATGGCTGCCATCACCTATGCGATCCAGACCATCACCGAGGCCGGCGACAACTTCATCTCCTCGACCCAATTGTACGGCGGCACCTACAACCTGTTTGCGCACACGCTGCCGCAAATGGGCATCGAAGTGCGCTTCGCCGATGCGCGCCAGCCGGAAACCTTCGCGGCGCTGATCGACGCCCGCACCAAGGCCATCTTCTGCGAATCAGTCGGCAATCCGCTCGGCAACGTCACCGATTTCGCCGCACTGGCCAAGATCGCCCATGCCCACGGCATCCCGCTGATCGTCGACAACACCGTGCCCAGCCCGTACCTGTGCCGCCCGATCGAGCACGGCGCCGACATCGTGGTGCATGCGCTGACCAAATACTTGGGCGGCCACGGCAACAGCATCGGCGGCGCGATCGTCGACAGCGGCAAATTCCCATGGGCCGAGCACAAGGAACGCTTCAAGCGCCTGAACGAACCCGATGTGTCTTACCACGGCGTGGTGTACACCGAAGCGCTGGGGCCGGCCGCCTATATCGGCCGCGCCCGCGTGGTGCCGCTGCGCAACATGGGCGCGGCGATTTCGCCGATGAATGCATTCCTGATCCTGCAAGGCATCGAAACCCTGGCGCTGCGCATGGACCGCATCTGCGACAATTCGCTGGCGCTGGCCCATTTCCTGCAAAATCATCCGAAAGTGGCATGGGTCAACTACGCCGGCTTGCCGGATCATCCGGACCATGCGCTGGCCCAGAAATACATGGGAGGCAAGGCTTCCGGCATCCTGTCGTTCGGCCTGAAATACAGCGATGCCGATCCGCGCGCGGCCGGCGCCCGGGTGCTCGATGCGCTGCAATTGTTCACCCGTCTGGTCAACATCGGCGACGCCAAGTCGCTGGCGACCCACCCGGCATCGACCACCCACCGCCAGCTGGATGCGGCGGAACTGGCCAAGGCCGGCGTATCGGAAGATATGCTGCGGCTGTCGATCGGCATCGAGCATATCGACGACCTGAAGGCGGATTTGGAACAGGCGCTGGCTGCGGCCTAAGCGCGCTTGCGCAGATACGCGCATACGCAAACCGGCGTGATATAGGGCGACACTAAGATCCGGAAATACCATCTTTGGCCTAAAAGATGGTATTTGAGTGCCGCATCGGGATGCTGGGCGCACAAAAAAAGCTCGCCGCAGCGAGCTTTTTTCCACACCAGACTCAGTTGTTAGAACTGGTTCATCGTGTTGTCTTTACCAGATGCTTTCAGAGCAGCTTCGCCACTGAAGTAATCCTTGTGGTCGTCGCCCATGTCCGAACCGGCCATGTTCTGATGCTTAACACAAGCGATACCCTGACGGATTTCCTTGCGCTGAACGCCAGCAACATAACCCAACATGCCCTGGTCACCGAAGTAGTCTTTAGCCAGATTGTCAGTCGACAATGCAGCTGTGTGGTAAGTCGGCAGGGTGATCAGGTGATGGAAAATACCGGCTTCACGCGCTGCGTCAGCCTGGAAAGTGCGGATTTTTTCATCGGCAGCAATCGCCAGTTCAGTTGCGTCGTATTCAACACTCATCAGTGCAGCGCGATCGTAAGCAGAAACGTCTTTGCCTTCGGCTTTCATCGCGTCGAACATTTGCTGACGGAAGTTCAGTGTCCAGTTGAATGACGGGCTGTTGTTGTAAACCAGCTTGGCATTTGGAATGACCTTACGAATCGCATTGACCATGCCGCCGATCTGCGCAATGTGCGGCTTCTCGGTTTCGATCCACAGCAGGTCGGCACCGTTTTGCAGAGAGGTAATGCAATCCAGCACGCAACGCTCTTCACCCGTGCCAGCGCGGAACTGGAACAAGTTGCTAGGCAAACGCTTAGGACGCAAAAGCTTGCCGTCGCGCTTGATGATAACGTCGCCGTTGCTCATGGATTCGGTCGAAACTTCTTCAACGTCCAAGAAGGAGTTGTACAGATCGCCCAAATCGCCTGGCTCGCGCGTTACCGCGATTTGCTTGGTCAAGCCTGCACCCAGCGAGTCGGTACGCGCAACGATCACGCCGTCGTCCACGCCCAACTCCAGGAACGCGTAACGCACAGCGCGGATCTTGGCCAGGAAGTCTTCGTGAGGAACGGTGACTTTGCCGTCTTGATGGCCGCACTGCTTTTCATCGGAAACCTGGTTTTCGATCTGGATGCAGCATGCACCCGCTTCGATAAACTGCTTGGCCAGCAGGTAGGTCGCTTCAGCATTGCCGAATCCGGCATCGATGTCGGCAATGATTGGCACTACGTGGGTGACGTGGTTGTCGATTTTGTCCTGGATTGCTTGCTTGGCAGCGCCTTGAGCAGCGTCCAATTGGCGGAACAAACCGCCCAGCTCGCGTGCATCAGCTTGACGCAAGAAAGTGTACAGCTCCCTGATCAGGTCGGAAACAGCAGTCTTCTCGTGCATGGACTGGTCAGGCAACGGGCCGAACTCGGAGCGCAGCGCAGCAACCATCCAACCGGACAGGTACAGGTAGCGGCGGTCGGTGCTGTTGAAGTGTTTCTTGATAGAAATCATCTTCTGTTGACCGATGAAACCGTGCCAGCAACCCAAGGACTGGGTGTACTTGGACGAGTCAGCGTCGTAGTTCGCCATGTCATTACGCATGATCTTGGCGGTGTACTTGGCGATATCCAGACCAGTCTTGAACCGGTTCTGGGCGCGCATACGCGCAGCGGACTCAGGATTGATCGCATTCCAGGCACTGCCTTCCTTGTCTTTCAGGCCGGCAATGGCTTTGATGTCGTCTTGATACTGGGACATGGGTAACTCCTAAATAATAAAAAAAATCCAACAAAATCGCATCGAGTGTTGGTGCATCCGTTCACTCACGTACGAAAAACAGGGCGGTGAAATCGAAGCAAAACTGCATGGGAGAATAATAGCCGTTTTTTCGCATATCAGCTATGTCTTATATAAGACATATGACTTAGATTAATCTGTTTATTTTCAATGGCTTATGTATTATTTTTTTGATATGCGAAATATATCTCCAAAAAAATGGCATGGATTTTCTGATTTGCTTCGCACCCGAGTATCACAATGTGGAATTAGCTTTCCGTATCGTGAAAAATGCCGGTTCCGGCTAAAAAGTCATCAAGCTGAAACAGATTTCCGGCAACCGGAGTCTGACGGTGAATTACTGCGGCTTTGACTCGCCTTGGCTGGGCCTGTGGAATTTTGGGCTGACGGTAGACGCAATTGATGCAAGCGTGGCGCCGCGAAAAGAGGAATCGCCCCGGCTTTAAGACCGAATGACTGCTTAGGGTCGGTCGATAACGGCCAGCCAGGTAGGCACGCATTTCTAAGCTGTGCCGTGTCTACCACATCAAGTCGTCCGGGATCTGGAAGGCGGCATACGGATCGTCCGCATCGATCTCGCTGCTGGTCTTGTTTACCCGCACGACGAGCGAGGCGTCGCGCTCGGCGATCTTGTCGGCGATAATTTTTGGCACCAATTCGGTGGCGCCGCCCTGGCAGACGATCACCAGGCGCCCGGCTATTAAATGCGCTTGGACCGCGGCCGATACATACAGCCGTGCGATCTTCTTGTCGTGGGTAAAATTGTAGGCGATATCGCCGGTGCCCTTGCTCTGGCGATTCTTCTGCACCATCTGGGCAATTTGCGCGATGATCGCCTTTTGGGTGGCGGCTGCATCGCGCTGGGCATTGAGTTCGCGGGCCCGCTCAGCATTCCTGCGCTGCGTATCGAGTGCGGCCAGGCGCGCTTCATCGACACTGTGCGTGCCGGTGCGGCGCTCGACCTTCTTCTGCTTGCTCTTGTCCTGGTGGGCCAGTTTGGCTTTGTTTTTGTCGACCAGGCCGGCTTTCAAAAACTGCTCTTGCAAAGAGGCCATATGTGCTACTCCGTAAATAGGGTTCGCCGGTCCAGGCAGCGGCTCCGGCCGGTGGAAAGACGCTAGCATAGCAAAAATGTCGGCTCCGCAGACCCGCGATCGCGGCCTAAGAACCGGCAAGGCCCTGGGTACAGACGTGGTTCAAAAAAATATCGGCATCTCGGCCTGTTTTCGATTGGCAGCAAAACCGGCAGCGGTGAAATCTCCGCCTGCAGCAGCCAAGCGCAAGCCGGTGTCCAAAGCCTTAACCGGCCGTACGCAGCATGCTTCACCGACTTTTGCAAATCAATATACAAGGGAATGTATTTTAAATATCGCAATCAAATAAGGCGATAACAGCATGGTTTTTTACCATACCCAAGCTAATCACAAAAATTTCTGATTTCCAGGCGGGGCCGGGTACAGGATTGCAGTCGGGCAGCGCATGCCGGCCAAGCCGGCTCGAAGGAGTGAATCATGATGGCCTTCAATTTCAGCTTCGGCGGCCTGCTGATCCTGATGCTGATAGCGGCAATGTCCTCGGTGCGCATCCTGCGCGACGTGCTCTCGCGCGACAACGTCTCGGTCAAGGTCAACGCGGTTGTACTTTCGCGTGACCAATCCGGAGCGCGCGATCATCCAGGTCGCGCATTTCCTCGACGCCACGAGCCAGCTGGCCCAGGCCGCCTTGCGCTCGATGCTCGGCAAGCACGAACTCGATGAAATGCTGGTCGAGCGCGAGCGGCGCGCCACGGTAATCCATGCGGAAGGCGAACTGCAAGCCTCCGAAAAACTGCTGCAGGCGGCGCAGATACCGACCCGCCAGCCGGAAGCGCTGCAGTGGCGCTGCCGCTGCCGATAGACCTGCTCTCGATCCTGTCGAAGATGGCAGCGCAAAATCCACCTGCCGCGCCACCGCCCGCACCCTGACGCAGGCGACCGCGAGGCGTGCGAATGCCCAACGGGTTGGCGCAGGACTCCTGATTTGCGCAGAAAACTGTTGCAAAAAGGATCAACTGCTCCAGCCGGTTGCACCATCCTCCCTATCCTGCCTAGATTCTAATGCCATCCGTTGGCCGGCATGGCTCCTCGCCTGCTGCGGCCGGGATGGTTGTCCTGTGCGTACAGGCTGCTGGGTATGTTCCTTGCATTGTCTTTTTCCATGTGAAAGCCGCCCTGCGGCGCCTGCCATGGAGAGCAAACGATGCCGTCTTCTTGTGTTCGATCGGAGCCGCAGCCTGATGCGGGTGGACGGCTCACCCTGCACACCCGCCTCAGCCTGCTGCTGACCGCCGTGGTGGCAAGCCTGATGCTGGTGCTGGGCGGGCTGTGGCTGAGCAATACCCGCGACAGCATTCATGAGGAAGTCGAGGCCGCCACCCGCGTCTGCGAACAATGGCTGAACGTGCTGGCAGGCGAAGCGCGCGCGGTACCGTCCGCCGGCGATCGGCTGCTGGCCGATATCAAGGCAGTCGGACGCATCCGCGCCAATGCACTCGAAGTCATCGATGGCACGGGCCAGCGCATCTACCTGTCGCCGCAGCCGACCTACAAGGCGGGCCGCGCCTCCCCGGCCTGGTTTGCACGGATCACCGAACCGGTTTTTGTGCAGCGCCGGATTGCCGCCGGCAGCCTGACCCTGATCCTCACCCCCGATCCTTCACGCGCCGGCCTGGATGCCTGGGACAGCCTGTCTACGATGGCAGCCTGGGCTTGCGCGCTGCTGGCAAGCCTGTTCACCGCGGCACGCTGGGCGCTGAACCGGGCCTTGCATCCGCTCGATCAGATCAAGGCCGCGCTCGAACGCACCGGACTGGGCCGTTTCGATACCCGCTTGCCGGTCTATGCCAGCCGCGACCTGAACCGCCTGGCCACTGCCTTCAACGGCATGGCGGATCGCCTCAATGAAGCGGTCAACGACAATGTCCGCCTCGATAGCGAACGGGAACTGTCGCGCCTGCTGCAGGCCCGCCTTGAAGCGGAGCGGCGCAGCATTGCCCAGGAATTGCACGACGAGCTGGCGCAAGGCATCACCGCGGTGCGTGCGCTGGCCGGCGCCATCGTCCAGCGCACCACCGAACACCCGGCCCTGCATGCGCACGCACAAAGCATCATCGCGGTCACCAACCAAATTCAGGAAGGCATACGCCACATCCTGCAGCGCCTGCGTCCGCTCGGCAATGATGCGGCAACCGACCTGCAGCAGGCGCTGCAGCACTACCTGGAACTCTGGCAACAGCATTACCCGGACCTGACTCTGCATGCGGACATCCGTACCGGAACGCTGCAGGTCGGCGACGCACTGGCGCTGGCCGTGCTGCGCATCATTCAGGAAGGCTTGACCAACGTGGTGCGCCACGCCGCCGCAGCGCAGGTGCAGCTGACGCTGCACACCCGGCAGCAGGCTGACGGCGAGTGGCTGGAACTGACGCTGGCCGACAACGGGCGCGGCCTCTGCGGCACCGCCAGCGGCAATGCAGGCTGCGGCTTCGGCCTGACCGGCATGCGCGAGCGGGTCGCTGCGCTGCAGGGCGAACTATCGATCGCCAGCATGGCGGGCGGCGGCACATGTCTGCGCGCGCGCCTGCCTGCGAACCGTATGCAGGCCAGCCAGGCTTCCCAACAAACGTAGTTACATATTGCATATTTTTAATGGAGCACTTGCCATGAACACTGTCCTGAACCATCTGACCGTTCTGCTGGCCGACGATCACGCGATCGTCCGCATGGGTTTTCGTCTGCTGCTGGAAGGCGCCGGTGCCGCCAAGGTGATCGAAGCCGACAGCGGCGAGACCGCGCTCAGCCGCTATGCCGAGGCGCAACCGGATGTGCTAGTGATGGATATCTCGATGCCCGGCATGGGCGGGCTGGCTGCGCTGGTGCGCCTGCGCAGCCGCCATCCGGCGGCGCGCGTGCTGATGCTGTCGGCGCACCATGACGCGATTACCCCCGTGCGTGCGCTGAAAGCCGGTGCGCTGGGCTATCTGAGCAAGCGCTGCCCGCCGGAAGAGCTGGTCAGGGCGGTGCATCAGGTCAGTCGCGACCAGCGTTACCTCGACCCGGAACTGGCGCAATCAGTGGCGCTGGCGCATCTGACCGGCGACGCCGATCCGGCCGGCACCCTGACCGACAAGGAACTGCTGGTTTTCCTGCAACTGGCCCAGGGCCGCTCGGTCAATGAAGTGGCGCACGACTTCCATCTCAGCCCGAGCACCGTCGGCACCCATCTGTACCACATCAAGCAGAAACTCAATGTCCACAACGCGGCGGAAATGACGATGGTCGCACTGCGCGGCGGTTTTATTGAAGCCTGATCAGGGACTCGTCCCTAAGTTTCAAGCTTGCAGCCAGCCCTTGTCCTGCGCCAGGTCGATGAACGCCTGCGTGCCGCGGCTGATCTCCTCGCCGTTGCCGGGGAATGCCGTCTGCAGGTCGATGACGATGTCGGCGACGCTGCGCTGCCCGTCGCAACGCTTGAGTATTTCACCGGCTGAACCATTCAGTTTGATCAGTCCTTCCGGATACAGCAGGATATAGGCCGCCTGGCTTTCTTCCCAGCGGAACACATAGTGGGACGACAGCCGGGGAACGACGTTGGCAGACAGGGTCATGATTCGATCTCGCAAGGTCAGGGTAAAGGACGGAGGCGGCAGTCAAAAGTCTGCCGCTTCCGAAAACGCTTAGCGCGTATAGACGTAAGCGGTCACTTCGAAGCCGAGACGGATTTCGCAGTAGGCAGGGTTTTCCCAGATCATCATGTATCTCCTAGATTGTGGTGCGGCGACATGCTGCACCTGTACCGATTATTCGCGCATCGAGCGGCGCTCGCCAGCGCGTCCTATCCAAAAACATCTCGTGAAAATCATGAGCCGTGATTCACGCCGGCGCCAACCCGGCCAGCAGCGGCGGCAGGCAGGCGCTGCCCTGTTCGGCGAAAACGCGATGCACCTGAATGCCCGTCGCACCGGCGCCCAGCGCGGCCCGCACCTCGGCGCTGCTGCGGATGCCGCCCACCGCCACCAGTTGCGCCGTGCCGTCGATGCGCTGCGCCCATGCCTGCAGCCAGTCGAAACGCTCAGGCCGCTGCGGCAGTACCGCGATCACCGTATCGAAGCCCGTCGCCAGCGCCATTTGCGCCGCCGCCGGCAGCGGCGGCCCCTCCAGCGGCAGCTTGAGCGCCAGCGCCACGCGGCGCTGGCCGCCGGCCGCCAGCCGCACGCGCTCGTTGGCAACAGCGGCCAGCGCCCTTGTCAGCAGTGCCGCATGCTCCGCCTCCAGCAGAGGCCGGTAGGCCGCCGCACTCAAATTGAAACTCAGGTAATCGGCGACCGGCCACGCCACCTGCAACCCGGCCAGCCAGTGCGCGCCCAGCGCGGTCAGCTCTGCGCCCTGCCCCAGACCCAGGCCGATGCCGATTTGCGCCCTATTCTGACTCTCCGGCAGGCGGGAACCCAGCGCTGCAAGGCGTTGCGCCAGCAGCGCGACGCCCGGATGGCGGCCCGGCTCCGGGTCGGGCGTAACGGTGCCGAACTCGACGCTGTCGAATCCGGCCGCCAGCAATTCGGCGGCGCGGCTGCCATCACGGTCGATTCCGCCTGCCAGTCCCAAGCGCGGCAGGGAAAACATCATCCGTAACGCCGCATAAAGTCGGCCATGCAGGCAATCAGCGCCGCCACACCGGCTTCCGGCATCGCGTTGTACAGGCTGGCGCGCAGCCCGCCGATCTGGCTGTGGCCGCGTAAATTAGTGAGGCCGCGCTCCTCTGCCGCGGCAAGAAAGGCCTCGGTCAGCGCCGCGTCGGCCAGGTGAAAGCGGACATTGCTTGTGGAGCGATGGCCGATCGCCACCGGCGCATGGTAAAAGCCGCCGCTGGCATCGATCGCCGCATACAGTTGCGCCGCCTTGCGCCGGTTGATTTCGCCCATCGCGGCCAGCCCGCCATTGTCGGCGATCCAGTCGAACACCATGCCGGCCAGGTGGATCGCGACGGTCGGCGGCGTGTTGACGCAACTGTGCTGTTCGGCCTGGACCCGGTAGGAAAACGGCGTCGGCACCAGCGGCGCCGGCCGCTGCAGCAGATCCTCGCGCACGATCACTAGCGTCATGCCTGCAATCCCGATGTTTTTCTGCGCAGCGGCGTAGATCAGCCCGAAGCGCGACACGTCCAGCGGCGCGGTCAGCAGGGACGAAGTCGCGTCCGCCACCAGCGGGACGCTGCCGCAGTCGGGCAGCGCCGGGTAGGCGACGCCATCGACGGTTTCATTGGGCGTGATGTGGCAATACGCGCTGCCGGCCGGCAGCTGCCAGCCATCCAGCGGCGGCGCCGCCAGCGGAGCACTGCCGGCGAATTGCGCGGCCAGCGTCACTTCGGCGTAGCGCGCGGCCTCGGCCATCGCGCGCCGCGACCAGTAGCCGGAATCGGCATAGGCGGCGCGGCGCGAGTGGCCCAGCAGATTGAGCGGCACCATCGAAAACTGGTGCATCGCGCCGCCGGCCAGGAACAGGATCCGGTAGTTGTCCGGCAGCGCCAGCAACTCAGCCAGGCGCTGGCGGGCGTGCGCCAGCATGGCGCGAAAGGCGGCGCCGGTAAACGGCCGTTCGGCAACACAGGCGCCATCCGCGCCGCGCCGCAGCAACTCCTGCTGCGCACGCGCCAGCACTGCGTCCGGCAAACGGGCCGGGCCGGAGGCAAAATTGAAGGCGCTCATTTGAACAGGTAAGCGCCGCCGTGCGCGCCCGCCGCCATGAAGAACAGCAGCGGCAACGACAGCATGGTGTTGGTGCGCGACGACAGGTGGCTGATGCGCGAACAGCGCAGCCGTTCGGCGATGGTTGCCGGCACCAGCCCCAGCACCTTCTGCTGGTGCGGCCACAGCACGAACCAGGCGTTGAGCATCATCAGCGTGCCGATATACATGCCGATCCCGATCGGCGCCAGCGCGGCGTGCAGGCTCAGCGCTCCGCCCAGCGTGCCGCGATGCCACAGCATCAGCAGCCCGGCGCTCCAGGTCACCACGGATGCCCAGCGGAACACGCCATGCTCGCGATGCAGCAGCGCCTGAAAGCGCGGGCTGTCGTCGTTGCTCAGATCCTCGGCGCACAGCGGCCGATAGGTCGGCCGCTGCACCACGCTGGAATAGTTATGGCCGACCCAGATCAGGCCGGCCAGAAAGTGTACCCAGCGCAGCAGCAGATCGAATATCGCGGCTTCCATGGCAGCCTCACAGAATCACAAAATGCAGCAGCGCCAGCAGCGCCAGCGTCAACAGCGCACCCAACATCAGAGTGCCGGCCGCCGTGTCATAGGGATGGCGCATTCATTCCTCCATGAAGGCGGTCGACATCACGCCGTTGGCGCGCCTGACCAGCGGCTTGTGGAAGCGGATCGGCTGCGCTGCCGCCTGCACCGCGGCCTGGATCAGATGATGGTGCGGCGATTTGCTGCAGGCCGGATCGGTATTGCCGGCGTCGCCGGTCAGCAGGAAAGCCTGGCAGCGGCAGCCGCCGAAATCCTTCTCGCGTTCGTCGCAAGTCCGGCATGGTTCTGGCAACCAGTCCAGTCCGCGATATTTGCGAAACAGCGGCGACTCGTGCCAGATCCAGTCCAGCGGCTGATCGCGCACCGACACGAACTCCAGGCCCGGAATCATGCGCGACTCCTGGCACGGCATCGCCACGCCGTCCGGCGCAATGGTCAGGTGGATCGCGCCCCAGCCGTTCATGCAAGCCTTCGGGCGGTCTTCGTAATAGTCGGGAATCACGTAATAAATCGCCATCTTCTTGCCCAGCCGTGCGCGCCAATCCTGCACTACCGCTTCCGCTGCGCGCACCTGCTCCAGGCTCGGCATCAGCTCTTCGCGATTGATCAACGCCCAGTTGTAGTACTGCAGATTGGCCAGTTCCAGGTATTCGGCGCCGAGGCCGGCCGCATATTCGATCATCGCGCCTACCTGAGAAATGTTCTGGCGCCCGACCGGCATGTTCAGCACCATCGGAAAGCCGTGCGCCTTGATCAGCCGCGCCGCTTCCAGCTTCAGCGCATGCGCCTTGGCGCCGACCAGTTCATCGGTCAGCGCGGCCTCGGTCGATTGCAGCGACAGCTGGATTTGCTTCAGGCCGGCCTGTTTCAGCGCGATCAGGCGTTCTTCGGTCAGGCCGACGCCGGAAGTAATCAGGTTGCTGTACAGGCCGATTTCCTCGGCGTAGGCCACCAGCTGTTCCAGATCCCTGCGCTGCAGCGGCTCGCCGCCGGTGAAGCCGACCTGCAGCGAACCCAGCGCGCGCGCTTCGCGCATCACGCGCCGCCACTCGTCGGTCGACAGTTCGAGCGCCGCGTAGTTCTCAAAATTGAGCGGGTTGCTGCACCACGAACATTTCAGCGGACAGCGGTAGGTCAATTCCAGCGCCAGCCACAGCGGCTTGCCCTGGCCGTCCAGACTCACTCCGGCAGATTCCTTGGGCATGGCGACATCCTTTCCGATAGACAAATGATCCGGAACGCCCGGAGCATGACGGCTATTATCGAATGATGAAAAAAATGGGAACACCAGAAATACGGGAACCGGGCATCGCGAATGGCTGGAGCCGAGCCTAGCGATTTTCTGTAGCGGTCGCCTTGCGCGCCCTGAAACAGCGCTGGGCCGAATAGAATAAGATGCCGGTATGTCGATAAACACTGTGTTTATCGCATATTTTATATGCCATCATGAAAAATACATGCCGCAGTATTAATCAGCAATCGATGCGGCATTGATTGCCATTTACCGCATGCAGGAATGCACCGTGCATGATTTTTCCGGAGGAGGTGCAAGCTGCCCTTCCAGCAGTTGCGGATAGCGCTCCAGCAGGGAAGCATGCAATTTCTGCACCGCCGCGTCTTCGATAGTGCGCGGGCGCGACAGATCGACCGGCAGGTCCAGGATGATCCGGGAAGGCCGGGCCGACAGGAACAGCACCCGGTCGGCCAAGCTGAGCGCTTCGCGCAGGCTATGGGTGACGAACAGCACGCTCGGGCGCGTGCGCTGCCACAGCTCTTGCAGCAGGGTTCGGAGCTGATCGGCGGTGGGTGCATCGAGCGACTGAAACGGCTCGTCCATCAGCAATACCTCCGGCTCGACGATGAAGGCCCGCAGCAGCGCGACCCGGCGCTGCATGCCGCCCGACAATTGGCCGGGGAACAGCGCACCGCAGCCCGGCAGGCCGACCAGTCCCAGCATATCCTGCAGCTGCACCACTTGCTGGAGCCGCGCTTGCGGGGCCAGCACCAGCTCCAGATTTTGCTGCACGGTCAGCCACGGCATCAGGCGCGGCTCCTGAAACATGAAGCCGATTGTGGGTCGTGCCGGCGCCGCCCCGGAACGCAACGCGATGCTGCCGTCCAAATTCCGATCGAGCCCGGCGATCAGGTTCAGCAAGGTGGTCTTGCCGGCGCCGGACGGGCCGACTATCGCGATGAACTCGCCTCGCTGTGCGGAAAATTGCAGGTTTTCAATCGCACAACAACCGTTGGGATACGCTTTCTTGCGGATATCGACTGTCAGCGTCATGCGCGCCACCGGTTCAGGTAGGTTTCCAGCGGGCGCAACAGCAGCGCCTCGATACCGAACACAACCAGCGCAAAGGCCAGCGTGTAGGCCAGAATACCGGTGATATCAAAGAAATGGAAAAAATTACCGATCTGAAAGCCGACGCCGTTGCTGCGTCCCAGCAATTCCACCACCAGTACGATTTTCCAGATCAGCGCCAGGCCATTGCGGGCCGAACCGAACAGATACGGCGCCAGTTGTGGCAAGTACACCTTGAAGAACGTATCGCGGCGTGACAGTCTGTACACCCGCGCCACCTGCAGCAGATTCTGGTCGACCGCGCGGGCGCCTTCGCGCAGGCTGATGATCACCATCGGGATCTTGTTTACAGCCACCGCGATTACTGCCGCCGTTTCCGACAGCCCGAACCAGATGTAGCACAGGATGATGGTTACCAGCGCAGGAATGTTCAGCCCAAGAATCAAGAGCGCATCAAGCAGGCGATCCCAGATCTTCGATGCACCCATCAGGATGCCGAGTGCCACGCCGATCAGCATCGCAATGGTAAAACTGAGCGCGACCCGGCGCAACGTCATGCCGAGATGGAACAACAGATCGCCGGTGCGCAGTTCTTGCCAGAGAGTCGATATCACCGCACTGGGCGGCGGCAGGGTTTTGCTGTCCAGGCTTATCGCCAGCACTTGCCACACGCATGCCACCAGCAATACCGGCAGGATACGCGTCCAGCGGCTCCCGAATCGCGTACTGGGGCGGACCGGGTTCAATGCCGGATTCAAGGTGCGCTGCATGGCGGCAGGGAGAAGCCGGGCCAGAAGGTGCCGCTTGCCAGACTCTTCGATTTACCTACCAGTTTTTCACCGCCGGTGTCGGCCAGCACTTTGAAGGTGGCCGCGACAGCAGTCATGGTGGCCGGATCGGAACAGGTCGGAATACCTGCGCGATATTTTGACCGCAGCGCCTTGAATACCGCATCGTTTTCAGCCCGCATTTTTGGCCTGAGCTGGTCCCATTGCACGTCCGAACTGGCGAGAATCGCTTTCGCCTCATACGATGCGGCCAGGAAGTTTTTGACCGTTACGGTATTGGGCGCGGCCCAATCTTCGCGGAACACCCAACCGATCAGCGGAATCGGCTTGTCAATTCCCAGCCCGTGCAGAATTTCCGGCAGCTCGATCAATGCATGCATCCCGGCCACCTCCAGGCGGGCCGCATAATGCCATGCGTTCAGCGCCGCATCGACTTGCCCACGCAGGGCCAGCTGGTTCAGCAGCGGCGGCGCGGCATAGCTCGGCTCGGTGAATTGCGTCAGATCGACACCGAGCTTCTTCTGTGCATAAGCGCGCAGCAGCAGCCAGGTTTTATCGGACGGGCCGCCGGCTATGCCCAGCTTCTTGCCGCGCAAATCAGCCAATTGCCGGATGCCACTATCGGATTTCACCATCACCGAACCGACGGCATTCGAATACGGGACAAAGGTGTACAGATTGGACTCGGCGCGCTGGCGAGTGACCCAGATCCAGTCGGACACGATCATGTCAACCGCGCCTCCTTGCAGCGCTACAGTAGAAGCGTCGCCGGATGCCAGCGGCACAATCTGCAAATCGATGCCGCGCTTTTTTGCCAGCTCCCGGCTCTGAATTACGCTCAGCTCCCAATTGACGGTGCCGAATTCCAGCACGCCGACACGCAGCGGCGTTAATGGTTTTTCAGCCGCGCGCGCAGCAATCATAGGAGCCAGCAACAGCAGGGCCGCCAGAATGCGAAGCAGGAAACGGGTAGGCATGGTGCTGCTCCAAACAGTGTTTATCGGGCGGATTTGATCAAACCCCGCTGCGGGTCGTAGCCGACGGCTGCAATCAGGTAAAAGACGATGGTGCTGGCAACAACCACCGCCAGCGACGTAGGTTCGATCTGTCCATACAAGGCAAAACGCAGTGCTTCAATGGCATGGGTAAATGGATTGAAGCGGGTAAGGAGGTAGATCCACTTTGCGCCCGATTCCTCGATTTTCCACAGCGGATACAAGGCGGTGGACAGGAAGAACATCGGAAAAATCACGAAATTCATGGTGCCGGCGAAGTTTTCCAGTTGCTTGATGTAGACCGACAGCATCAGACCGAAGGCCGACAGCATGAACGCGCCCAACGCCACGACCGGCATCGCGATGGCGATTTGCCGCAGGCTCAGATCGATGCCGAACAGCAGCGCCAGCAAGAAGAAGGCGATGACCTGCAAGACTGACAGAAAAGTGGTGCCGAGCAGCTTGCACGCCAGCAGATAGGCGCGCGGCAGCGGCGCTGTCAGCAGCAGCCGCATCACGCCCATCTCGCGGTCGTATACCATCGCCAGCGACGATTGCATGCCATTGAACAGGCACACCATCATCGCCAGTCCCGGCACCATGTAGACCCGGTATTCGACGTAAGTGTCGTAAGGCGGCAGGATCGCCACCCCGAATACGTTCTGGAATCCGGCGGCAAAAACCACCAGCCACAGAGCCGGACGCACCAGCGACGAAACCAGACGCCCCGGCTGGCGCAGGAATTTATGGATTTCGCGGCCGGCGATCGCGCGCAAGGCCAGCAGGGCGTGCGCGGTTCTCATTTTTTCCCGCCGGCGGGACTATCGCTTAAATTGCAGGGCGATTCCTTCTGGTCGGCACCCAGGGTATCGAGGTTATTGGTCGGGTGCAAAAAACCGTCGAACGGCGCTACCCCGGCGATACCGCCGCCAATGCCGCCATGCGCCAGAAACACCGGTTGCCGCAATTGCTGGTCCCAGGGGCGAAACGAGAGTCTTGCACCCTTGAAACCGTCCAGCGCCAGATCCGGGCTGCGCAACGCGTTCCGGTGCTGGCGTGCATCCGGCACTTTGAGCGCGACCTCGAGTATCGCCTTGGTGGCAATCCATGCCGCCCAATCCGCGCCGGCCATCGGACGATTCGTTATCTTCTTGAAGCGCCGCGACAATTGCGGCGCGCCGTAGCGTTCCCAGGAAGTTTGCCAGGCTTCGGCCACCAGTCCGGCGCTGCCAACCACCGGTCGCGGCAGATTGGTGCGATACGGCACATCGCGCGCAAATTCGCCGTCGGCGTCCACCACCCACACCGCATCGGCATCCACTCCCGCAGTGAGCAAAGCCACATTGCCCAGATCGCGCTCGCGCGGATCATTCGACAGCTTGAATGTTTTATCGGCCACCACCTTGATGCCGTAGCGCTTGATTGCTTGCCGGGTCGCGCTGATGCGCGATGCATCGGCGGCTACCGTGCTGGTCAGCAGCAGGACTTTGGTCCACTTGTGCGCAGTCAAAAATTGCGCGGTAGCATCCGCCATCATCGATTCGTCCGGCAGCGCATGGAACAGGTTCGCGCTGCAGGCGGCGCGGCGCAAATTATCCTCGGGCGCCGACACATTGAACAGCAGCACATCGGTGCCTTGCAGTGCCCTGCTCAACTCCGCCACAGACGCGCCGGGTAGATCAAGCAAGAAATACCGGAAGCCCTTCTGCGCCATTGCAACGATCTGGGCGCGCGCCTGCTGGATATTATTCAGCGGCACATCCTGCAAGGTGACTTTCAGCCCCGCATTGGCAAGCTGGAAATCCGATTCGGCGATGGCGACCTCCGCGCCCGCCTTGGGCCGTCCCAGCGGGTGGCCGGGGTAGCTCTTTTCCAGCAGCTTGGTTGCATAGCGCGCATCGTCGGGAGAAAATACAACGCCGATCGTCAAGCCACGCGCCTGCGCGGCGCTGCCCACAATTGCCAGCAGCGCACCCGCAAACAACCCTTGCCAGCGACCAGCCCTGCAATTGCGCTGTAGCTTAATCATCGATCACCACGCTGTGCGGCACCCGACCGGCTTTCACCGTTTTCACCGCGCGCCCCCTAGCCACGTCCACCACCGAGACATCGTCCGACAAACCGTTGGCGACATACAGCGCCGCATTGTCGCGTGACAGCGCCAGGCCCCAGGCGCGCTTTCCGACCAGAATCAGGTTCTTCACCGCCCGACTGGCCACATCGACTACCGCCACATGATTGGCCTTGCCCAGCGCCACGAAGGCGGTCTTGCCATCGGTGCTCATCACGATACCCACCGGAGTCACATCGTCCGCGCGAAAGCCCTTGGGCTGAAACTTGATGGTGCCGGCGACAGTATTGTCGGCAGTGCGGATAATGCTCACCGCTCCGCCCAGTTCGCAGGTGACCCATAGTTCCTTGCCGTCCGGGCTCAGCGCAAAACGGCGCGGCCGCTTGCCGACTTCGATATTTTTGACGATTTTTCCAGTGACAAGATCGATCACATGCACCATGCCGGCACCTTCGGAAGTTGCATACAGCGTCTTGCCGTCCGGCGTCACCAGTACGCCTTCCGGCTCCGCACCGACTTTGAACTGCTTGAGTACTTTTTTGCTGGCAAGATCCACCGCTACGATGGTTGCCTCGTCCTCATTCGAAAAATAGAGCTTTTTGCCGTCGGGCGACAGGTCAAATATCTCGACACCCTCTTCCAGAGGAATTTTTTCAATTATTTTCCTTGTGGAAACATCAATCACGATTGCACTGCCATCATCACCGCAGGCAGCAATCAGGCGCTGATGGTCAGGCGTCAGTTGCATGTGGCGCGGTCGCTTGCAGGCCTTGATCGAGGCAACCTGTTGTTGGGTCTTGCCGTCCAGCACGGTAATCAGGTTGTCTTTTTCACTGGAGATGAACACCGCTCCGGTTTGCTTGGCCAAGGCAGGCACTGCAAACAGCAGCGCAATCGCAACCGTCATTGCGCCCGCCGGCAGAAATTTTCGCATTGTTATTTTCATGATGCCATCTCCCCTTTTGTTTTATGCGGTCAAACGTAAAAAAGCATCGGTCAGGGTCGCGCATTCCTGACTGGCAAGCAATTCTGCCGAGAGTCCATCGAATTGCACCCGGCCCTTGGCCATCACGATGATGCGGTCCGCGCTCTCGGCTTCATCCACCAGGTGCGTGGCCCACAGGACCGCCATGTTCTGTTCCTTGCACAGGGCTTTGACGTCCGCAATGATCTGCATGCGCGAAGCCGGGTCAATGCCGACCGTTGCTTCATCCATCAACAGTAATTTGGGGCGTGTCAGCAAGGCGCGCGCCAGTTCCACCTTGCGCCGGTTGCCTCCGGACAGAACCCGTGCACTATCCTGGGCGCGCTCCGACAAGCCAAAGCGCGCCAGGCAGGCGGCAATGCGCTGTTTTGCCTCGGCTCGCGCAATGCCGTGCAGATCGGCCTGAAATTGCAAATTGGCGATAACGCTCAGATCCAGATCCAGGGCCGGTTGCTGAAATACAATCCCCAGGTGCGACAAGGCTGAAATCGGGGTTTTGCCGATGTCTGCTCCGCAAATCACGGCACTGCCCTGGTCGGCAGTGAAGAGTCCGGAGAGAATTTGGAACAGCGTGGTCTTGCCAGCGCCGTTGGGTCCGAGCAGCACCAGGAATTCGCCGGCGGCAACGTGGAGACTGACGTTATCCAGCGCCTTGCGCTGGCCGAACGATTTGCAAATGGATGTCACGCCTAGCGTCAAATCAGCTCCCCTGTTGGCAGGATTCTCAGGTCTGGCCCTGTTGTTCCAAGGTAGCATACTCATCGTCGGTGAATAAGCGCGAACGCGTCAAAAAACGCTTGCCTGACCCGTTTTCCAGCGAAAACATGCCGCCATTGCCGCTCACCACATCGATTATGAGTTGCGTGTGCTTCCAGTATTCGAACTGCTCCGCTCCCATATAAAACGGCGTGCCATCCAGATCGCCCAAATGGACATCGGAATCGCTCACCGCAAATTCACCGGCCGGATAGCACATGGGCGCACTGCCGTCGCAACAGCCGCCGGATTGAAAGAACATCAGCGGTCCGTGTTTGGCGCGCAGTACCTGCAGCAGATCCAGCGTCTCCCGGGTTGCCATCACGCGAGGGATTGTATGCGTCATATCAACTCCATGAAAAAATGCAGCGCGCCTTGCAACAAGCAAGGCGCGCTCAAGACCTCAAGGCTTAAAAGAAGCCCAGTGCCTTAGGACTATAGCTGACCAGCAGGTTTTTGGTCTGTTGGTAGTGGTCCAGCATCATCTTATGGTTCTCACGGCCGATACCGGACTGTTTGTAACCACCGAACGCAGCGTGGGCTGGGTACAGGTGGTAGCAATTGGTCCAGACACGACCGGCCTGAATCGCGCGACCGACACGGAACGCACGCGAACCGTCGCGGGTCCACAAGCCGGCACCCAGACCGTACAGGGTATCGTTGGCGATTTCCAGCGCTTCCGCTTCATCCTTGAAGGTGGTGACCGACAGCACCGGCCCGAAAATCTCTTCCTGGAAGATACGCATCTTGTTGTTGCCGAGGAATACTGTCGGCTTGATGTAATAGCCGCCGGCCAAATCGCCACCGAGGTTGTTGCGTTCGCCGCCGATCAGCTTGTTGGCACCCTCCTGCGCGCCGATGTCAATGTAGGACAGGATTTTTTCCATTTGTTCCTGAGAAGCCTGGGCGCCGATCATCGTGGTCGCATCGAGCGGATTGCCCTGCTTGATGGCGGCTACGCGCTTGATCGCGCGTTCCATGAATTTTTCGTAGATCGACTCCTGGATCAACACGCGCGATGGGCAGGTGCAGACTTCACCCTGGTTCAGCGCGAACATCGCGAAACCTTCCAGGCACTTGTCGAAGAATTCGTCATCCGCATCCATCACATCGGCAAAGAAGATGTTCGGCGATTTACCGCCCAGCTCCAGCGTGACCGGGATCAGGTTTTGCGCCGCGTATTGCATGATCAGGCGGCCAGTACCGGTTTCGCCGGTGAAGGCGATCTTGGCGATGCGTTTATTGGAAGCCAGCGGTTTGCCTGCTTCCAGGCCAAAACCGTTGACAATGTTCAATACGCCGGCAGGCAACAGATCGCCGATGACTTCCATCAAGACCATAATCGAGGCCGGCGTCTGTTCCGCCGGTTTCATGACCACGCAATTGCCGGCAGCCAGCGCAGGCGCCAGCTTCCAGACCGCCATCAAAATCGGGAAATTCCACGGAATGATCTGACCGACTACGCCGAGCGGCTCATGGAAGTGATACGCGTAGGTTTCGGAGTCGATCTGGGAAACGCTGCCTTCCTGGGCCCGGATGCAGCCGGCAAAGTAACGGAAGTGGTCAATCGCCAGCGGAATGTCAGCGGCCATGGTTTCACGGATCGGCTTGCCGTTGTCGATGGTTTCGGCTGTAGCGATCAATTCAAGATTGGCTTCCATCCGGTCGGCAATCTTGTTGAGGATGTTGGCGCGTTCGGCCGGGGAAGTTTTGCCCCATGCATCCTTGGCCGCATGCGCTGCATCAAGTGCGAGCTCAATGTCTTCTGCGGTGGAACGCGCGATTTCGCAGAAGGGCTGACCGGTAATCGGTGTGACGTTGGCGAAATATTCGCCCTTGACCGGCGCCACGAACTTGCCGCCGATGAAATTATCGTAACGTTGTTTGAAGGGGTTCTTGACGCCTAATTTGCTGATGTCTGCGAGATTCATGTCGTCCTCATTCCTAAAGTGATTATGTGATTGGTCTTTGCAACAAGTGCGCCGTGCACATGACTCCCAGTGCAAACACCATGCCAGATCGGCTTTTATCGCAAAAATCTGGAAATCCCTTATTGCCTGGGGCACTAGCATGGTGTTGCATGATCAAGGGGACCGAGAAACGGCAAAATGCATTTTTGAAAGTGATTGTTTTTTTGAACACAGCAGGAATTACTGTTGCAAATTGATTCAATGCTGCAATTTGATGGCAAAAATGTGTAAGTCGAATCGAATCACCAAATACAGAATTGCGAATTATCAAATAATTTGCCTCGATTTCAGCGGCATATCAAAAACACATGATAAATGATCCAATGCAAATTATATTTTTCAAAAAATGCAT
>NZ_AVCC01000009.1 GCF_000622895.1 Herminiimonas sp. CN
ACATTCCATGCATCGCGCCGTCTGGGTGCTGCGGTGCAGCGCGGCTTCACCCTGATCGAGATCATGGTGGTGGTCGTGATCCTGGGCGTGCTGGCCGCGCTGGTGGTGCCGAAGCTGATGGGCCGCACCGACGAGGCGCGCATCGTCGCCGCCAAGCAGGATATTGCGACCATCATGCAGGCGCTCAAGCTGTACAAGCTCGATAACCAGCGCTACCCGACTACCGAACAAGGCTTGCAGGCGCTGATTGCGCGTCCGACCACCGGCCCTGCCGCCAGCGGCTGGAAAACCGGCGGTTACCTGGACAAGTTGCCGAAAGACCCGTGGGGCGGCGCGTATCAGCTGCTGTCGCCCGGCATCAAGGGCGAGATCGACGTGTTTTCGTTCGGTGCCGACGGCCAGCCGGGCGGCACCGGCAACGATGCCGACATCGGCTCGTGGGATCAGTAACTATCCGCCCGAGGTTGCGGTACTGCCGATGCCGCCTGCCGGCGTCCGGCTTCACTTTGCTGGAACTGATGATCGTGATCGTGATCCTGGGCATCACGCTCGGGGTGGTGGCGTTCAATGCAGTGCCGGATGCGCGCCAGAGCTTGCACAACGAGGCGCAGCGCATCGCGCTGCTGCTGCAACTGGCGCGCGACGAGGCGATCGTGCGCAACCGGCCGGTCGCGTTCGAGGTGGAGCCGGAGCGGTACCGCTTCCTGGTGCGCGAGGATAACGCCTGGCAGGTCATTACCGGCGATGATTTGCTGCGCGAACGCGCGTTCAAGCGCGCCCCGCTGGCGCTGGCGATCGACCCGCCGCTGGCCACCGACGCGCTGCCGCTGCGCATCGTGTTCGGGCGCGAGCCGGTCGACAAGCCGTTCGTGCTGACGCTGTCTCTGGCCGCGGTCAGCGTCGCGGTCCGGGCCGACGGCGTCGGCCATTTCGTGGCGGATTGAGATGCAACGCGTTTTTCCACCTACATTGCCGCGCCGCAGCGCCGGCTTCACCCTGCTCGAAGTGCTGGTGGCGCTGGTGATCGTCGGCACCGCGCTGGGCGCGAGCCTGCGCGCGGTCGGCAGCCTGACCCAGAACAGCGAAGGCTTGCGCGCCGCGATGATGGCCAACTGGTCGGCCGAAAACCGTCTGAGCCAGATCCGCCTGGCGCGCGAATGGCCGGCCTTCGGCAAGCGCAGCTTCGATTGCCCGCAGGGCCGCCTGCAACTGGTATGCGAGGAGGAAGTGGTCGCTACCCCGAACCCGAATTTCCGCCGGGTCGAAGTCAGCGTGTTCGAATCCGGCAGCATGGAGCGGCGCATCATCAAGCTGGTGCAGGTGGTGCCGAATGGCTTATAAGCGTAGCCATCGCGGCTTTACCCTGATCGAATTGCTGGTCGCCATCGGCATTCTGGCGATCGTCGCGGTGCTCGGCTGGCGCGGGCTGGACGGCATCGTGCGTGCCCGCGTGGCGCTGACCGCCGAGCTGGAGCAGACCCGCGGCCTGCAACTGGCGTTCGCGCAGCTGCAAAGCGATACCGAACATCTGGCCAGCCGCGCCGACATCGGCGGGCGCGCCACGCTGGCCGCGCAAGACGGGCGCCTGACGCTGATTCGCAGCGTGTTCGCCGACGATCAGCCGTCGCGTCTGCAAGTGGTCGCTTACCGGATCCGCGATGGCGTGCTGATCCGGCGCGAATCGCTCGCCACCCGCGATCTGGCGGCGCTCGATGCGCTGTGGCAGGCCAGCATCGGCGGCACCGATGCCGACAGCCCCGCGGTGGCTTTGCAAAGCGCGATCTCGGGCCTGACGCTGCAGTTGTGGTTTGACGATGACGCCGGCTGGCGCGCTGATGCCGGCAGCGCCGCCAACACAGCCAACCCGAGCGGGCTGGAAGTCGTGCTGCAGGGCGGCCCGGAGCTGCGCATGACCAAGGTTTTTCTGCTGGGGGCGTCATGAAGCGCGCGGCATTGGCATCCCAGCGCGGCGTGGCCATCATCACCGCGCTGATGCTGACCGCGCTGGCGGTGACGATCGTGGCCAGTCTGTTCTGGCAGCAACAGGTGCAGGTGCGCTCGATCGAGAACCAGCGGCTGCATTTGCAAACCAAGTGGATTTTGCGCGGCGCGCTCGACTGGGCGCGGCTGGTGTTGCGCGAAGATGCCAAATTTACCAGCGTCGATACGCTGGACGAGCCGTGGGCAGTGCCGCTGGCGGAAACCCGGCTCGACCAGTATGTCGAAAACGGCCGCAGCGGCAGCGATCAGAGCGACGCCACCTTGTCGGGCCGGATCGTGGATGCGCAGGCGCGCTTCAATCTCGCCAATTTGGCGCAGGGCGGCACCGTCAATCCGCGTGAAGTCGCAGTCTTTGCTCGCCTGCTGGGCAGCCTGCAGCTGAATGCCGCACTGGCGCAGGCGGTGGCCGATGCGGTGGCGCGCGCTCAACCGGCGGCTGCGGGAACAGCCGGCAGTGCCGGCCAGCCGCTGGCGCTGTTGCAGGTCGATGATGTGCTGGCGGTACCGGGCTTTACCGCGCCGACGCTTGCTGCGTTGCGCGATTTCGTGGTGATGCTGCCGGCCCCGGCGCAGCTCAATGTGAATACCGCTTCAGCCGAGGTGCTGGCGGCCAGGATTGATACACTTTCGCAATCGGATGCTGCGGCACTGGTCGCCGCGCGCGAAAAGGCGTATTTTCGCAGTAGTGCCGATTTCATTGCGCATTTGCCGCAGGGCAAGGCTGGCGCCGCCAACGCCAGCGAATTTGCGGTAGCGACGAGTTTTTTCATCGTCTACGGTACAGTGCGCCTGAACCGTGCCAGCATGGACATGCAGGCCCTGATCGAGCGCAACGGCGGCAGCACCAGACTGATCTGGATGCGGGATAACTAATTTTAAGAAAATCAGACACCGTGAGCATACTGTATCTACGCCATCCGCCCGAAGCCGCCTGCATCGCTGCGAGCGCGCCGTTGCCATGCCGGTTTGCGCTGCTGTCAAACAGCGGCGCGCTGGAACGCGAGGGGCGCTCGACGCTGCCCGGTTTGGCCGAGGCGGTCCGGCAGGCGGCGCGGGTGGTGCTGCTACTGGCCGCCAGCGATGTCAGCCTGCTGCGGGTGCAGGTGCCGCCGCTGTCCGGTGCCCGCTTGAAGGCGGCGCTGCCGAATCTGGTCGAGGATCAATTGATGTCGGATCCGGCCGAGTGCGCGTTTGCGGTGGGCGCAGCGCAGGAGGGCGGCATGCGCACGGTGGCGGTGGTCAAGCGCGCTTGGCTGGAGCAGTTGTCGGCCACTCTGACCGGGATGGGCGCGCGCCGGCTGGCAGCGGTGCCGGCACAGCTGTGCCTGCCGCTCCAGTCCGCAACGGTAACCGGAGCAGTTACTGCATTTGGCGCAGACAACGATGTTGCGTTGCGCTGGCCGGGGCAGGACGGCATCGGCTTTTGCATCGGCAGCAGCGGCGATGATGCGGCGCGCGAAGTCCTCGATGCAATCCGGCTGATGGCGCCGCAATCCGCCCTGGCGCTGCAGGTGGCGCCGGCCAGCATGGCGGCGTATCGGCAGGCTGCCGCCGGCGATGCGCAACTGCAGATCGTGGCGGAGGACTGGGTTCAGTGCGCCGCCGCGGCCAGAGGCGCACCGCTCGATTTGATGGCCGGCCTGGGTGCGGCGGCCGGCCCGCAACTGAACTGGCGACCGTGGCGCTGGCCGGCGGCGCTGGCGCTGCTGGCGCTGCTGGTGCAGGTGGTCGGGCTCAATGTCAGCTGGCTGCGCATGCAGCGCGAAGCGGATTTGCTGCATGACGGCATGAACCGGACTTTCCGCGCCGCTTTTCCGAAAGAAGGCGTGATTATCGATCCGCTGGCGCAGATGCAGCAAAAAATCAATGCCGCACGGCAAGGTTCTGGCCGGGTCGGGCCGGATGATTTTCTGGCGCTGGCGAGCGGCTTCGGCAGCGCCTGGAGCGGCTTGCCGCAGGCCGGCAAAGCGACTATTGCCGCGCTCGAATACCGCGAGCGCAGCCTGCTGGTGCGCATCAAGCCAGCCGATGCGCTCACCGCTGCCAGCATCCGGCCGGCGCTGACTGCCCGTAAGCTGGCGCTGACCGAGCAGGGCGCCGGCGTCTGGCAGATCAGGAGCGCGCCATGAGCCTGCGCGATAAACTTTCCGGAAAACTGGCGCTCCAGCCCGGCCGCCTGGCCGGGATGCGCGCTGCCGCGGCGCTGTTCTGGGCTGCGCGCAATGGCCGCGAGCGGATCCTGCTCGGCGCCGCCGGCGCGGTGCTGCTGCTGGGGCTGTCGTATGCGCTGCTGATCGACCCGGCGCTCCAGGGCCGCGTCCGCTTGTACAAGAACCTGCCGGTGCTGCGGCTGCAGGCCGCGCAACTGCAGGCGCTGGCCAAGCAGGCGGCAGCCTTGCCGGCGGCAGCGGCGCCGGATGCGGTGGCCGCAAGCAAGGAGAGCATCGAGGCGGCGCTGCAGAAAAATGGCTTGCAAGCGCAAAACGTGGTGTGGAGCGGCGGTTTTGCCCGGCTGCAATTTACCGAAGTCCCTTTCAGCGCGCTGCTGGATGCCGTGCAGGGCTTGCAGAAGACGATGCGGCTGGCGGTGGCCGAGGCCAGCGTCACCGCCACCGCAGCGGCCGGCAGCGTCAATGCCAGCCTGACCCTGCGCGCGCAAAAGGCCGATTGAGTGGCGCGCATCCTGCTCTGGGTGCTGGCCGGCTGCATCAGCGCCGCGCTCACGGTGCTGGCATACGTGCCGGCCAGCTGGATGGCCGTGCTGCTGGAAGCGCAGACCGCCGGGCGACTGACGCTGGGCGATGCGCAGGGCACGCTGTGGAGCGGTTCGGCATCGATCGGCGGTGCGCCCGGCCCGACGGATCCGGTTACGCCCCTGCTGCCGGGCCGGTTTTCGTGGCGCCTGTCGCCGTTGCTGTTGCTGGGGAAAGTCAGGCTGCAGCTGGAAAATCCGGCGGCGCTGACGCAGCCGGTCAGCGTCGAAGGCAGCTGGTCGCAATGGCAGGTCAGCGCGGCGGCAGTCGTATTGCCGGCAGAGCGGCTGGCCGGGCTGGGCGCGCCACTGAATACGATTGCGCCCAGCGGCCGGATGCGTCTGTCCTGGAACATGCTGGAGGTGGCGCGCCAGGGGCAAAAGATCGGCCTGCAGGGCACATTGCGGCTGGAGATCGAAGATATCGCGTCGCGCCTGTCGCCGATCAAGCCGCTGGGCGCTTATCTGGTGACAATGGATTGGCGCGGGCAGAGCGCGCAGCTGTTGCTGAAGACGGTCAAGGGACCGCTGCTGCTGAACGGCGGCGGTGCGATCGAGCAGGGCCGGCTGCATTTTTCCGGCACCGCCGAGGCTGCGGCCGCAGACCGGGAACGGCTGGCCAATCTGCTTAATTTACTGGGCCAGCGCCGCACGGTGGCTGGTCGTGATGTGATCGCTTTAGAGTTCAAATAATGAAAAAACAATCAGCTACGGCGGCGGGGAAAGACATGCAAAAACACATCAAGAAACACGCCCGCTGGCCGCGCTTGCGCGCCACCGCGGCAATGCTGCTGGGCGTGGCATTCATTCCGCCAGCCTGGCCGGCAGCGGCCGACAACGAAGCGACGCTGAATTTCGTCGGCGCCGATATCGAGGCGGTGATCAAGGCGGTCGGCCATTACACCAATACCACCTTCATCATCGACCCGCGCGTCAAGGGCACCATCAATCTGGTGGCCGAGACTGCGCTGACCAAGGCGCAGGCCTTCAACCTGCTGGCTTCGGCCTTGCGGCTGCAGGGCTATGCGATGGTGGCCGGCGACGGCTTCACCAAGGTGGTGCCGGAAGCCGATGCCAAACTGCAGGCGTCTCCGACCCAGGTCCGCAGCGATGCGGCCAGGCTCAAGGGCGACCAGATCGGCACCCGGATCTTTCGCCTGAATTATGAATCGGCCGGCAACCTGGTGACGGTATTGCGCCCGCTGATTTCTCCCAACAACACGATCAATGCCAATCCTGGCACCAATTCGCTGGTCATTACCGACTATGCCGACAATCTGAACCGGCTGGGGAAGATCATCGCCGCGCTGGACGCGCCCGCTACCGGCGATCTGGATGTGATGCCGATCCGCTATGCGATCGCCGGCGATATCGCGGTCATGGTGAATAAGCTGCTGGAGCCGGGCGCGGCGGCACCCGGCGCCGATACCGGGCGCGTCAACCTGATTGCCGATAGCCGCACCAATGCGGTGATCGTGCGCGCGCCGTCGCTGGCGCGCGCGAACCTGGCCAAAGCGCTGATCGCCAAGCTGGATCAGCCGACTGCGCAACCCGGCAATGTGCATGTGGTGTACCTGAAGAACGCCGATGCCACCAAGCTGGCGCTGACCTTGCGCTCGGTGGTCGGCGCCGATGGCTCGGCACCCGGCTCGACCCCGGCGACGCCGGCGCAGTATTCGGCGCCGGCGTTGAATACGGCCAGCGGCATGTCGGCAACAATGCCGCCTTCCGCCGCCCCGGCCGTATTGCCGGCCGGCGGCGCGGCCGGCTTCATCCAGGCCGATGCCGCCACCAATACCCTGATCATCACGGCAAGCGAACCGATTTACCGCAATCTGCGCAGCGTCATCGACCAGCTCGACGTGCGCCGGGCCCAGGTGTATATCGAATCGCTGATCGTCGAAGTCACCGCCGACAAGGCGGCCGAGTTCGGCATCCAGTGGCTCGGCCTGTCCGGCGACAGCAGCAGCAATTACCGGGTCGGCGGCGGCACTACGTTTTCCACCGGCGGCGACAATATCCTCAATCTGGGCACCGGAAAGGGCGCGGTGCTGCCGGGCACCGGCCTGACGCTGGGCGTGTTTCGCCAGATTAATGGCGTACTCGGCCTGGGCGCGCTGGCGCGGGCGCTGGAATCCGACGCCAATACCAATATCCTGTCGACGCCGAACCTGATCACGCTCGATAACGAGGAAGCGAAAATCATCGTCGGCCAGAACGTGCCTTTCATCACCGGCCAGTACACCACGCAGGCGTCGGGCGGCGCTGCCGGCGTCAATCCGTTCCAGACCATCGAGCGCAAGGACGTCGGCCTGTCGCTGCGGGTGCGGCCGCAGATTTCCGAGGGCGGCACGGTGCGGATGGCGATTTACCAGGAGACTTCGGCGGTCCAGAGCACCGCCAATGCGGCCGGTATCATCACCAGCAAGCGCTCGATCGAAACCAATGTGCTGGCCGATGACGGCCAGATCATCGTGCTCGGCGGCCTGATCGAGGATACCGTCAGCGACGGCGTCGAGAAGGTGCCGGGGCTGGGCGACATCCCGGTCATCGGCAACCTGTTCAAATACCAGAAGCGCGGCCGCAAGAAAACCAATCTGATGGTGTTTCTGCGGCCGACCGTGATCCGCAGCAACGAACAGAGCGCCAGCGTGGTGGCCGACCGTTACGATTACATCCGCGGCACTGAAATTGCCGCCCAGCCGGCCCGAACCCTGATGCTGCCCGATACCGGGGCGCCGGTCCTGCCGCCGCTGGAAGGCGGCCAGCCGGTCGGCGGCACGTTCCTGAAGCCGCTGCCGGGAGCCGGCATCCCGGCCACCAACGGCAACGGCGGCGCGTCGCTTCAAACCGCGCCCGTCGTGCCGGCGCCAGAGCGGAAGTAATGAGCGCCATGTTGAACGACGCCCGCCTGCTGCCGTTTGCGTATGCGCGCGATTTTTCGCTGCTGGCTTACCGCCGTGCCGATGATCGCGAACATGCGGTCGAGGTCTGGTTTTCGGATGCGACGCCGCCTTCGGCGATTGCCGAAGTGAGCCGCCGCTTCGGCCGCGTCAGGCTGAAATCGATGCCGCAGGACGAACTCAAGGCCGAGATCGCCAAAGCCTACGCCGGCTCCGGCGGCGACGCCGCGCAAGTGGTCGATGAAGTGGAGTCCGATCTTGACCTGACCCGGCTGATGCAGGATATGCCGGCCATCGAGGACCTGCTGGAATCGGCCGACGATGCGCCGGTGATCCGGATGATCAATGCGCTGCTCACGCAGGCGCTGCGCGAGGGCGCGTCCGACATCCATATCGAACCGTTCGAGCAATCCTCGGTGGTGCGCTTTCGCATCGACGGCTCGCTGCGCGATGTGGTGCGGCCGAAGAAGGCGATCCACGCGGCGCTGATCTCGCGCATCAAGATCATGGCGCAGCTCGACATCTCGGAGAAGCGCTTGCCGCAGGACGGCCGCATCACGCTGCGGGTCGGCGGCAAGCCGGTCGACGTGCGGGTCTCGACGCTGCCGACCGGGCACGGCGAGCGCGCGGTGCTGCGCCTCTTGGACAAGGAAGCCGGCCAGCTCGATTTGCAGCATTTGGGCATGAGCGACGCGCTGCTGCCGCAGTTCGCCAAGCTGATCGCGCAGCCGCACGGCATCGTGCTGGTGACCGGGCCGACCGGCTCCGGCAAGACCACCACGCTGTATGCGGCGCTGACGCGCCTGAATGCCACCGCGACCAATATCCTGACGGTGGAAGACCCGATCGAATACGATCTGGCCGGGGTCGGCCAGACCCAGGTCAATCCGCGCATCGACATGAGTTTTGCCAAGGCGCTGCGGGCGATCCTGCGGCAAGACCCGGACATCATCATGATCGGCGAAATCCGCGACCTGGAAACCGCGCAGATCGCGGTGCAGGCTTCGCTGACCGGCCATCTGGTGCTGGCGACGCTGCACACCAACGATTCTGCTGCCGCGGTCACGCGCCTGCTCGACATGGGGATCGAGCCGTTCCTGCTGTCGTCGTCGCTGCTCGGCGTGCTGGCGCAGCGGCTGGTGCGCAAGCTGTGCCCGCACTGCCGGCAGCAGGACGGCCAGTACTGGCAGGCGGTCGGCTGCGACCAGTGCGGCCAAAGCGGTTATCAGGGCCGGGTCGGCGTCTACGAATTGCTGCAGACCACCGATGAAATCCGCGCACTGATCCATCACAGCGCGTCCGAGGCCGAGATCCGCGCCGCCGCCCAGCGCGACGGCATGCAGACCATGCGCGAGGACGGCGAACGCTGGCTGCTTGACGGCACCACCTCCCAGGCCGAATTGCTGCGGGTGACGAAGGACTGATCATGCCCGCCTTCCGCTACGAAGCCGTGAATGCCACTGGCGCCACCAGCAAGGGCGTGCTGAACGCCGACAGCGCCCGCGCCGCGCGCGCCGATTTGCGCCAGCAGGGTTTGACGCCGATTGCGGTGGAGCCGATTGCGGCCCAGGTCGATGCCAGCGGCCAGCAGCGCCGCCGGCACGGCTTCGGCGAGCGCCTGTCCTCGAATGAACTGTCGCTGTTTACGCGCCAGATGGCCAGCCTGCTGGAAGCCAGCCTGCCGCTGGAACAGGCGTTTTCCGCGTTGCTGGAGCAGGCCGAGCGGCCGTATGTGCGCGACCTGATCGCGTCGATCCGCTCCGAAGTGATGGGCGGCGCATCGCTGTCGGACGCATTGGCGCGCCATCCGCGCGATTTTGCCGAAATTTACCGCGCGCTGGTCGCCTCCGGCGAGCAGATCGGCCAGCTGGCGCGGGTGCTGTCGCGGCTGGCCGACTTTATCGAACGGCGCAATGCGCTGGTGCAAAAGGTCAGGCTGGCCTTCACCTACCCGGCCATCGTCTCGGTGGTGGCGTTCGCCATCGTGATCTTCTTGCTGACCTACGTGGTGCCGCAAATCGTCTCGGTGTTCGCCAATACCAAGCAGAAGCTGCCGCTGCTGACGGTGCTGATGCTGGCGATTTCCGATTTTGTCCGGCATTACGGTCTGGTGGTGTTGCTGCTCATCATCGCGCTGGGTTTCGCCTGGCGCGCCGCGCTGAAGAATCCTGCCACCAGGATGCGCTGGCACAGCTGGCTGCTGACTGCGCCGCTGTATGGCAAGTTCGAGCGCAGCCTGAACACGTCGCGCTTTGCCAGCACGCTGGCGATCACGATCGGTTCCGGGGTGCCGATCCTGCGCGCGCTGCAGACCAGCCGCGATACGCTGTCGAATGTCGCGATGCGCGAGCAGGTCGAGGAAGCCGCCGCGGCGGTGCGCGAAGGCGTCAGCCTGGCGCGCGCGCTGTCGGCGCGCCAGCATTTCCCGCCGATGTTGATCCACATGATCCGCGCCGGCGAAGCCACCGGCGAATTGCCGGCGATGCTGGAGCGCGCGGCGACAGCGCAGGAGCAGGATCTGGAGCGCCGCACGCTGACCATCGCCGGCCTGCTGGAGCCGGCGCTGATCCTGATCATGGGCGTGGTGGTGCTGCTGATCGTGCTGGCGGTGCTGATGCCGATCATCGAGATCAATCAGCTGGTGCATTAATCCTATGCGTAGAAAGAGATGAGATGAAGCGCTTGCCCTGGTTTGCCAGTTTCGCGATGTTCCTCGTACTGTGCGCGTCGGTCGCCTATTGGGCCATGCAACTGTTGCAGCCGCCGCCGCGCGCGGTGGCGGCTGTGCCGCAGGCGGAGCCGCCCGAGCCGTCGCCGGATGCCGCCCGCGGCTTGTTCGGTGGCAGCGCGGTAGCCAGCCTGGCCAGCAATTACCAGCTCAAGGGGGTGGTCGCGGCGGTGCGGCGCGAGGATAGCGTCGCCATCCTGTCGGCCGACAGCAAGCCGGCCAAGGCAGTGGCCGCCGGCGGCGAGCTGACGCCGGGCGTGATAGTCAGGGAAGTCCATCCGCAGTACGTGCTGCTGTCGGAGTCCGGCGCCATCAAGCGGGTCGAGCTGGCGGTCCCGGTCAAGGGTCAGGCCGGGGCGGAGCTGCCACTCAAGGCGCCGTCAGTGGTGACTCCGGGCACGTCCTCGGTGCGCCCAACCACGCTGGTGCCCGGCCCGGACACCAATCCCCCGCCAGCCGTCCCGCCAGGGCCGCAGCCCAGCTTGCAGCCCCAGCCGGCGGTGCCGGCAGGAAAGTGATCGCGTTTTGGTACATTAAGCATACATGCATAGGTATATTTAATACGCCAATCAAATTTGGCGAAAATCGTACTGTTTTTGCCTATACCCTATAATTTTTAGAGGATGTAGCGGGCCAGGTCGTCATCGACCGACAGCGCGCCCAGTCGTTCATTGACGTAGGCGGCGTCGATCGAAACCACCTTGCCGCTGGTTTCGCTGGCTGCAAATGAAATCTCCTCCAGCAGCTTTTCCATCACCGTGTAGAGGCGGCGGGCGCCGATGTTCTCGGTCTTTTCATTGACCGAAAAGGCGATTTCGGCCAGCTGGCGGATGCCGTCCGGGGTGAAGCTGATCTGCACTTCCTCGGTCGCCAGCAAGGCTTCGTACTGCTTGGTCAGGCAGGCGTCGGTGGAGGTCAGGATGCATTCGAAGTCGGCAATCGACAGCGATTCCAGCTCGACCCGGATCGGGAACCGCCCCTGCAGCTCCGGAATCAGGTCGGACGGCTTGGCCAAGTGGAAGGCGCCGGAAGCGATGAACAGGATGTGGTCGGTCTTGATCATGCCGTACTTGGTATTGACGGTGGTGCCTTCGACCAGCGGCAGCAGGTCGCGCTGCACGCCGGCGCGCGAGACTTCGGCGCCGCCGGCTTCGGAGCGCGAGGCGATCTTGTCGATCTCGTCCAGGAACACGATGCCGTTTTGTTCGACGTTGGCGATCGCCTGCTGCTTGAGTTCCTCGTCGTTGACCAGCTTGACCGCTTCTTCCTCGATCAGCACTTTCATCGCGTCCCTGATCTTCATCTTGCGCGCCTTCTTGCGCGCATTGCCCAGGCCGGAGAACATGGTCTTGATCTGCTCGGTCATTTCCTCCATGCCGGGCGGCGCCATGATTTCCATCTGCGGCGCGGCGTCGGCGACTTCGAGCTCGATCTCGTTGTCGTCAAGCGCGCCTTCGCGCAGGCGCTTGCGGAAGGTCTGGCGCGTGGTGTTGCTTTTCTGCGCATCGGCCTCGGGGTGCGCATTCAGGCCGAAATCGCGCGCCGGCGGCACCAGGATGTCGATGATGCGGTCTTCCGCCGCGTCTTCGGCGCGGGCCCGCACCTTGCGGGTGGCAGCCTCGCGGGTCTGCTTGATGCCGATGTCGACCAGGTCGCGGATGATGGTGTCGACGTCGCGCCCGACATAGCCGACTTCGGTGAATTTGGTGGCTTCGATCTTGATGAAGGGCGCATCGGCCAGCCGTGCCAGGCGGCGCGCGATTTCGGTCTTGCCGACGCCGGTAGGGCCGATCATCAGGATGTTCTTGGGCGTGATTTCGTGCCGCAGCGGCTCCGCCACCTGCTGGCGGCGCCAGCGGTTGCGCAGTGCAATGGCGACCGCGCGCTTGGCGTTGCCCTGGCCGACCACGTGCTTGTCGAGTTCGGAGACGATTTCTTGGGGAGTCATGTTCATGGCGGTTCAGTCCAGCGTTTCGATGGTGTGCGACAGGTTGGTGTAGATGCAGAGTTCGCCGGCGATGGTCAGCGATTTCTTGACGATGTCGAGCGGCGCCAGCTCGGTGTTTTCCTGCAGCGCCTTGGCGGCCGACTGGGCGAAGGTGCCGCCGGAGCCGATGGCGCCGATGCCGTCTTCCGGCTCCAGCACGTCGCCGTTGCCGGTGATGACCAGCGTCGATTCGCGGTCGGCCACCAGCAGCATCGCTTCCAGCCGGCGCAGCATGCGGTCGGTGCGCCAGTCCTTGGCCAGCTCGACCGAGGCGCGCATCAGGTGGCCCTGGTGTTTTTCCAGCTTGGCTTCGAAGCGTTCGATCAGCGTGAAGGCGTCGGCGGTGCCGCCGGCGAAACCGGCCAGCACTTTGCCGTGGTAGAGCTTGCGCACCTTGCGGGCGGTGCCCTTCATGACGATATTGCCGAGCGTGACCTGACCGTCGCCGCCGAGCGCGACAATATTGCCGCGCCGTACCGACAGGATGGTGGTGCCGTGAAATTGTTCCATGCTTACCTCAAAAAATCTGTGGACCCGAGGAAACATGCCTGCGCTGCAAGATTCGGCGCAAGCATGCGTTGATTGATGAAAAGTGGGGACGCGCCAGCCGATTGCAAGATGATTGAAGTCAGCCCTTGTGCGGGATGATGCGGGCGATTTCCTTCAAACCCATGACGTTGAGCAGGGCTGCAACCAGGTAGTTGACCTCATGGAATTCGATGATCCTGTCATTGCCGGCCAGCGGCACCAGCCCGGTCAGAAGTTGCCCGGATGCAGTGAAATCGATGCGCTTCAGTTGCGCACAGTCGAGCATGACGGTCTCGCGGTCGGCAGCGAAGGCAGCGATCGCTTCCAGCAGTTGCCGGGTGTCGCCGGCTACCAGAGGCGGCATCAGGAAACGCTCCGGCTGGCTGACGGCAGCGGTTTGACCGACCGACGGAGCGACCCGGACGAGCGGTGCTTCAAACGCAGGAGGCGAGATTTCGAAGGTGATGCAATAGTCGATGCTGCTCTCCTCGAACTCCTGTTCCCGGTCCAGTCGCCGCAACAGTTCCAGCAGCAAGAGCCAGGGAGCGGCGCTGGCCTTGCGCCGCCCGGTTTGCAGGGTGGATTTGATGCGCTCGATCAGGTGGGGCGCCCCCGGCAGGATCAGGTCATGGTCGGATTGGTGCAGGTTGCGCAAGAGTTGCAGCAGCAGAGTGCAACCGGCCGGATCGATCTCGCGGATGCGGCCGAAGTCGAGCTGCAAGACCCGGCTTGACGCGCTCAATTGTTGCGCCTGCTCAATCTGGCGCGCGCTGCTGTGATCCAGCACCGGCGGGAAAACCACGCTTGGCTGGCCGGACGCCGGCACCGCAGACGGCGCTTGCTGCGCGCTGTCGCGCCATGCCGGCGGCGAGGTTTCAAAACGGCCGATGTAATCGGTCGAGAGACGGTCGAACGCCTGCTGCTGGCCGCTGAGTTGATACAGGTCGAACAGCAGCAGATAGGCGTGTTTGGCGTCGGCGACGGGTGCCTCTTCCAGGATCGCGTTTTGCAGCAATTGTTCGGCCAGTACCTGCTGGCCGTTCGCAAACAGGATTGCGGCTTCTTCAACTGCCGGGGGCGGCAGGGCTGCCGCCAGTGCGCCAGCGGCGCCGGACCGGCTGTCGTCGAACAGGATTTCAGTCGAGGCATCCATCAGTTGCACGGTGTTATTGAATGCGCTGGCTTGGCCCGCGACGTTCGCGGCGCCTGGCTTGTGACGGATGCTGAGATTGGCGTCAAGATCGAGCGTCATCGCCGATTCGATCGCATCGATCTTCAGTTCGGTGGCGCGGGCGGCGTTGCGCTGATCGAATTGTGTGCTGCCGCTGCGTCCGACCGCACCGTTCATACGCATGCTGCCGTCGCACGCGCGAGTGTTCGCAGCCGGTGCGTCGGCCTGCGCCTGCTGCTTCTTGCCGAAAAGAGAAAAAATCTTCACGTTATGCGGGCCTCACCGGTGTGCGCGTTTTCTGCAATGGGAAGTTCTGCGATGCGGTTGGATGAATGATGTCAAAAATACCATAAGACATCCGGCGGTAATTTTGCGTTTGCGCAATGTTGTTGAGGGTTAACGATGGAGAGCATCGCTGCAGTGTACATGCACGATGATTTTCGCTCAAAAATTTCCTGTTGGAAATTATTTTTGATGGGAGCTTTGGGTGCTGGATCGGTCGGGCGGCAGCGGGTGCGGGTGCGGAAAATGGGGGAATGCTTGCACTGACATCCTCCCGAAACGCGGAGAATGTCAGCAAAACGCCCGGGCGTCTTAGTCGCCGTACAGCTTTTGCTTGAGTTCGCGCCGCTGCTGCGCTTCCAGCGACAGGGTTGCAGTCGGGCGGGCCAGCAGGCGCGGAATGCCGATTGCCTCGCCGGTTTCCTCGCACCAGCCGTAATCGCCTTCATCGATTCTGGCAATCGATTGCTGGACTTTCTTGATCAGCTTGCGCTCGCGGTCGCGGGTGCGCAATTCCAGCGCATGTTCTTCCTCGATCGTGGCGCGGTCGGCCGGGTCCGGCACCAGCACGGTTTCGCGCAAATGTTCGGTGGTGTCGTCGGCGTTTTGCAGCAGCTCTTTCTCGAGCTGCTTCAGGCGTGCCCTGAAAAAGGCCAGCTGCGCCTCGTTCATGTAATCCTTCTCGCCCATCTTGAGGATTTGCTCTTCCGTGAGAAGGGGGGCGGTTGCGTTGGCGTCGGCAGTGGGTTGTTTGGTTTTGGTTGTCACTTCGCTTGCTTTCGATGCAGGTTCAAATAATTTTATCCGCTAATCCGGCCACTGTATCGTTCATCGAGGCGCTGCCGGAACAGATTCGCTCACATTGTCACTATGCCCGAAGATCTAACGACCGGCAGGCTACTGTAGCAGACTTCCTGGCGCTTACGTTGATAATCCCCACCTTTCAGCGCGATGTTGCCAGTGCCGTTTTTTGGGGGCTAACATGTTGTTTTCAGGAGTAAATTTTGTTCATACTGCCAAAAACGCCGATAGTTTATACCAAACACTGCTCCAGGCCTTTGATAATTGTCTCTTTCGGCAGATTTTGACCGATAAACACCATCTTGCTGCTGCGAATTTCGTCCTCCGCCCATTTGCCGCCGATGTCGGTGCCCATCAATTGGTGCACGCCCTGGAACAGTACCTTGCGGTCCGCCCCTTCCATCAGCAGCACGCCTTTGTAGCGCAGCATGCGCGGCCCGAAAACCTGCACGATGCCGCCCAGGAACTCGTCCAGCAGCGCGGTGTTGAACGGGCGTTCGCTTTTGAATACGAACGAGGAAATATTGTCGCTGTGATGCGCGTGGTGGTGGTCGTGGTGCGCATGGTCGCAGCCGGGCGCGCACGCATGTTCTGCCTCGGCCGCTTCGGCGGCCAGGAATTCGGGGTCGATTTCCAGTTTTTCGTTGAGGTTGAAGCCGCGGATGTCGAGCAGTTCGGCAATCGGCGCCCGGCCGAAATCGGCGGTGCCGACCGGCGCGCGCGGATTGATGCGCTTGATGCGGCTGGTCAGCGCGGCGACTTCGGCCGCGCTGGCCAGATCGGTTTTCGATAGCAGGATGCGGTCGGCAAAGCCGACCTGGCGCTGCGCCTCTTCGTGCGCATCGAGCTGTTGCATCGCGTGGCGCGCATCGACCACGGTGATGATCGCGTCCAGCATGTAGGACAGTGCGACTTCCTCATCCATGAAAAAGGTCTGTGCCACCGGCCC
The DNA here is from genome assembly GCF_000622895.1 of Herminiimonas sp. CN. Lineage (GTDB taxonomy): Bacteria > Pseudomonadota > Gammaproteobacteria > Burkholderiales > Burkholderiaceae_D > AVCC01. The sequence goes on from NZ_AVCC01000009.1 coordinate 16,103, forward strand.
CGGATTGGCCAGGCCGGTGGTTTCGATCACCAGCCGGTCGAACTGCAGCAGGCCGTCTGCGCGCTTTTGCGCCAGGCCGGTCAGCGCCACGATCAGGTCGCCGCGCACCGTGCAGCAGATGCAGCCGTTGTTCATTTCGACGATCTGCTCGCTGCTGTCCTGCACCAGGATTTCGTTGTCGATGTTTTCCTGGCCGAACTCGTTTTCGATCACGGCGATTTTGTGGCCGTGGTTTTCCTGCAGGATGCGGTTGAGCAGAGTGGTTTTGCCGGCGCCGAGAAAGCCGGTCAGAATCGTGGTCGGGATCAGTGCCATAGTGTGTGCCGTTGAAAACAATGGAAATTATTGCGGTTGCCGCGCGCATTCGGCGCACCAGCCCTTGATGGTCAGTTCGATGTCGTGGCTTTGAAAGCCGGGACCGAGGTTGTCCTGCAGCACCGCCTGCAATTGCTGGCGCAGCGTCGATTGCCGGCACGCCGATTGCGACAACATATCGGACACCAGGTCGGTCTCGCCGTCCACATTCAGGCAAAACACCTTGGCGCAGCGGGTGCACTTGAAATGCCCGTGCTGGTGTTGCGCGGGCGCTCCCTGCCCCACGGCCGCGCCGCCGCGTTCGGAATGCTCGCTGCCGGCGCTGTAGCGGAATACCCGATCGTCGCCGGCGATCTTGTGGGTCAGGCCGGCTTCGATCAGGCAATCCAGCGCCCGGTACAGGGTGACGCGATCCATTTCGGCAAACGACTCCTGCATATCCTGGTGCGACAGCGCACGCGGCGCGTCGAGCAAGGCGGTCAGCACTTTCACGCGTGCCGGCGTGACCCGCACCGCGACCGCGCGCAGCCGCGCTTCCGCTTCGGTGCGTGCAGGTTCCAGGGGCTTGCCGCGGCCGGCGACAGGGGGTGTCGTGTTCATTGGTTATGCAGGTCAAAAATCGGTTACGTCTGAAATTATGCCGCAATTGTGCAATCGGGTTGCAATCATCCGCCGTCCGGGGATTTTTTCTTCGCGCGCGGGTGGGCGGCGTCATACACGCTGGCCAGCCGCTGAAAATCGAGCGCGGTATAGATCTGGGTGGCGGCCAGCGATTCGTGCCCGAGCATTTCCTGCACCGCGCGCAGGTCGCCGCTGGACTGCAGCAGATGCGAGGCAAACGAATGGCGCAGCATGTGCGGATGCACGTTGGCCGGGATGCCCAGCGCCTGCGCCTGCGCCTTGATGCGGATTTGCAGCGTCCGCACCGAGATGCGGCTGCCGCGCTCATTCAAGAATAGCGGGTGCGGATCGAGCCGGACCAGCGCCGCGCGCGCCGCAATCCACTCCTGCAGCGCCAGCATCGCGCCGCGCCCGACCGGCACGCTGCGCACCTTGCGGCCCTTGCCGGTGACGATCACGTCCTGCGCCGCGAGATCGATCCAGCCGCTCGAGGTGTACGGCTGGCCGCGCGGCGCGGCCTCATGCGCATACCGGACATCCAGCCCTACCAGTTCCGAAGCCCGCAGGCCGCTCGAATACAGCAGCTCGAACATCGCCCGGTTGCACAGCCGGGTCGCACTGTCGGCGGCAGTAGCGGGATTGGCGCTGGACACCAGGCGCACCGCATCGTCGGCGCCGAGCGCCTGCGGCAGCGTCTTGGCGCGCTTGGGCGCAGTGACGCCGTCGACCGGATTTGATGGCAGCGGCATCTGCTCTGCCAGCCAGCCGAAAAAGCCGCGCCAGGCCGACAGTTTGCGGGCGATCGAGCGCGCATTCAGGCCCCTGGCATGCAGGCGCGCAGTCAGGTTGCGCACCTGCGCGTGGTTGGTTGCGGCCAGCGCCGCGCCGTCCAGCATCGCGAGCAGTTCGCGCAGGTCGCGCCCGTAATTGTCGAGGGTGTGCGGCGACAGCTTGCGCTGCGTCTTCAGGCAGTCCAGATAGCCTGCGATGCGCGCAGCGTCGGCGCTGTCGGCAGGCGCTGCAGGGATGCGATTCAATCCAGCAGGCAGGCCAGCGCGGCGCTGGCGGTGGCGCCGATGTCGCTCAGGAAGTCGGTCGCCATGCCGGCGGCGAAGCGCTGCGGGTCGCCTGATCCCAGCACCAGCAGGCCGAAGGTGTCAGGCCCGCTGCCGGTGCGCAGCGGGATGATCGCGGTCGATTGTACGCCGGCGGCATCGTCCAGCCAGCGCACCGCGTCGAAATCGTTATTCGCACCGCAATACGGCGCGCTCAGGCTTTTGGCAAAAATCATCGCGTCTTCCGCCACGCCTTCGGCAAACCAGGCATGGGCGTAATCCGGCGCCACCCGCCACAGTCGCAGGGTTGCCTGCGGAACCCCGAAAACGGTTTGCAGGCCGGTCACCAGCACATGCGGCAAATCGACATCGTTGCGCGCTTGTAGCAGCGCACGGGTCCAGCTCTGGAACTTGTGCGCAATCGCATCGTTGGCCTGGCCGTGATGCAGCAAATCCGACAGTTGCAGCTCCAGCGCCTTGTACTTTTGGCGCATCACTTCCATCTGGCGCTCCTGCAGCGACAGCGTGCGCCCGGTCAGTGGGCTCGACAGCCGTATCTGCCCCAGCAGCGCGGCATGCTCTTCAAAGAAATCAGGCGTGTTCGACAGGAATTGCGCAACGGAATGGGAGTCAAGCGGGTTGGTCATGGAAGAGGGTCGTCAAGGTAAGAGTGGCAGCGAGAACGCGGTGTGCGCAGTATATCGGCGTTTTTGACCGTTGCGAAGCCGCAGGCACAATGCGCGGGTGCAGACTGCCGCCGCAGCAGGCTTTGATGTTGAATATACTACGATGATGTATTTATTTGTATCGCATGTAAATAATGTGGAAATCAGTATGTTATTAACTATACTCCTGATAAATGTATTCCTGGTGGAAGATGCCGGACGGGTTTTGCGGGCAATGTCGATAGCCGCATCGGACAAATAAAACGGGCGCACATGGTTTCCCGTGTGCGCCCGTTCAACTTGGTGTTTACCGAAGCATCGACCGAATCGTTGCCGGCCCGGCGCTGGGCCAGGCAAGCGGTCAGGTCATGTCTTCAGATCATCAGAAGTTGTGTGTGATGCCTACGCCTACGCCATTAGATGAGTCAACATCAGGGGTGGTGTACTTGGTGCGTGCGATGTCAGCATACAGCGAAGTGCGCTTGGACAGATTGTGCTGGTAGCCGATCGACACTTTCTGGATTTTTTCGAAAGCCAGGCCGTTGCCAGTGATGGTGCCGTCCACGCCATCTTTGGTCCGGTTGTAAGCCGCCTTGATCAGGCCGGAACCGATTTCATAAGTTCCGGCAACAACCCAGTTTTTGGCTTTTGGTACGCCAGCAATTTTGGCGTCGCCCTGGTCGTAGCCGAGTGCGATTTTGGCTGGGCCAAATGTGTAGGAGCCGCTGATGCCCCAGATGTTTGGCTGTACGCCATCAGGTACAAGCGCAGTCAGCTTTTGATAGCCCAGGCCGACATAGATCGGGCCGTTGTTGTAGGCGCCAGCGAGGCCCCAGCCGTTTTTCTGGCCGGAGACTTCAGACAGTTGCACTTGAGCGCTTGCGTTAAAGCCGCTCATGCTTGGGCTGACGTAGGTTACCGTGTTGCTGATGCGCGGCGTTGTCAGCGCGTTCAATCCTGGAACGCCGTCGCCTTCGAATGGGTCAATCGCGGCGGAGGAAACCTCGTCGACGATGTTGTAAGTGCGGCCCAGTTTAACGGTACCGAAACCGCCGGTCAGGCCGACGATCGATTGACCGCCGAACAATGGGCTTGCAACAGCGGCGCCACCAGGAACATTGGAGTAGCCCCTGACTGCGCCAGTGTCGGCATTGAAACGGGTTTCGACTTGGAAAATCGCGGACAGGCCGCCACCGAGGTCTTCCGTGCCCTTGAAGCCGAGGCGGCTCTGGTGATTGCCTTCCAGGCTGGTTGGTGTGCCGGTGACTTTTTCCAGACCCAAGTCCAGCTTACCGTAGATGGTGACTGCGGATTGTGCTTGCGCTGCGCCGGCGGCTGAAGCCAGCACTGCCAGTGCGATGAGAGTTTTTTTCATTTTGCGTATCCTTGGTTAAAGAGTTGTGCTCTGAATATCCGAACCTGCCGAATATGTGCATCACTTTAAGACGTTCTTGCTCAGGACAGCAAAGGATTCGCGCGTTGCATTCAGTATGCCTTGTTAGATGGCGCAATCTGGCGCTCGAACGTTGTTTTTTTATGACGGCTTTGTGACAAACGGCTTGCAGCATGCAAAAAAAGGGTCTGCATGGTTTCCCATGCAGACCCTTTCAACTTGCCAGAAGCAGAGGCTTAATCTGCCGCGTCACAGCCGGTTACCCGGCATACGCACGGATCAGATCACCCTTGCTTAGAAGCTGTGGTGGAGGCCGATGTCGAATGTGTTGACGGACCGGGTGTCAACTGTCGATGTAGCCAGATTAAACTTGTTCTTGTAGTTGATCGCGTCTGCATACACATAAGTACGCTTGGACAACTTGTATTCGTAGCCGATTGCGAATTTCTTGGCTTTTTCCGAAACGTTATCAGCACGGGCTTGACCGTAGCCGACCAAAACGTCGCCAGGGCCTGCATTTACGCGGGCGCCGATGGTCCATGCCTTGATTTTTTCATCGTCAGTGAATTTTTGCTGCGCGTAGGTTGCCATTAGGTTGGCAATGCCAACGTTGTAGGAACCGGCCAACGACCAGAATTTGGTGTCAACGTTGTTGCGCTCGTAGGACAACGCGGCAGCGATCGGGCCGTTGTTGTAAGTGCCGGTCAGGGAGTACGGAACATTCGGAGGAGTAACGCCGGCTTGTGCTTCTTTGGTCGCAACGGAAACGTTAGCTTGGAAGCCGCTCATGACTGGCGAGTTATAGAATACGCCATTCGACCAGCGGTTGCCGGCTGCTTCTGGAGAAACGCCGTTTGCCAGTACTGACGAGTTGTAATAGGCGTCGCCCAGATCAGGATTGAATGCGCCGCGATTGCGGGTTGCGCCCCAAGGATCAAACGCGGCTGCGGTTGCTTGTTTCGCAGTCAATTCGCGGCCGAGTTTGATCGAGCCGAAACCGCCGGCCAGGCCGACAGTGGAACGGCCTTGGAACAGTGGGCGGGTGCCGGCTTCGTTTGTGCCGGTATCGATGTCAAAGCGTTGTTCGATCTGGAACGTTGCGGACAGACCGCCGCCCAGATCTTCAGTGCCTTTGAAGCCGATGCGGTTGTTGTCGCCGGATTGCATCGAAGTGGCGATGCCAGTGGTTTTAACGATGCTGGCATCCAGTACGCCGTAGATGGTTACATTCGATTGTGCTTGGGCTACGCTGGCTACCGAGCCGAGAACTGCCAATGCGATGAGGGTTTTTTTCATTTGTATCTCCAAAAGAAAACTAGTGGTCTGTGGATCCGTTTGTTGCGGACAGGTTAGAAGATAGGGATGAATGACAGCGTCGCAGCAGGATTGGTGCGTTGGCTTTTGATGCATTTGATAAATATGTATAACTGTCGCAGGTTGTGGTTTTTTGGAAACATATTATGTTGACTTCGATCAGAAGTACGACCTTGTATTTGTGCTCATGTTGGCATTCGGGCGTTTTTGCCGCTGAGCGATTTATGGTGTGGCGTGGTAGATTGTTGTTTTAAGAATACAGTTGTTGTGATTTTATCCGCTGATTTCCTGTAAATGTTTGATGGGGAAGCAATTTTTGATGTGCATTATTTTTTGGAAATGTTGCGACTATGGCCACGCGTGAAGAGCTGGCGCTGATCCGGGGGGCGCGCGCCGGAGAGGTTGCCGCGCAATTGGCGCTGGGCACGCGCTACCTGTTCGGCGGCGGCGGCTTGCCGCAGAGCCTGCCAACCGCGCTGCATTGGCTGGAGCGGGCGGCGCGCCAGGACGAGAGCGCCGCCTGGATGCTGATCGGCAGCCATGTTCCGGTCGAAACGGTACGCCTGGCTGCCAAGCCGCTGTCTTACCTGCCCTGGTATGAAAAGGCTTTCGATGCCGGCGTATTGCCGGCCGGGCTGGTATTTGCCAGTCTGGTGCTGGAGAGCGCCAGCGCGCCGCAGCCGGCCTTGCGCGACAAGGCGTTGCAGGCGCTGCAGGCGGCGGCGCAGGCCGGGATCGCCGATGCGCAGTGGCTATTGGCCCGCCAGGCCGGCCTTGGGGCGGCAGCGCCGGAATCCGCGCCGGCGCTGGCGGGGGCGGATCAGACGCCGCTGGCGTGGGCTGGCCGTGCTGCCGATGGCGGCGTGGCGCAGGCGCAGCAGGCGCTGGCCGAACATGCATGGGCCGAATCGGACTGGGGCGGATTTCTGCATCGCGCATTGCCGCTGGCGCGCGCGCTGGTCGATGGCGTTGCCCTTATTGCCGAGGCGGATGCGCCGGAAGTACTGAAAGCGCAGGCGCAGCGGCTGGCTGCGAGCGAAGTGAGATTGTTGTCGCGCGCCGGGCAGGCGCTGTCCTGCACCGAACATGCCGATGCGGCGCTGATGCAGCGCTGCTGGGAGCTGGCCGCTTATGCCGGGGATCGTGAGGCGCAACTGGCGCTCGGTCTGTGGCTGGCGCGGATCGACAGCGACGGTGCGCGAGCCGCCATGGCGCCGGGTTCCGCGCATTACAGGAAGGCGATCGGCTGGCTCACGCGGGCCGGCGAGCAAGGTTCGGCCGAGGCTTGGTTTGCCTTGTCGCGGGTTTATCTGAAGGCGGAGTTTTCACAGCGCAGCCTGGCCGACGCCCGGCGCTATCTGGAACATGCGGCCGAAATGGGGCATTGCGCGGCGCAACTGGAATGCGGTGCGGCGGCCTGGCGCAGCCGCCGCGAGGAGGTTTCGAACGACGTGCGCGCCGCCTACTGGCTGCAAAAGGCGGCTGCGCAGGGCAGCCGGGAAGCCTTGCTGCTGCTGGCCAAGGTTGCCGCGCCGGCGGCCCCGACGGCATGGGCGGTGGCGGCGCAGCAGCATGTGACGCGCGAGATGCGCGCGGCCCAGCCGTTTCTGGCCGCGCGCATCGAGCTGGCGGCGCTGTTCGGGCTGTCGCGGGCGGAAGCATTGCTGATCGACCTGAATCTGGCCGATTGCGGCCATTGCCTGCAGGTCGATATCCGGGCCCAGAACGCGCGCAGCAAGCGCCGTTTGATCCTGTTGCAAACCGGCGAGGAATTGCAGGCATTGCACCGCATCAAGCGCATTTTCGAGGACGTCGATTGCGGGCCGACCGGACCGGAAGGCAATTACCGCCAGAGGCAATACCGGTTGAAGGCTTTGCTGGCGGATACGGAGTAGGAAGCAAGACAGCCTCTAGGCGGATTTTCAATCAGGGATCTCGATTTCACCCTCGAACACCGTTACTGCCGGGCCGGTCAGCAGCACCGGCTGGCTCGGGCCGGCCCAGGCAATCGACAGTTCGCCGCCGCGCATGCTGACTTGCACTGGCGCATCGAGCAGGCCGCGCCGGATTCCCGCGACCGCCGCGGCGCAGGCGCCGGTGCCGCAGGCCAGGGTTTCGCCGGTGCCGCGCTCGAACACCCGCAGCGCGATGTGATGGCGGTCGATGATCTGCATGAAACCGGCATTGACCCGCTTCGGAAAGCGCGGGTGACGCTCGATCTGCGGGCCGTCGGCGGCGACCGGCGCCTGTTCGGCGTCGGCCACCACCTGCACCGCATGCGGGTTGCCCATCGAAACCACCGAGACCCAGGCGGTGGCGTCGTCGATCTCCAGCGGCCATAGGGTATCGCTGCCTTCAGTCTTGCCTTGCAGGCCGTGCGCGTCGAACGGCACCTGCGCCGGGGCCAATACCGGTGCGCCCATGTTGACGGTGATGCGGCCGTCGGCTTCGAGCCGCGGCTCGATCACGCCGGACAGGGTTTGCACCCGGATGCTGCGCTTGGCGGTCAAGCCCTTGTCGGTGACGAAGCGCACGAAGGCGCGCGCACCGTTGCCGCACTGTTCGACTTCGCCGCCGTCGGCGTTGTAAATCCGGTAGCGGAAGTCGACTTCCGGCGTTGGCGCCGGTTCCACCACCAGTATCTGGTCGGCGCCGATGCCGAAGCGGCGGTCGGCGATGAATTGCCATTGCGCCGGCGTGAAGTCGATCTGCTGGCGGATCGCGTCGATCACCACGAAATCGTTCCCGGCGCCGTGCATCTTGGTAAATTTTATTTTCATTTTATATTGGGTATGCGTAAAAAATATGCTTTTCTCGCATATTTTCAGGCGAGATTTAAAAATACAGTGCCGTGTACGATCAGCTTGCGGAGGCCCGCTCATACACGCTCGAGACCCCCGGCGGGCGCGTCTTGAAGCGTTTGTGGGCCCAGAAATATTCGGCCGGCGCTTCCATTATGCGTTGTTCTATGAAGGCGTTCATCGCGCGGGTGGCCGCAATCAGGTCGGCGCCGGGGTAGTCCTCCACGGCGGAATAAAACCGTACCTGCCAGCCCTGGTAATGCGGCAGATAGGTGGCGACGACCGGGATCACCTGGGCCCCGGTCATGTCGGCAATCCGGGCCGGGGCCGTCAGGGTGGCGGCGGGGATGCCGAAAAACGGCACGAATTCGGCATCCCGGGCGCCGAAATCCATGTCCGGCAGCATGAAAAACGGCACCCGCTGGCGCATCGCGCGAATGATGGGTTTGACGCCTTCGCCGCGGGAGAACAATTGCACCGGACGAAAGCGCGAGCGGCCGCGGCGCAGTGCAGCGTCAAATACCCGACTGCGCTGCGCGGTATAGATCGAGCACAGCGAGGATTCCAGCATCACCGCGACCCCGGCCACATCGAGGCCGACAAAGTGCGGGCACAGCAGGATGGTCGGCCGGGCCGCGATCGCATCCACCGGTACCTGCGGCACGACCCGGATCAGCCGGCGCAGGCGCGCCTCCGATGCCCACCACAGGATGCCGCGCTCCAGCACGCTGCGGGCATACGCCTGGAAGTGCTGTTTGGCAATGGCGGTGCGCTCGGCCTCGCTCAAGTCCGGCAGGCACAGGCGCAAATTGGTCAGCGTGATATGGCGGCGCGCGCGCAGCAGCACGAACAGCAGGCGGCCGACGCCTTCGCCCAGCCGTCCCAGCAGCGGCAGCGGCAGCCAGTGCAGCAGCCACATCAGGCCCAGCAACAGCCTCATGCCTGTGGCTCCGCAACCGCAGTCGCCGCAGCGGGTGGCATCACGCCGCCCGGAATCTTGTAGCGGTTGTAGCTCCAGAAATACTGCGCCGGACAGCGCGCGATCAGCTGTTCCATCGCGCGGTTGATGGCGGCGGCCTGGGTTTCCGGCGTCCCGCCCAGCGTTTCCTCGAATGGGACGAAGCGAAGCACGTAGCCGCGCCCGAACGGCAGCCGCTCCGCATACGTCAGAAGGATCGGCGCGCCCGACATCTGATGCAGTTTGGCCGGCAAGGTCATCGTGTACGCCGGCTTGCCGAAAAAATCGGCCCACACGCCTTCGCCGTTTTGCGGCACCTGGTCCGGCAGCAGGCCGATCGCGCCGCCTTTTTTCAAACACTTGAACAAGGCCCGCACCCCGGACAGGTTGGCTGCGGCCAGCGACAGGTTTCCACGCGCGCGCGCGCCTTCGATCAGCGGTTTCAGCGCATCCTTGCGCGGCGGCCGGTACATTACGGTCAGCGGCGTTCTGGTAGCGACAAACTGGGCGGTGATTTCGAAGCAGCCCAGGTGCGGGGTCAGGAAAATTATCCCTTGTTTTGCATCGAGCGCGCTTTGCACCAGTTCCCAGTTTTCGACTTTGACGCAGCGCAGCACCCGCGCCTGCGGCGCGCACCAGATGAAGGGCAGCTCCAGGATGCTCTTGCCGGCTTCGCGGATGGCCGCATTGCGGTGCGCGTCGTGGCCGGCGCGGCGGATATTCTCCGACAAAAGGCGGCGGTAGGACGGCGAGGCCAGATAGGCCAGCCAGCCCAGCGCGGCGCCGAGCGCGTGCAGCGCGGATAGCGGAAGGTGTGACAACAGGCGAAACAGGATGACGAGCATGATGAAAGGGGCTGACTTTACCGATTGCGAGCAAGAGGCGTAAAATATCACATTGCAGTATCCGCCGAGTTAACAGAGACAACTTGCGAGGCGGCATATAAATTTCGCTAAAGCGTCGCAGGCTCATTGGATTGGCCGCGACATTGCCAACACCGTCATAGGAGCCTGTCATGGCCAATACCTATCTTTTCACTTCCGAATCCGTATCCGAAGGTCATCCCGACAAAGTCGCCGACCAGATTTCCGATGCGATCCTGGACGCCGTGCTGGAGCAGGACCCGGCCGGCCGGGTCGCCGCCGAAACCCTGTGCAATACCGGGCTGGTGGTTCTGGCCGGCGAAATCACTTCCAGCGCGCACGTCGATTACATCCGCATCGCGCGCGACACCCTGAAGCGCATCGGCTACGACAATACCGAATACGGCATCGATTACAAGGGTTGCGCGGTAATGGTCTGCTACGACCAGCAATCGCCCGACATCGCCCAGGGCGTCAACGTAGGCCAGGGGCTGGATCTGGATCAGGGCGCCGGCGACCAGGGTCTGATGTTCGGCTATGCCTGCGACGAAACGCCGGAACTGATGCCGGCGGCGATCCACTACGCGCACCGCATCGTCGAGCGCCAGTCGCAGTTGCGCAAGGACGGCCGCCTGCCGTGGCTGCGCCCGGACGCCAAATCGCAAGTCACATTGAAATACGTGGACGGCCGCCCGGTCGCCATCGACACCATCGTGCTGTCGACCCAGCATGCGCCCGAGATGGAGCACAAGGATATCGAGGAGGCGGCGATCGAGGAAATCATCCGGCCGGTGGTGCCGCGCGAGTGGCTCAAGGAAACCCGTTACCTGATCAATCCGACCGGGCGTTTCGTGATCGGCGGGCCGCAAGGCGATTGCGGCCTGACCGGGCGCAAGATCATCGTCGATACCTACGGCGGCGCAGCGCCGCACGGCGGCGGCGCATTTTCCGGCAAGGACCCGAGCAAGGTCGACCGTTCGGCCGCCTACGCCGGCCGCTACGTGGCGAAGAACATCGTCGCCGCCGGCCTGGCCGAGCGCTGCCAGATCCAGGTCTCATACGCAATTGGCGTGGCGCGCCCGACTTCGGTCATGGTGACCACCTTCGGCACCGGCAAGATCAGCGATGAGGCACTGGCGCAACTGGTGCTGGAGCATTTCGACCTGCGCCCGAAAGGCATCGTCCAGATGCTCGACCTGCTGCGTCCGATCTACGCCAAGACCGCCGCCTACGGCCACTTCGGCCGCGAAGAGCCGGAATTCAGCTGGGAACGCACCGACAAGGCGGCCGCCCTGCGCGCCGCAGCCGGGCTGTAGCCGTCAAATGCCACGCGCCGGAACCATCGTGCGCCGCCGGCCGCCTTGCCGGGTTCGCTGCTGCATTGCGGTTGGGCTGGCGCTGCTCGGTTTGAGCGGCGCCGCCAGTCCGGCACAAGCCGAGACGGCGCCGGACTGGTGCCAGCGCCTGTCGAACCGCTTGCACAGCGTGTCGCTTGCGAGTTGCCTCAATAGCGGCTTGCTGCCGACCGGCGTCAAATCGCATAAGGGTTTTCCGATTCTTGCGCGCGATATCGCGCCGGCGAACAGCAAGAACGCAAGCAAGGCCGCGCCGCCGCTGCGCATCCTGTTGATCGGCGGCATACACGGCGATGAATTGACCTCGGTATCCATCGTGTTTCGGTGGCTGCAGTGGGCGCAGATGCCGCCGGCGCAGATGTTTCGCTGGAAAATAGTGCCGGTGGTCAATCCGGATGGCTTGCTGGCCACAAAACCGAGCCGCGTCAATGCGCACGGAGTTGATCTTAATCGCAACTTCCCGACGCCAAATTGGCAAGCCGAGGCGCCGCGTTACTGGGCTCAAACAACCCGCAGCGATCCGCGCCGCTTTCCCGGCACCGCGCCGTTGTCGGAGCCGGAAAGCCGCTGGGTGCAAAAAGAAATCGAGCGCTTCCGGCCGCAGCTGATCGTCTCGGTGCACGCACCGTTCGGCGTCCTCGATTTTGATGGAGCGGAGAAGCCGCCGCAACGCTTCGGCCACCTGATCTACAACCGCGTCGGCATCTATCCCGGGTCGCTCGGCAATTACGGCGGCCTGCACAAGAACATCCCGGTCATCACCATCGAATTGCCTAACGCCCGTGCCATGCCGCCGGACGCGGAAGTGCAGCGCATCTGGCAGGACATGTTGGACTGGATACAGCGCAATCTGCCGGCGCAGGCGCCGCCGCTGGAAGCATCGACTGCCGCATCGCGGAAACTGGCGCAATAGAAAAGTTTACAGGCTTTTTATCTGGGATATAATTCCACTCCCCAAGGAGCGTTGCAGTACTGTTTATCCCGGATGAACGGTATCAGGCTTGGGCAATTCTTACCGCAACTGCGCTCACGTTTCTTTTTTTCTAACTGAAAGGAGGGCGTGATGAACGCCGCAGTTTCCGCTTCCACCAGCAACACCAAAAATACATTCGCCGATTACGCAGTTGCCGACCTGTCCCTGGCCGATTGGGGCCGCAAGGAAATCCGCATCGCCGAAACCGAAATGCCGGGCCTGATGGCGATCCGCGAGGAATTCGCCGCAGCCCAGCCATTGAAAGGCGCGCGGATTGCCGGTTCGATCCACATGACGATCCAGACCGCGGTGCTGATCCAGACCCTGGAGGCGCTTGGCGCCGATGTGCGCTGGGCTTCCTGCAATATCTACTCGACCCAGGATCACGCCGCCGCCGCGATTGCCGCCGCCGGCACCCCGGTGTTCGCCTTCAAGGGCGAATCGCTGGATGACTACTGGGAATTCACCCACCGCATCTTCGAATGGACCGGCGCACAGCAGGCCAACATGATCCTCGACGACGGCGGCGACGCAACGCTGTTGCTGCACCTGGGCACGCGCGCCGAGCAGGATGCTTCAGTGCTGGCTAATCCGGCTTCGGAGGAAGAAATCTGCCTGTTCAATTCGATCAAGAAGCGTCTGGCCAGCCAGCCCGGCTGGTATTCGACCCGCTTGGCGCAAGTCAAGGGCGTGACCGAGGAAACCACCACCGGCGTGCACCGCTTGTACCAGATGCACAAGGACGGCAAGCTGGCGTTCCCGGCCATTAACGTCAACGACTCGGTGACCAAATCCAAGTTCGACAACCTGTACGGCTGCCGCGAATCGCTGGTCGACGGCATCAAGCGCGCCACCGACGTGATGATCGCCGGCAAGGTGGCGGTGATCGCCGGTTACGGCGACGTCGGCAAGGGTTCGGCGCAGGCGATGCGGGCCTTGTCGGCGCAGGTCTGGGTGACCGAAATCGATCCGATCTGCGCGCTGCAGGCGGCGATGGAAGGCTACCGCGTGGTGACGATGGATTACGCGGCCGCGCACGGCGACATTTTCGTCACCTGCACCGGCAACTATCACATCCTGACCCATGCGCACCTGGCGCAGATGAAGGATCAGGCGATCGTCTGCAACATCGGCCATTTCGACAACGAGATCGATGTCGCTTCGCTCAAGCAATACACCTGGGAAAACATCAAGCCGCAAGTCGATCACGTGATCTTCCCGGACGGCAAGCGCATCATCCTGCTGGCCGAAGGCCGGCTGGTGAACCTGGGCTGCGGCACCGGCCACCCGTCGTACGTGATGAGCTCGTCGTTCGCCAACCAGACCATTGCGCAGATCGAATTGTTCGCCAATACCGCCGCCTATCCGGTCGGCGTGTATACGCTGCCGAAACACCTGGATGAAAAAGTCGCGCGGCTGCAGTTGAAGAAACTCAATGCGCAGCTGACCGAACTGACCGACGAGCAGGCCGCCTACATCGGCGTGACCAAGGCCGGCCCTTACAAGCCGGAGCATTACCGGTATTAATCCGGGCCGGCCGGACCCCGCTCCAGTTTTTATAAATAGTATCGGGTATGTTTAAACTCATCGCTATTTATATGCGGAAAACATATGCTGCCATAGGCAGTATATGTTTGTTTCCGGGGTTTTCTCGGCGCGCATGCTGGTGCGCTTCATTTAACCCGAAAGGTTGCCATGCTTTTACTCGTTTCCTGGCTTATCAATACCGCAGCTTTGCTGGCCCTGCCGTACCTGATGCATTCGGTGCGGGTCGACAGCTTTGCCACTGCCTTAATCGCTGCGCTGCTGCTGGGTCTGGTCAATACGCTGATCCGGCCGCTTTTCGTGCTGCTGACCCTGCCGGTCACGGTGCTGACGATGGGCTTGTTCATTTTTGTCATCAACGGGCTGATGTTCTGGGCGGTGGCCAGCATGGTCGATGGCTTCCACGTCGGCGGTTTCTGGTCGGCGGTCGGCGGCGCCTTGCTGTTCAGCATCATTTCCTGGGCCTTGTCGGCGATCCTTCTGAAGAAATAAATGTCAAAAGAAAACTTTAGCATCGAATTTTTCCCGCCAAAAACTGCCGAAGGAGCGGAAAAACTGCGTGCGACGCGCGCAAAACTGGCCGAACTGCATCCGAAATACTTTTCGGTGACGTTCGGCGCCGGCGGCTCCACCCAGCAAGGCACGCTCGACACCGTGCTTGAAATCATGCGCGAGGGCCAGCAGGCCGCGCCGCATCTGTCCTGCGTCGGCAGCTCGAAGGAATCGATCCGCGCCATTCTGGCGGAGTTCAAGTCGCACGGGATTCGCCGGCTGGTGGCTTTGCGCGGCGATTTGCCGAGCGGTTACGGCGGCGCCGGCGAACTGCGCTACGCCAGCGAACTGGTCGAGTTCATCCGGGCCGAGACCGGCGACTGGTTCCATATCGAGGTGGCGGCCTATCCCGAAATGCACCCGCAGGCGAAGTCGCCGCAGGACGACCTGCAGAATTTTGCGCGCAAGGTGCAGGCCGGCGCGAATGCCGCGATCACCCAGTATTTCTACAATGCCGATGCGTATTTCCAGTTTCTGGACAATGCCCGCAAGCTGGGCGTGGCGGTGCCGGTGGTGCCGGGCATCATGCCGATCACTAACTATTCGCAGCTGACGCGTTTTTCCGACATGTGCGGCACTGAAATCCCGCGCTGGATCCGGCTGAAGCTGGCCAGCTTCGGCGATGATTCCGACTCGATCAAGGCCTTCGGCCTGGATGTGGTGGCGCAACTGTGCGAGCGCCTGCTGGCCGGCGGCGCGCCCGGGCTGCATTTTTACTCGATGAATCAGTCGGCGGCGACCAGCGCGATCTGGCAGCGCCTGAAGTGATCGCCGCGTAAAAAAAACAAAGCTATCAGCCGCGCGCCAGGATGCCGTCTTCGGTGACGATCGCATCCAGCGCCACGTCGTGCGCGGCAGCGCCAAACTCGGCGCGGCTGCAGGTGTAGGCGATGCCGATGGCGAGCGGCCGGGTCGAGCCGGCCAGCGTGCGGTCGTAAAAGCCGCCGCCATAGCCGAGCCGGAAGCCGGCGGCGCTAAATCCGACGCACGGAATCAGCAATGCCTGCGGCTGCAGCGGGACGATGGTCCCGGTCGGAATCGCTACCCCGAACGTATCCTTGACCAGCAGCGCGCCCGGGGTCCAGGCGGCGAATTGCAGCGGCGCATCCGGCGCCGCGACTACCGGCAGCGCCAGCTGCACCCCGGCTGCGGCCAGTTCGGCATACGCCGCATGCAAATCCGGTTCGTGGTGGATCGGCCAGTACACGCCCAGCACCGGCACCGGATGGGCGCGCCACCAGTTGGCGACGTGGCGGCCGATGGCGCTGTCGTATTCGGCGCGCTGCTGCGCTGCGATGCTGCGGCGCAGCCTGATCAGGCTGCGCCGCAGCGCGTTTTTGTCCGCTGCCGCACGGTCCGTTTGCGGTAGCTTGTCATGCGCCAAAGTATTGCCGGAATCGCGTGCTATGCTGGAAGGTGTCATACAGAATTAGTGAAAGTCGTGCTTATGTTTACCGTCGATCGAAGCGGCCGAATGCGCCGATTTGCCCGCACTGCGCTTGCCGCTGCGGCGCTGCTTCTGCTGCTGCCTGCGGCCCATGCGCAATTCAGGCAAGCCGAAGACGAGGACTTCATTGCGCTGCGCGATGCCGCGCGCCGCTCGGACGCCGATAAAACCGATCGCATTGCGTCGCGGCTGTCAAATTATGCCATCGATTCGTATGTCAACTACTACCGCATCAGGGTACACCTGAAAACTGTGCCGGAAGCTGAAATCCGCGGCTTCCTGACGCGCTATGACGGCACTGCGATTGCCGACCGCCTGCGCAACGACTGGCTGCTGGAACTCGGCCGTACGCGCGACTGGGCCAGATTCGATGAGCAGTATGCGCAATTTGCGCTCGACGACGATACCCAGCTCAAATGTTATGCGCTGATGTCGCGCATCGACAAGGGCCAGCAGGTGGCGGCGGACGCCCGCACGCTGCTGGCGGTGCCGAAGGATTACGGCGTTGCGTGCGTGGCCTTGCTGACGCGGCTGGCCGAAACCGGGCAGTTCGACCAGAATGACCTGTGGGAGCAAGTCCGGCTGGCGGCCGAGGTCAACAATCTGGCGCTGGCGCGGCAAGTGACCGCGCTGGTCGATTCGCCGATGGTCGAAAAAGTGGCGGTCGCCATCAGCCAGCCGGCGCTGGCCGCAGCTTACGGCCCCGGCAACGGGCGCGGCGCGCATGAGGCCTATCTGATCGCGCTCGGCCGCCTCGCCAAAACCAGCCCGGAGCAGGCCGTGCGCGCGTTGTCCGGCAATGGTGCTGTCTTGACGCCGCGGGAGCAGGCGCAGGCGTGGGCGCAGATCGCCTTGCCGGCCTCGTTCAGCCTGGCGCCGGAAGCGGCCGCTTACTGGCGCCGTGCCGATGGCGCCCGCCTGTCCCTGGAAGGGTATCAGTGGCGCGCGCGCGCGGCCCTGCGCGCCGGCGACTGGAAGCAAGTCGGCGCAGCCATCGATGCGATGCCGGCCAAGCTGCGCGGCGACGCCACCTGGGTCTACTGGTCGGCGCGGGCGCTGAAGGCGCAAGGGCAGAGCGAGGCGGCGCAACAGCTGTTCGCCTCGATTGCCGACCAGACCAATTTTTACGGCCAGCTGGCGATCGAGGAAAGCGGCCGCAAGATCACCATTCCTGCCAGCGCCGCCAAGCCCGCGCCAAGCGAAGTGGCGGCGATGGCGGCGAATCCGGGTTTGCGCCGGGCAATGAAGTTTTTCCAGATGAATTTGCGCTTCGAAGGCGTCCGCGAATGGAACTGGGAGCTGCGCAAGATGAGCGATCGCCAGCATCTGGCGGCAGCCGAATTCGCGCGCCAGAACAACGTGCTGGACCGGATGGTCAACACCTCCGACCGCACCAGGGCCGAGGTCGATTTCGAGCAGCGCTTTCCGACCCCGTTTCGCGACATCATGCACGCCAACACGCAGCGGCTGGGAATCGACATGGCCTGGGTCTACGGGCTGATCCGGCAGGAGTCGCGCTTCATCATGGATGCGCGCTCGCAGGTCGGCGCGTCCGGCCTGATGCAGATCATGCCGGCCACCGCCAGGTGGGTTGCCAACAAGATCGGCTTCGGCGACTTCGCGCCGGCCCGCGTCAACGAGATCGACACCAACATCCTGCTCGGCACCAATTACCTGAATATCGTGCTTAACGATCTGGACGGCTCGCAGGCGCTGGCAACCGCTGCCTACAATGCCGGCCCGGCCCGCCCGCGCGCTTGGCGCTCGACCCTGCCGGGCACGGTGGAAGGCGCGATCTTTGCCGAGACCATCCCGTTTTCGGAAACCCGGGGCTACGTCAAGAACGTATTGTCGAACGCAACGTATTATGCGGCCCTGTTCGACGGCCAGCCGCAGTCGCTCAAGGAGCGCTTGGGCACGGTGGGGCCGAAGCAGTAACCGCGCATCGTCCGTGAAATACGTGAAAAATAGGGAGTATGGCTATTTTCATTGGGTTTTAAGCATGATTTAATTGCGGTAATTAAATATACAATGTGTAGTATTTGCCATGTTTCTTTTGAGTACTATTTCAGCCAAGATGCAGGGAGTGATAGCACATGCGATACCCAACCGTGTTAGTGATCGGCGGCAGCGGATTCATCGGCAGCAGCCTGGTCGCGCAATTGTCCAGCGCCGGCCATGCGGTAATCGTGCCGACCCGCCGCCGCGAGCGCGCCAAGCATCTGATCACGCTGCCGACGGTCGATGTGGTCGAGGCCGACGTGCACGACGAGACGGTCCTGCGCCGCCTGATGCAGGATGCCGATGCAGTAATCAATCTGGTGGGGATACTGCATTCGCGGCCGGGCAAGCGAGGTGCTCCGTACGGCCCGGATTTCGCCCGCGCCCATGTCGCATTGCCGAAACGCATCGTCGCAGCCTGTGCGGCCAGCGGCGTATCGCGCTATCTGCACATGAGCGCGCTCGGTGCTGACGTGAACGGGCCATCGATGTACCAGCGTTCGAAGGCTGCCGGCGAGGCTGCTGCGTGGTCCGAGCCGGGCCTGAAGACCACCGTGTTCCGGCCTTCCGTGGTGTTTGGCGCAGGAGACCATTTCCTGAACATGTTTGCGGCGATGCAAAGGATATTTCCGGTGTTTCCACTCGGATGCGCGCAGGCGAAATTCCAGCCGATCCATGTCGAGGACGTGGCGCGCGCGTACGTCAATGCGCTGGCCTGCGAGCAAACCGTCGGCCATACCTATGAACTGGCCGGGCCGACTGTCTACAGCCTGCGCCAGTTGGTGCAGCTGGCCGGCCTGTACGCCGGTTGTCCGCGCACTATCATCGCACTGCCGGATTGGCTCGCGCGGCTGCAGGCGCTGCTGCTGGAATATGCGCCGTTCGGCCCGCTGATGAGCCGCGACAATGTGGCTTCGATGCAGGTCGATAATGTGGCAAAAGCGCCGATTGCGCCGGAGTTGGGAATTACGCCAGCGGCGCTGGAAGCGGTGGCGCCGTACTATTTATCGGGCGGCTCGCCGCGCGCGCGCTACGACGATTACCGCACCGGCGCGCACCGTTAACAATTATCAAAGTCATCAGGAAAGATCGCCGTGCAAATCACCGATTCCGATACCACTCTGTCCGACACCCTGACCAACGGCGGCAAACCCGGCCTGCGGCTGGTGATCGGCAACAAGAATTACTCGTCCTGGTCGATGCGGCCGTGGGTTGCGATGACGGCGTTCGGCATTCCCTTCGAGGAAAGCCGCATCCTGCTGGACCGGCCCGACACCGCCACCCGTATCGCCGAGGTTTGTGCGGCCGGACGGGTGCCGGTGCTGCAGGCCGGCGCCATCACGGTCTGGGATTCGCTGGCGATCTGCGAATACCTGGCCGAGCAGTTCCCCGACCTGCACCTGTGGCCGCAGGATGTCGCCGCCCGCGCGATGGCGCGCAGCATCTGCGCCGAGATGCATTCCGGTTTCACCGGCCTGCGCAGCGCGATGTCGATGAATATCCGCATGTCGTTCCCCGGCAAGGGGCGCACGCCCGAAGCCCAGGCCGACATCGGACGCATCTGCGAAATCTGGGAGGAATGCCTGGCGCGCTTCGGCCACCATCAATTCCTGTTCGGCGCGTTTTCGATTGCCGACGCCTACTATGCGCCGGTGGTGATGCGCTTCCGCAGTTATCAGGTGTCGCTGGCGCCGGCGCTGCAGGCGTATGCGGACCGGGTTGCGGCCCACCCGGCGGTGGCGCAATGGATGCGCGAGGCGCTGGCCGAGCCGGAGCGCTCGGCCAAGTACGACGCCGGCCCGGCCTGATGTTGCCGGATTGATTCCGATGGAAATCTATACGGTCGGCGGCGCGGTGCGCGATGCGCTGCTGGGCTTGCCGGTGCAGGACCGCGATTTCGTGGTGGTCGGCGCCACCCCGCAGCAGATGCTGCAGCGCGGCTTCACCCCGGTGGGCAAGGATTTTCCGGTATTTCTCCATCCGAAAACGCACGAGGAATACGCGCTGGCGCGCACCGAACGCAAGACCGCGCCCGGCTACAGGGGCTTCCTGCTTCACGCCGATTCCGAGGTCACGCTGGAGCAGGATCTGGCGCGGCGCGACCTGACCATCAATGCGATCGCCCGCGCCGGGGACGGCAGCCTGATCGATCCGTTCGGCGGCCAGCGCGACCTGGCGGCGCGGGTGTTCCGCCATGTCTCGGCGGCGTTTGCCGAAGACCCGGTGCGGATCCTGCGGCTGGCCCGCTTTGCCGCCCGCTTTGCGCTGCCGCCGCATGATTTTCAGGTGGCGCCGGAAACCAATCTGCTGATGCGGCAAATGGTGGCCGCCGGCGAAGTCGATGCGCTGGTGCCGGAGCGGATCTGGCAGGAACTGGCGCGCGGTCTGCAGGAAGCGTTGCCGTCGCGCATGTTTGCGGTGTTGCGCGACTGCGGTGCGCTGGCGCGCCTGCTGCCTGAACTGGACGCGCTGTGGGGCGCGCGTTCGCGGCGCCATCCGGAAACCGATGCCGGCCTGCAGGCGATGCTGGCCATCGATGTTGCTGCGCGACAAAATATGGCCTTGCCGGGCCGATTTGCGGTATTGCTGCACGATCTGGATATGGTTGCGGTGGCAGCGGTATGCGAGCGCCTGCGGGTGCCGCACGATTGCCGCGACCTCGCTCTGCTGACCGCGCGCGAATACGCTGCGGTCAGCGCTGCGCGGCAACTCGACGCCGATGCGATCGTGTGCCTGATCGAGCGTTGCGACGCGTTGCGCAAGCCGCAGCGGTTTGCCGGCCTGCTGCAGGCGGTCGCATGCAGCGGACAGGGCGGCGCGGATCAACCGCAGCCTGAGCATCTGCTGGCGGCGCTGGCGGCCGTGCAGGCGGTCGATGCCGGCCGGGTTGCTGCGGACATCGCGCAAGCGTATCCGGGCCAGCCGCAACGCATCGCGCCGGCACTCCATGCGGCGCGGACGGCGGCGCTCGCGGCGCTGCTCAGAGCAGGTGCATCCGGGCCGTAATGTGCTGCGGGAAAGCCGGCCGGCGCGGAATGTGGTATCGTTATTGTGCACTGCACAATAAGAGGCGCCAACATGAGCACAATCGAGAAACCCAAGCAAGATTTACCGGCCCCGGCCGGCGACGCGACGAGCAAGCTGACGGTTCGCGTCAAGGAACTGTCCGAGCGCGACCGGCGCCGTATTCTGCGGCATTTTCTGGCGCTGGATGATGAAGACCGCACCTTGCGCTTCGGCATGCGTCTGAACGATGAGCTGATTGTCCGGTATGTGAGTCAGCTTGATTTTTCGCGCGACACCATCTTCGGCGTGTACGACAGCAAGTTCAAGCTGGTCGGCGTCGGTCATCTGGCGTTTGCCCCGCGCGAAACTTACCCGGACTCGGTGTCTGCCACGCTGAAAGAGCGGATCGCCGAATTCGGCGTTTCGGTCAGCGTCAGCGGGCGCGGCCAGGGAGTCGGCTCGAAGCTGTTCGAGCGCGCCGCCATCCATTGCCGCAATGCCGATGTCGATACGCTCTACATGCATTGCCTGACCTCGAATCGGGTGATGATCCATATCGCCAAAAAGGCCGGGATGGAGATCCACCGCGATTATGGCGAAGCCGATGCCTATCTGACGCTGCTGCCCGCCAGTCCCGGCACCGTGTTCAAGGAGGCGGTGCAGGAGCAGGTCGCCAGTCTCGATTACGCGCTCAAGGCCAACACCCGCGCTGCGGTCAAGTGGCTGTCAAGCCTGCCCGGCTTCAAGGAAGGTTGATTCCTTCCGTTTTGGCTTGGAAATATACTGCAGTATGTAATTATTAATTACGCAGTTAAATAGTGTTTGATTGCATTATTTTTTGATATACCCGCCATATTTGTAAAATGTAACGGACTATTCGGCAATTCCTGCCGGTGCGATTGATAGTCGATTGATAATCGCGACAGGTCCGATGCGTACCGCCTATACTGTTTTCATGACAAGCATGGAGACCGGCATGGACTTTCAACCCTGGGACAATCCGATGGGCACCGACGGCTTCGAGTTCATCGAATACGCGGCGCCGGATCCGAAGGCGCTGGGCGCGATATTCGAGCAGATGGGCTTTGCCGCGATTGCCCGCCACCGCCACAAGGATGTGACGCTGTACCGTCAGGGTGAGATCAACTTCCTCATCAATGCCGAGCCGGATTCGTTCGCGCAGCGCTTTGCGCGCCAGCACGGACCGTCGATCTGCGCGATCGCATTCCGCGTCAGGGACGCGGCGTTCGCCTACCGGCGCGCGCTGGGCCTGGGCGCCTGGGGTTTCGACAACCGGACCGGCCCGATGGAACTGAGCATCCCGGCCATCAAGGGCATCGGCGATTCGCTGATCTACTTCGTCGACCGCTGGCGCGGCAAGGATGCAGCGAGCGGCGCATCGCCGGGCGGCGCCGGCGCGATCGGCGACATCAGCATCTACGACGTCGATTTCGTCGCATTGCCCGGTGCTCAAGCCAATCCGGCCGAAGCTGTGAAAGGAGCGGGCCTGACCTACATCGATCACCTGACCCACAACGTGCACCGCGGCCGCATGAAGGAATGGGCCGAGTTTTACGAGAACCTGTTCAATTTCCGCGAAGTGCGCTACTTCGACATCGAGGGCAAGCTGACCGGCCTGAAATCGAAGGCGATGACTTCGCCCTGCGGCAAGATTCGCATCCCGATCAACGAATCGTCCGACGACCAGTCGCAAATCGCCGAATACCTGACCCTGTACCACGGCGAAGGCATCCAGCACATTGCGCTCGGCACCGACAACATCTACGCCACGGTGCAGCAGATGCAGGCGCGCCAGGTGATGTTCCAGCACACCGTGGACAGCTATTACGATCTGGTCGAGCGCCGTCTGCCCGCGCATGGCGAAGACCTGGAGGCGTTGCGCCGGCTGAATATCCTGATCGACGGCAACAGCAACGCGAGCCAGCGCGCATTGCTGCTGCAAATCTTCACCCGAACCGTGATCGGCCCGATTTTTTTCGAAATCATCCAGCGCAAGGGCGACCAGGGTTTCGGCGAGGGCAATTTCCGCGCATTGTTTGAATCAATCGAGCTCGACCAGATCAAACGTGGTGTGCTCAAGGACGATCGCGGCGGAGTGGTTCAGTAGTTCAGTAGCAGAGGGCGCGCCGCAGCCGATTTTCATGAATCGATCGCATTATGGACAAGCAGGACAAGCAGGACAAGCATCCGAATACCGATAATTTCTTTGCCGCCGTGGCGGAAAAGTCGCATGGCGCCGCCCTGCGCGGCGACTACACCCACGCCGATGCCGAGTACGTGGTCAGGCAGGACTGGCAGGCCTACACGCCCGAACAGCACGCGCTGTGGCGCCGGCTGTACCAGCGCCAGGCCAGACTGGTGCCGGGGCGCGCCTGCGACGAATTTCTCAAGGGGATGGCCAAGCTGGATGCGGCCGCCGGCATACCCGATCTGGCGCAGGTTTCCGACATCCTGTCTGCCGCCACCGGCTGGCGGCTGGTGGCGGTGCCCGGGCTGGTGCCGGAACTGACTTTCTTCACCCATCTGGCGCATCGCCGCTTTCCGGTCACGGTCTGGCTGCGCGAGCCGGAGGAATTCGATTATATTGTCGAACCGGACCTGTTCCACGACTTCTTCGGCCATGTGCCGTTGCTGCTGGACCCGGTGTTTGCCGATTACTTGCAGCGTTACGGCCAAGCCGGGCTGAAGGCGCTGAAGCTCGACGGGCTGGAGTATCTGGCGCGGCTGTACTGGTACACGATCGAATTCGGCCTGATCCAGACCCCGCAGGGTTTGCGCATCTATGGCGCCGGCATCCTGTCGTCCGGCGGCGAGGTCGAATATTCCCTGCACAGCCCGCTGCCGCACCGCATTCCACTGGACGTGGAGCGGGTGATGCGCACCTTGTACAAGATCGATACCTATCAGGAAACCTATTTCGTGATCCCGAATTTCCAGCAATTGTTCGAGGAAACCGAGCCGGATTTCACGCCGGTCTATGCCCGCCTGAAAGCGCTGGCAGCGCTGCCAGCCGATACCCTGCTGCCGGGTGAGGCGGAGCTCGGAATTGCCGCGCCTGCATGATGCATGTTGCGTTGCGCAATGAGTAAAACCGGCTGCTGTGCTACCCTGAAGAAAGTCAAAACATAAAAGCAGTTTGCTCACAAGGCAAGCTCGTTTGACAGCGAAATCATCGCACCCAAAGACATAATTTTTGGCACGGAGACAAATCTATGAATGCACCACTACCCGCCGGGCAGTCGCAAGCGCTTGCGCCGCAGTTCGACGACGCCATTTCCCTCGACGACAAATTCACGCTGGAACGCGGCCGCGCCTTCATGACCGGCACCCAGGCGCTGATCCGGCTGGCGCTGCTGCAGCGCCAGCGCGACCAGGCCGCCGGCCTGAATACCGCCGGCTACATCACCGGCTATCGCGGCTCGCCGCTGGGCAGCGTCGATCTGACCGCGATGAAGGCGAAACAGCATCTGGACGCCCACAATATCAAGTTCCAGCCCGGCCTGAACGAAGACCTGGCCGCCACCAGCGTCTGGGGCACGCAGCAGGTCAATCTGTTTCCGGACGCCAAAGTCGATGGCGTGTTCGGCATCTGGTACGGCAAGGGCCCGGGCGTGGACCGCTGCGGCGACGTCTTCAAGCACGCCAACATGGCCGGCAGCGCCCCGCTGGGCGGGGTGCTGGTGCTGGCCGGCGACGACCATGCGGCCAAATCCTCGACTACCGCGCACCAGAGCGAACACATCCTGAAAGCCTGCGGCATCCCGGTGCTGTACCCATCCTCGGTGCAGGAATACCTCGATTACGGCCTGCACGGGCTGGCGATGAGCCGTTACACCGGCCTGTGGGTGGCGATGAAATGCGTGACCGACATCGTCGAATCCGGCGCCTCGGTCGATCTCGATCCGGACCGGGTCCAGATCCGGTTGCCGGCCGACTTCGACCTGCCGGCAGGCGGCCTGAATATCCGCTGGCCGGACGCCGTGCTGGAGCAGGAAGCGCGGATGAACAATTACAAATGGTACGCGGCGCTGGCCTACGCCCGTGCCAACCAGCTCAACAAAATCATCTGGGATGCGCCGCAAGCGAAGATCGGCATCATCACCGCCGGCAAGTCGTATCTGGACACGCGCCAGGCGCTGGCCGACCTCGGCATCGACGCGCATGTTGCGCGCGAGATCGGCATCCGGCTTTACAAGATCGGCATGACCTGGCCGCTGGAAGCGCAGGGCGTGCACGAATTCGCGCAGGGGCTGGAAGAAATCCTGGTGGTGGAGGAGAAGCGTCAGATACTGGAATACCAGCTCAAGGAAGAACTGTACAACCTGCCGGATGCCGAGCGCCCGCGCGTGGTCGGCAAGTTCGATGACACCGGCGAGTGGAGCAACCCGCACCGTGCCGGCCACGGCGACTGGCTGCTGCCGGCCACTTACGAGTTGAATCCGGCGCAAATTGCGCGCGCGATCGCGTCGCGCATCTCGAAGTATTTTGCCGGCCATCCGGCCGAGGCGCGCGTCAGGGAGCGCATCGCCTATCTGGAAGCCAAGGAAGCGGTGCTGCAGGTCAGCGTCAAGCCGAATCCGGCCACGGACCGCATCCCGCATTTCTGCTCCGGCTGCCCGCACAATACCTCGACCAAGGTGCCGGACGGCAGCCGTGCGCTGGCCGGCATCGGCTGCCATTACATGGTGCTGTGGATGGAGCGCGAAACATCCACCTTCACCCACATGGGCGCCGAAGGCGTGACCTGGGTCGGTCATGCGCCGTTCACCAGCGAGAAGCATGTGTTCGCCAATTTGGGCGACGGCACTTATCAGCATTCGGGCCTGCTGGCGATCCGCGCCGCAGTCGCCGCCAAGGTGAATATCACCTACAAGATCCTGTTCAACGATGCGGTTGCGATGACCGGCGGCCAGCCGTTCGACGGCCCGCAGGACCCGGCGATGATTTCGCGCCAGATCGCCGCCGAAGGCGTGACGCCGATCATCATCGTCACCGACGAGCCGGACAAGTATCCGTCCGACACCAGTTGGGCGCCGGGCGTCACCATCCGCCATCGCCGCGAACTCGATGCGGTGCAGCGCGAGCTGCGCGAGATCGAGGGCGTGTCGGCGATGATCTACGACCAGACCTGCGCGTCCGAGAAGCGCCGCCGCAGGAAGCGCAATGCCTACCCTGACCCGGCCAAGCGCGTCGTCATCAACGAGGCGGTGTGCGAGGGCTGCGGCGACTGCAGCGTGCAATCGAACTGCCTGTCGGTCGAGCCGCTGGAAACCGAGTTCGGCCGCAAGCGCCAGATCAACCAGTCGTCCTGCAACAAGGATTTTTCCTGCGTCAGCGGCTTTTGCCCGAGCTTCGTCACGGTCGAAGGCGGCCAGCTGAAGAAGCCGAAAAAGGCCGGCATCTCCGGCAAAAACGCGGGCAAGAACGCGGATATAACCGGCGCGGCGATCTTGCCGCAGCCGGTGTTGCCAGATACCAGGGCGCCGTTCGGCATCCTGGTTACCGGCATCGGCGGCACCGGCGTGGTCACGGTCGGCCAGATCCTGGCGATGGCTGCGCATCTGGAAGGCAAGGGCTGCTCGGTGCTCGACATGAGCGGCCTGGCCCAGAAGGGCGGGCCGGTGATGTCGCATGTGCTTTTGTCCGACCACCAGCAGGAGATCCACTCGACCCGGGTCGGCACCGGCGCGGCCGATCTGGTGATCGGCTGCGACGTGATCGTTACTGCCAGCCGCGATGCGCTGTCGCGCATGGGCGAGGGGCGCACCTTTGCCGCGATCAACTCGACCGCCACGCCGACCGCCGCCTTCGTCAAGAATCCGGACTGGCAATACCCGGGCGCAGCGGCCGAGAGCAGCATCCGCGCCGCCTGCGGCAGCGCCAACGTCGATGTGATCGACGCCGGCAACCTCGCCACTGCGCTGATGGGCGACGCGATCGCCACCAATATGTTCATGCTCGGCTACGCCTGGCAAAAGGGCTGGGTGCCGCTGTCGGAGGCCGCCATCGTGCGCTCGATCGAACTGAACGGCGTCTCGGTCGACTTCAATCTGAAATCGTTCGTATGGGGCCGCACCGCAGCGCATGACCCGGCGGCGGTGCAGCGCCTGGCGGCGCCGGCCCAGGTGATTGAAATCAAGCGGCCGCCGACCTTGGACGACATCGTTGCCAAGCGCAGCGCTGTCCTGACCGCGTACCAGAACGCCCGTTACGCGCAGCAATACGGCGATTTTGTCGCCCAGGTGAAGGCGGTGGAATCGGCACTGGTTGCGGCCGGCAAGCCGCTGCGCCTGACCGAAGCGGTGGCGCGCTATTACTTCAAGCTGATGGCCTACAAGGACGAGTACGAAGTGGCGCGGCTCTATACCACCGGTGCATTTGCCGACAAGGTGGCGGCCATGTTCGAAGGCGATGTCAGGCTGAAATTCCACCTGGCGCCGCCGCTGTTCGCCAAGCGCGACAATAAAGGCCATCTGATCAAGCAGGAATTCGGCCCGTGGATGATGAAAGCCTTCGGCCTGCTGGCCAAATGCAAGGCTGTGCGCGGCACCGCGCTGGATATTTTCGGCTACACCGACGAACGCAAGACCGAGCGCGCCCTGATTGCCGAGTACCGCAACACGATCGTGCAATTGCTGCCGAAATTAACGACAGACAACCTGTCGAAAGCGGTAGCGATTGCCAGTATCCCGGAAGATATCCGCGGCTTCGGTCACGTCAAGGAACGGCATCTGGCTGCAGCCAAGCAGAAGGAAGCTGGATTGATAGCCGGGTTCGAGGCCCCGCATGCCGCCAAGGTGATTCCGATTGGGGCGGTGGGCAAGCAGGTGGCATGACGCGTAGCGGGTGAGCAGGTTTGCCCGCTCGATGACGTGTTTCAAAAGGAAAACAGCCGGCATATTCTTGTATGCCGGCTGTTTTCATTGCAGCGCCAAAATCAGGGTCAAATGATTCAGCCCTTGAGCTGCTTTCTGTCGCGTCATAGTGCGATTGCCAGCCCCAGCAGCAACCCCAGAAAAGCACCAGCGGCAAGGAACAGGCTTGGTTTCGGGAAATAAGGCGCATCGTCTACATGGACCGCATTCATCACGCTGGTCGGATAGGTTTGCGCCGGTGCCAGCACCTCATCCAGCGAAGTCCGCTCTGCCATGAGCTTGCGCAGTTCAAGTTCTTTGGCGTCCAGCAGGTTCAGCGCAACGATGTTGGGTGCAAACAGGGTATCCGACGGATTTTCCAACACTCGCCAGGCGTGTTTTCAGCCTTGCACGCTCAGCTTGCGTCGCTGAAACCGGTTTAACCTTTGTTCTGCAGCTGCATTGTCAGGCGCTTCTCCGAGGGGGAAACAGCGCGTTATGGGATGCAATCAGTGCATCCGCCGCTGCGGCAAGATTCTTCCCTGCCTCTTCTTTTGAGAAGCCCGTCCGCGCTCGACCTGCTTTATACCTGGCCCTCGATTGATGGTTTATTCTGGAGTATGGCTGTAAATACGTTATTCGCCGCATGATTTGTATGTGGTGAATAAATATACGTTATCTAGTATATTTATTGACTCAGGAAGTTTGCCAGATCATCACTTGAAATTGATTAGGCATTCCGTGCCGAAGCCCTGCATCATGGCTTCGATTTTCATCTGCAATCGAATGGACACCGATTACACGGTCCCGAACAGTTTCCCGCCCTCTACGCAGTAAGAACGATCGGCTCATGCAAAACATCATATCCATAGCAAATCTTTCCAAGACCTACGCCTCCGGCTACCAGGCCCTCAAAAACATCAATCTGGACATCCGCCGTGGAGAAATCCTGGCATTGCTCGGTCCCAATGGCGCCGGAAAGACTACGCTGATTAGCTGCATCTGCGGCATCCTGAATATATCCGAGGGAACGGTCCGGGTAGACGGGCACGACATCGTCACCGATTTTCGTGCCACGCGATCCCTGATCGGTCTGGTACCGCAAGAACTGACCACCGATGCCTTCGAAACGGTATGGGCGACGGTATCCTTCAGCCGTGGACTGTTCGGCAAGCCGGCCAGTCCCGCCTACATCGAAAAAATTCTCAAGGACCTGTCGTTATGGGAAAAGCGGGATAACAAACTGATCACCCTGTCCGGCGGCATGAAGCGCCGTGTGCTGATTGCAAAGGCGTTGTCGCACGAGCCGCAGATCCTGTTTCTGGACGAGCCGACCGCCGGCGTCGATGTCAACCTGCGGCACGACATGTGGCAACTGATTCGCGCTCTGAGGGATAGCGGCGTGACCATCATCCTGACCACCCACTACATTGACGAGGCCGAAGATATGGCCGACAGAATCGGCGTAATCAATAAGGGCGAGATCCTCCTGATTGAGGACAAGAAAGAACTGATGCGAAAACTGGGCAAGAAACTGCTGACGCTGCAACTGGAGCAACCGCTGGTGCGCATCCCGAGCGAACTTGCCGCCTACAACCTGAATCTGTCGAACGATGGCAGTCAATTGATCTATACCTACGCGGCGGAAGGGGAGAGGGTCGCCATTATTTCGCTGCTCAATGCCGTGAGCGCAGTGGGTATCGGATTCAAGGATATTCAGACAACGCAGAGTTCGCTTGAAAATATTTTCGTCAACCTGATAAAGGACGGGCAATGAACTTCCACGCAATCCGCGCAATGTATGTGTTCGAAATGGCGCGCGCCTGGCGAACCTTGTTGCAAAGCATCATCGCCCCGGTAATCTCGACCTCGCTGTATTTTGTAGTCTTCGGAGCCGCATTAGGCTCGCGCATCACCGAGATCGACGGCATCAGCTATGGCGCATTCATCGTCCCGGGATTGGTCATGCTGTCGTTGCTCACGCAAAGCGTCTCGAATGCCTCTTTTGGAATCTACTTCCCCAAGTTCACCGGAACCATCTATGAGCTGCTGTCGGCGCCAGTGTCGTATCGGGAGATCGTGGTGAGCTATGTCGGTGCCGCCGCGACGAAGTCGATATTTCTCGGCGTGATCATTTTGGCCACAGCTGGAATATTCGTTCCGCTGCAGGTGTTGCATCCCGTTTGGATGATTCTGTTCCTCGTACTAACGGCGGTGACTTTTAGCCTGTTCGGTTTCATCATCGGCATTTGGGCCGACAATTTCGAGAAGCTGCAATTGGTTCCGCTGCTGATAATCACACCGCTGACGTTCCTTGGCGGTAGCTTCTATTCCATCAAGATGCTGCCGCCGATCTGGCACACGATCAGCCTGTTCAACCCGGTGGTTTACCTGATCAGCGGATTCCGCTGGAGTTTCTACGGCAATGCCGATGTGAATATTGCGATCAGTCTCAGCATGACCGTTGTGTTTCTGGCCGTCTTCCTGGCGATCGTGGCGTGGATATTCAAGACAGGTTACCGACTCAAGTATTAACCTGGGTTTTTTGCGCAAAGCCTCGGACTCTCCAACATGCTTACGCCTCAGTTGCCGAGCATGGCGTAGTTTCGCGGGCGGGACTCCAGGATCGGGGCGACGCCAGTACGGCTCATATGCGTAATGGCCGCGACTGCCGGACATCCCTTCAAAAGCCTGCCCTGAAGAGTGTTGTTCCAGCATGTTAGATACGGTTTTATGCCCGGCCTTCTGATTGATGAATTATTGTGGAGTATGCCTGTAAATTATGGTTTTTACGCAATATTTGTGTGCTGGAAACAAATATACATGGCGCAGTATGTTTGATGTCAGCGAACTGCTAAAACACGTATTGCGCGCTTGCGCCCAGCATCCAGTTGCGCCCCGGCGCCGGCTCGTAGTAGCGCTTGTTGCTGTCGCCGACGATCACGGAGCCGATGTAGCTGCGATCGAGCAGGTTGTTGATCCGCACGAATTGCTGCAAGCGCCAGGCGCCGACATGCTGCTCGGCACCTGTGCGCAGGTTGATTGCGCCATAGCCGGGAGCGGCGGTTTCGGTATTGCTGTCCTCGACGTAGACCTTGCTGTTGGCGATCGCCTCGATTGCCGCGCTCAGTCCTGTCGGCGTATCTTTCCACGCCAGTTCGCCAAACAGCGTGGCGCGCGGCACGCCGGGCAGGCGATTGCCGGCCGCGATGTTGCCGACAGTCTGATCGTAGACCGCGTACAGGCCGGTCAGTGCCAGCCGCCCTGAAAAACCGTGCTGCCATTTGGTGTCAAGCGCCAGTTCGATGCCCTGACGCAGGGTGCTGCCGGCGTTCTTGTAACTGGTGCGTCCGCCGCTGGAGGCATCCACCACCAGTTCGTCGTCGGTGCGCACCTGAAACAGCGCGACATTGAGTTGCGTGTCGCTGCCCAGCAATGCCTTGGTTCCGACTTCCAGATGGGTGCTGTGCGCCGGCTTCAGATTGAAGTTGAAGCCGCTTCCAGAGCCGGAGTAAAACAGTTCGTTGAGCGTCGGCGTCTCGAATCCTTTGGCGGCGCTGGCATACAGGTTCAGCGCCGGCGTGGCCTTGTAGAGCAGCGCTAGCACTGGCGTGGTACGGCGGTAGTTCAGGCTGCCGCTGTCGTTGCCGTTGCTGATGAAACTGTCGTTTACCTCGACTTGCATCCTGCTGTGGCGCAGGCCGGCAGTCAGCACCCAGTCGCCGCTTTGCCATTCGGTCTGCAGATACGGATCGAGACTGGTGACTGTATCGGTTTCGTCGCGGCGCAGCTTGCCCTTGACGCCGAACTGGCTGCCGATGAAATTCTCATAGCCCTGGCGGTCATCGCTGGAGCGGCCATAGTCGAGGCCGACGGTGGTGGTCAGGCTGCCGCTGCCCAGCTGGTTTGCGCCGATCCAATGCAGGTCAACGCCGCCGAAATTGCGGTCGAAATCGACCACGCCGCCGGAATGGCTGGCAGGCGCCTGGAAGCCTTTGGAGAAAGACTGGTACTGGGTCACTTGGCGGTTGCCGGCATACGCGGTCAGCTGCAGCAGATCGGCGCCGAAACGCCGCTCGTAGGTCAATCCCAGTTGCTGGTGGTCGATGCTCTTGCGGGTGTTGTAGCGCTCGGCAAAGGTGCGCTTCGGGTTCTGGGTGTCGCTGGGGTCGATCTCGCCGGCGCGCGGATCGCGCTGGAAGGTGGCCCAGCTCACGCCCAGCGGGTCCTGGGTATCGTGCTGCCACAGGCCGTTGGCCACCAGCGTCAGGCGGCTGTCGGCATCGGGTTCGGTGGTGATCTTGGCGAACGCCTGGTCGCGGGTCGCGGCGCTATGGTCGCGCGCGCCGTCTGTGTGGAAGCGCGAGGCATCCAGCACGTAGCCGACCGCGCCCGGCTTGCCTTGGGCGCTAAGATCGGTTTTCCAGCTGCCGTCGCTGCCGCCCAGCACGCTGGCTTGCACCGACGGCGCGCCTTGGCCGTCGCGGGTGAAAAGCTGGATCACGCCGCCGGCATGGTTGCCGTAAATGGCGGAGAAAGGGCCGCGCAGCACTTCGATGCGCTGCGCCATGTCGAGATTGAAGGTGGCGGCCTGGCCTTGGCCGTCCGGCATGGTGGCGGGAATGCCGTCGCTGAACAGTTGCACGCCGCGCACGCCGAAAGCGGAACGGGCGCCGAAACCGCGCGACGATATCTGTAAATCCTGCGCGTAATTCTGGCGGTTTTGCACCACCAGCCCAGGCACTGCTGCCAGCGCCTCAGAGGCATTGACGCGGGCTTGGCCGCTGGTGATTCGCTCCTGATCCAACACATCAACCGAGGCTGGCAGATCAAAACTGGAATGCTCGAAGCGGCTGCCGGTGACTACGACCGGGGCTAGTGTCTTAACTGCTGCGGCAGCATCCTCGATGCTGCTGTCGGCGGCACAGGCAGATGCGGCAAAGGCGGCAGCAGCGGCTGCAAGCAAGGTCAGGCGCAAGGGCGGGCAAAATGGCGGCATGGCTTTTCTCTGTGGTTGCGTGCATGTGTCCGGAAAGAAGGGCGTCATGCTTGTCTCCGTTGTTGTAATGGCGGCGGCCTGCCGGCTGATATTTTGCAATGTATTTTTCAGCAGGCAAATTGTAAATGGCGAATGGTTGCAACATTTCATAAGCAAAATACTTGCCATACTTTTCTTGCATGTGCATGCAGCCTTGAATTATCCGTGCGGCGCTCTCCAATCGATCGAAAATTGCGCAGAATTTTTACAAAGTGATCCGATTTTATACAGACGATGCCGTTTCGACCAGTCCGACCTTGCTCTCATCCGTGCATGGCCGCGTGGCGCGCAGACGGGCAATAAACAGCTTGTGGTGCCGACGGGCATGTATTTTGCCTTAATCGTCATGCATCTATCAGTCGATGCATTGAACGATACCAATAAAATTGCGAGGAGACTACGGACCCCTTTCCATCTGTGTCGGACGCTATGCTGCGTCCGAAAAAACGGTAGCGATTAATCAAACAATATCGGAGCATTAAATGAAAAAAAATTAGTAGCAGGCGCCGCTTTGGCACTGGTTTCCGGCATGGCTGCGGCACAAAGCGCAGTGACGGTGTATGGCAATATAGACGTCGGCGTGTTGACGCAAAATCATGCGTCGGCCGGCACTGCCTCGACCACGATGGCCAATGGCGGCATCTCACCTAGCATTTGGGGCTTTCGCGGTACCGAAGACTTGGGCGGCGGTCTGAAGGCGAACTTCAATCTTGAAGGCCATTTCGCCCCCGACACCGGCGCGATTGTCGGCAATGCGACAACCGGAAACGGCGCCCTGTTCCGCCGTCAAGCCAATGTTGGCCTTTCGTCTGCCGGCCTCGGTACGGTCACTTTAGGCAACATGTACAGCCCAGCCATCCTAGCTTTCGCTGCGACCGATCCGCGCGGCCTGCGTGAAAATTTCTCCGGCCTGTATTCATGGGCCTATAACTCAGGCGTATTAAGCTCCACGACTCCGAACACCAACAACGATGTCGGCGTATTCCTGCAAAACGCCATTTCGTACAGCAATACGATCGGTCCGGTAGGTATCGGAGCGGCCTACAGTCTGCCGGAACGCAACACCGTCGGCGCGCCTTCCGGCGCTGTGTATTCCTTGGGCGTTACTTACTCCGGCCCGGTTTCATTGTCCGCTGCGTATCAATCAAACAACAAACCCAATACTTCCGATCGTTTGAGCAGCATTTATACAGTTGGCGCCAGTTACACGATGGGCGCTTTCACCGGAAAACTGAACTTCCTGCGCGGTGAAAACAGGGATACAAACCTAGTTGATATCAGCAAGGTAAATGTATTCGGCCTCGGTGTCGATTGGAAAACGGCAGCCAACAACACCGTCATCGCTGCCGCGTATTTCGGTAATGATAAGGATCGCAGCGAAGCCAAGACCAACACCTTCCTGTTGAGCGATGAATACGCGTTGTCCAAGCGCACCACGCTGTACGGCCAATTGGCCTATGTCAGGGCGGATAAGAACGCCTCTCTGCTGACCACCGTGGTGGCCGGCGGCACCGCAGCCGATACCAACACCACCTTGCTCAACGTCGGCATCAAGCACTCGTTCTAAGCGCAGCTGACTGCAAAAAGCCATCCCGCGGGATGGCTTTTATTTTGATTGTCTACGAATACAAACAACGCTATTTGGTGTAATAACCGACGCCCACTACCAGATTGTCAACGCGCTGGATTAAGGAGTGCTTCTTCTCCACTGCGTTGGTAGCTGGGTTGCGCCATACGTAATCGACGATGCCGCTTCCCTTCTGTTTTGCCAGCGTGATCATTTGCTTGAATGCCGGCTTGCCGGCGGCATCCCGCAGACCCCGCACATCCATGCCGGTGAGCTGGGGCGAGTCGCCCGATGCGCGGTATTTGCCATCGTCGATGCCGATCACGAATACATACTGATCGTTATGCGTGAAGCCGCCTTGCGGGTTATTGAAGGTCGCGAATGCGGTATTGCCGCCCGATTTTTTCAGGAATGCGACTGCCTTGTGGAGCAACTCATCCGCTTCTTCAATCGAGGCGCGCGGCGTGTAATAGCCGACGCAGACGATATAGTCGCCCACCTTGCGGTATAAGGTGGATTTGCTTTCAACGCGATTACTGACCCGGTTCAGCCAGTGGTATTCGATAGTGCCGCTGGCCTTATTTTGGGCCTGCATCAGCAAATCCGCAATCAAGGGTTTGCCGGCCGCATCGCGCAGATCGATCGCATTCTTGCCCACCAACCCAATCATCGAGCCGCCGTTGGCGTGCATGAAACCATCGTGTCCAACCACAAAAACATAATAGGCACCATTGACGAAAGTGCCTTTTGGATCATTGAAGGCAGCAAAAGATTTTTCGGGGCCATTTTTCTGCAGATAATCAGCAGCGCGATCCAGCAGTTCTGTGGCGCGCTTGGCTTCGGAGCGTTCGACGACCCCTACGCCTACGGTTTTCATTACAGTATCTTCGGCAGCGTTGGCTAGCGGCGCTGCGATCAGTGCCGAAACTACGGCCAGAGTGAGCAAGCCCAGACGATTGCGTTTCATGATGTACTCCAGGTCAGAGAATGCAAGTCCATTCCAAGCCGGAATGAGCGTTGCGTGGTTGGATTGCTTTGCGGCAGTTCGGGCATGCCGTTGCAAGCCCGACTGACTCCTGGCAAGAAACTAGCAAAATACAGGCCATCAGTTTTCTTCAACAAGCGGCGCCATATGAACCAATTTTTTCAAGAAATAACTGCTCCAATCTGAAACTATTGTTCCATTGCATGACATAACGGAAATAATGATGAAGCAGTCGCGTAAGCAATCATCGTACCTGCATTGCGATATAAGGTATTGGCATAGTTCCTGCGTAATTCATCATTAAGTCTATTGGAAGAGAACGTTTTGCATATTCATTCAGGCGCATACATGACAAATCAGAGTGGTCCTGCCATTGCCAGTTTGCCGAGTACAGATTTTCGGTACACATCGGCAATAATTGTTCGGCAATTTCTCGCTGGTTTGTGGTGGTTATTGATTGCCTGCCCGGCGCTGGCCGGGGTCATGACGCGCGATGCGCTGGTGGAAAGATACCCGGTGCCGTACATCGTAGGTGAGAAAGATGCAGCGACACCCGTGTGGCCGATATTTCAGCAGGATGCAACCGAAAATCGCCTGATCGGCTATGTTTTCGAGTCGATCGATCTGGCTCCGATTCCCGGTTTTTCCGGGGTGCCGGTGAATTTGCTGATTGCTATCGACACCAAAGGCAGTTTTCTGGATGTTCGGGTCCTGTCGCAACATGAGCCGGTATTTCTCGATGGCCTCGGCGAAGGCCCGCTCACTTCATTCGTCAGCCAATACAAGAGTCTGTCTCTCAAGCAAAACATCAGGATAGTGACTGGCGGAAATGGTGTTAGAAATGTATCTGGGGATACCGTGCATCTGGACGGCGTCTCGAAGGCCACCGCATCGGTGCGCATCATTAACCAGACCATCCTGTCTTCTGCGCTCAAGGTGGCGCGCAAGAAACTCGGGTTTGCCGAAGGCCGTGATCCGGAACTGATTGCACGCATCAGGCCGGATGTTTCAGAATCGCACACGATCAAGGCATTGATCGATACCGGCCTGATCAAGCATGTGGTGCTGAGCAATGCTGACATCGAAAAGAAATTCTCCGGCAGCAACGGCAGCGGACTTGATGCAGATGCCGTCGCGCATCCCAAAGATGCTTTCATTGACTTATACCTGGCCTATGTGTCGGTCCCGAGCATTGGCCGCAATCTGTTGCATGAGAGCGCATGGAACAAACTGAAAGACCGCCTGGAGCCTGGCGATCAAGCCATTCTGGTGATGTCGAAAGGGCGCTATAGCATCATCGGTGACGATTTCATTCGCGGCACAGCACCGGACCGAATCGCGCTAAAGCAGGATCAACTGCCGATAGAAATGCGCGACCTGAACCTGGATCTTGCGTTGAAGGAGGACCAAGGCGCAGGTCTGGGCATGGAATCCATCGCGGTTTTCAGGATCATTAGCCAGGCCGGACTGGACCCATCCAGGCCCCTCGATTTCGTGCTGCCAGTGACGCGCTACAAAGGAATCGTCTATCCGGAGAAGATAAGCCGGGATTTCATCTTCAGTTTCAGTCTCCCCGCACGCTTTTATACGGTACCGGAAGGCGACAATAAATCCTGGGGTGGCATCTGGCATGACAGGTGGGGCGAAATTGCCATTCTGGTGATTGGTCTCGCAATCCTGTCGCTGGCGCTGGCATTGCAAAAAAGACTGGTCGCGCAGCAGCGCCGCTTCGCCATTTTCAGGAATATTTACCTGCTATTTACCCTGTTCTTCATCGGCTGGTATGCGCAGGGCCAACTCTCGATCGTCAACTTTACCAGCGTGCTGCAGGCACTGATCGCTGGCCGCAGTCTCGGTTTCTTTTTGTATGATCCAATGACGGTGACTTTGTCGGTGTTCGTGTGCATCTCGCTGGTGATCTGGGGGCGCGGGACATTTTGCGGCTGGCTCTGTCCCTTCGGCGCTCTGCAGGAATTTACCGCCAAAATCGGCAAGCTGCTGAAAATCCCGCAAATAAGACTCAAGCCGAAAACAGACCAGAGACTGAAAGGGATCAAATATCTGGTGCTGGCGGGGGTGCTGGTCAGCACATTTTTTGCGCCGGACCTTACCGACAAGCTGGTGGAAGTGGAGCCGTTCAAGACCGCTATCACGCTCAATTTCGTGCGCTCCTGGCCATTTGTCGCGTATGCGCTGGGCTTGCTGGTCGCCAGCATGTTTGTTTACAAGTTTTTCTGCCGCTTCCTGTGCCCGTATGGTGCCGGCCTTGCGCTGCTCGGACGCTTTCGGATACTGGACTGGATTCCGCGCCGCAAGGAATGCGGGACGCCATGCCAGACCTGCCGATATCAATGCGCCTATCAGGCCATTACGCCGGACGGAAAGGTCCATTACGACGAATGCTTCCAGTGCATGGAGTGTGTGGTCATTTATGCCAGCGATGAAAGATGCGCGCCGCTGATGCTGGAAAAGAAGCGCGCCAGAATTATTCCGATTCAGGATGAGCCAATTTAAAGGAATTGCCATGCGACGACGTACTTTACTCTCGGCATCACTCGGTATGGGCGCACTGGCCGGCCTGGCGAGTGTCGGCGCGGTTCCCGGCTCTCCACTGACTGCTTCGCTGCCAGTCAATACGGCGCTGGCGGGGTTGACATTGTATTCAGGGTCGGATCTGGCTTTCGGCACTACAGTGACGATCAAGGTGCTGCATGGCGATGCGTTATCGGCGCGGGCAGCAATACAGGACGCATTGCTGGAAGTCAGAAAAATCGATGCCCTGATGAGTCTGCATCAGGAGCGCAGCCAGGTCTTTCAGCTGAATCGGGATGGGATTCTGGCCGCGCCGGATAATCATCTGCTGTATGTGCTGAAATATGCGCAGCAACTTTCCCGGTTGACTGCCGGCGCCTTTGACATCACGGTGCAACCGTTGTGGCGCGCATTCAGCGAGGCACGATCCAGAGGCACGCTGCCTGCGCCAGAGCAAATAGCCGCTGCCAGATCCTTGGCAAACTGGCGGCAACTTGAAGTGCATCAACAGCAAGTGCGATTGAATACGGCCGGCATGGCGATTACGCTCAATGGATTGGCCCAGGGATATGCGGTGGATCTGGCGCTTGCGGCTTTGCAGGCAAGAGGCGTGCAGCATGCTCTTCTGGATACCGGGGAGTTCGGGGCGATTGGCAACAAGACGTCTGCGCAACCGTGGATTCTCGGCATTAACCATCCAAGGCAGGCGAATGCAATATCTGCCGAGATTGAAATGGATGGCCGCAAGGTGGCCACATCGGGCGACTATGCCACGACTTTTAGTTCAGACTTCGTCCATCATCATATTTTCGATCCGGCCAGCGGCGATTCGCCGCTAGCGCTGGCCAGTGTCACGGTGGTGGCGCCGACCGGCATCATGGCCGATGGCCTTTCCACCGCCTTCATGGTGATGGGAGCGGATAAGGCGTTTGCGCTTGCGGCGCAATTGCAGGATGTGGACATCTTGCTGATCGACAAAAACGGCGCCATCCGGAAAACAGCGCATTTTCCGGAGGTGCAGGCTTAACCAAGAAAAATGCTGGTTTACGGGGTAACGACATGCACCCCGTATTTTGCAAATATTTTTGCCATTTCTCCCGAGGCGACCAACTCATCGGTCGCTGTCTGCAGCAATCTGGCGAGTTCAGGCTCATTCTTTTTCACCGCCATTCCCACCGCCCAGCCCTTTTGCGGCAGGCGCTGGAATGAAACGGGGCTTACTGGAAAACTGGTGTCGCCCTTGAATACAGATTCGATTTCGGATTGATTGGCCAGTACCGCATCCAGTTTTCCGGCTTTGAGGTCTTGCAACGCTTCGATGGGTGTCGGATAAATCTTGATGTCGTCCCGGAACCTGCCATTTTGTTCACCAAGCAGCACCATGGCAGAAATAGAGATTTTTTCGACGCCGATTTTCTTGCCCGACAATGCATCCATGTTGTCAAAGTCGGGAATGGCTTTGCCATTGCGAACCAGGCGTACCGTTTCCCGGTAATAGGGCGCAAAAATTTCCACTTTGTCATTGTCCGCTGCCAGACGGCGATCCACCGGTACATGCATTAGAAGGTCTGCCGGGCCGTAACCCAGGTAATGCCCTTTCCAAACCATATTGCGTAAATCGTCGTTCAGATTCTCACCGGCAGGGAACGGAAGCAGGCTCATTTTCAGGCCCAGCTTTTTTGTCAGAGCTTCGGCTAGATCGATATCGATACCAGCATTATTTTCTGAGAACGGGGCGAAATCATTATATACAGCAACCTTCAGTATTCCGGCTTGCCTGATTTTGTTCAAATCTGCGTGAGCCGGCGCTGCAGCGCTCAAGGCCGCAAAAGAC
The DNA here is from genome assembly GCF_000622895.1 of Herminiimonas sp. CN. Taxonomy (GTDB): domain Bacteria; phylum Pseudomonadota; class Gammaproteobacteria; order Burkholderiales; family Burkholderiaceae_D; genus AVCC01. Next base: position 55,798 of record NZ_AVCC01000009.1, read on the forward strand.
AGGGATATCGCCAGGCCTGTCCGGCGCAAAGATAAAAATTTCATGATGTCATTTCCCGTCAGGTGGTGAGATTGTCAATGCAGCCATCCCTGATACGCAGAAATGGCAGTTGTCTGCTTACTTTGTTTCGCGGCGTGTTTCAAGATACGCCTTCACTGCCCAGACCGCTTCCTGGCTGAGAATGCCTTCAAACGGCGGCATGTATACCGCACCGTTGCGTACTTTTCCGTGCCGCACCGAGGTCAGGAAGTAATTGTCGGTTTCCTTGAAGCATGCCTGTTTTTTGGTTTCGTTTTTCTGGTCCATGCAGTCGCGATCCAGTAATCGCAAATCGGGCGCAATTCCTCCCGAGATCGCTTCCAGGCCGTGGCAGCGCGCGCAATTCTGGCCGTATGCCGATGCGCCCAGTTTTGCCGCTTCCTTGTTGCCGCGATACGGATTTTCTTCGCGCCATTGATCGCCGAGTTGCGGCAAGGCTGTGGCATCGACCGAATGCGGTACAACGTCCCCATGTGCAAAAGCGGAAAAGGACGCCAGCGTAGTTGTCGTGATGAATGATGTAATTGCAAGGGTTTTCAGGACTGATTTCATGATGTCTCCATTTTTAAGTTTTAAAACTGATGGCAGACAACATGCAATAGCCATGCCATGTGTTTTTGGGCTGGATCAATTTGCTTTTGCTTCTTTTTTGAACAAGTGCTACATTAAAAAACAACATATCAATTATGCGTATTGTGAATTTCTCAATGCCATCTAGTTACTGTTGCCGAAGGTCAGCAGAATCAGCGCTGACATATCAAAAAAGACTACTTCTGGACTCGGTGTGATGAATAATTCCAAATCATTGGCTGGCACGCTTTCTGCGAGTCACATTTCCATGTCCATAGAAAAATCACATCAGCGTTCCATTGCGTATGGACTCGGCGAAAACGATAAACCCGACTTCAGTCCGCTTGGCGGTTCCGATCTGTCGCTGCTGGTCGAGCAGAACCGGAGTCTGCATGCCCATGCGCTGCCGGTAATGGAAACGCTGTATGAACAAATCATTAATACCCACAACATGGTGATTCTGACCGACGTCAACGGCTTGATCATACATACGCTGGGCGATGACGATTTTCTGGAAAAGGCCGATCGGGTGGCGCTCAAGCCCGGCGTCATCTGGTCGGAGCAAAGCAAGGGCACCAACGCAATCGGAACTTCCATCGTGGAGCAGGCGCCGACTATGATTCATGCAGATGAGCATTACTTGCGAGCCAATCATTTTCTGACATGCTCTGCCGCGCCGATTTTCGATTATCGCGGAAATGTCATCGGGGTTCTCGACGTCACTGGCGACCAGCGCAGCTTTCATAAGCACACGATGGCGCTGGTGCGCATGTCGGCGCAAATGATCGAGAACCAGTTGTTTTCATCCGCCTTCCAGGATGGTTTTTTGCTGCATTTCAATACGCGCCCGGAGTTCATCGGCACCTTGATGGAGGGTATCGCTTCCTTCGCCCCAAATGGACGGTTTCTATCGGCCAATCGCAGCGCCCTGTTTCAGCTTGGCTTGCCGCTTTCCGCGTTGCATTCGCATACATTCAGTTCGCTGTTCGGCCTGCCGGTGTCTGCTCTGTTCGATCATTACCGCACCGCTGCACCGGACCTGTTGAACCTGTGCCTGCACAACGGCGTCCGCGTATACGGCCGAGCCCAGTTGCGCTTGTCACACAGCGTGTTTCAGCATTCGTCCAGTGTGGAGTCACAGCCAGATAATCCGCCGCAGCAAGGCAGTCAGCAGCAGTCCATCCAGGCAACGCGCCGGCTGTCAGGCTTGCGTTATCTGAATACCGGCGATCCGCAAATTGCCGCAGTAATCGAAAAAGTCACCAAGGTACTGGGGCGCGATATTCCGATCCTGGTGATGGGCGAGACCGGAACCGGCAAGGAACTTCTGGCGCAGGCCATCCATAATGATTCTCCGCGTTCGAAAGGCCCGTTTATTGCCGTCAATTGCGCATCGATACCAGAAACCCTGATCGAGTCGGAGCTGTTCGGCTATGAAGACGGGGCCTTTACCGGCGCACGTAAAAAAGGCAGTATCGGTAAAATTCTGCAAGCCAATGGCGGCACTTTGTTCCTGGATGAGATTGGCGACATGCCGCTGAGTTTGCAAGCCCGTTTGCTGCGCGTATTGCAAGAGCGCATGGTCACGCCATTGGGCAGCGCCAAATCGATTCCGGTCAATGTTGAACTGATTTGCGCCACCAACAGAAATCTGCGCGAACAGATTGCAAAAGGGGAGTTTCGCGAGGATTTGTATTACCGCTTGAACGGACTGGTGGTCAAACTGCCACCGATACGTGAGCGCACCGATCTCGAAACGGTGATCAACAAGGTGCTCGCTCTGGAATCGAATACCGTGGCTTACTCGGTGGCGCCGGACATCATGCAGTTATTCAAGCAGCATAACTGGCCGGGGAATTTCCGCCAGTTGACCAATCTGCTGCGCACCGCGATTGTGATGGCGGATGACTGTCATGAAATCCGCGCAGAGCATCTTCCGGACGATTTTTTCGAGGATGTCGAATCGACACAAAATCGTGTCTCAAATGAAAATACCAACCGCTTTGTTGCCAGCGGAACCAACCTGGAAGAGATGGAGATTTCAGTGATACAAAAATCACTGGAAACCCACAGCGGCAATGTTTCCGCCACTGCGCGGGCACTGGGAGTGTCCCGCAACACCATTTACCGCAAGATTGCCGTGCCCAAGTAACTAACTTTTCTTCGGGACGCAGTCCCCCTCAGTAATATTGCAACATGTCTCGCACCGCACTGCCGAGCGCCGCGCATATTGCCGGATCGGATGCGGTATGCGTACCTTTCTCGACCCACTGCACCGCAGCATGAGGCATGAATCTCTGTAAGAGGATGACGTTTTCCGGCGGACAGATCCAGTCGTGGGTGCCATGGACAATCACTGCCGGTATTTTGTTTGCAACCTTGGCGTGGTGGAAAATAGCGCGCGCACTCAGGAAGCAATGCTGCGACAGATAATGCGATTGCAGCCGGTATTTTCCAATTAATTTTCCGATTTCATTTGCTCTTTGCGGCGCCACCAAGCCTGTCATCGCTTGCATGATGGCAATTTCATAATCATTCCAACGTTGTGCAGCATCCTGTATTTCTATGGGTGTTCCATTGTGCAGCAACGATGTTAATGATTGGAGCACATCGATTTTTTGCTGCATTGTCCAGTTTGCCGTCAATTGCAGCCATGCTTGCGGCACCAATGCAGCGAGTGACTGGAAGAACCAGTGAGTTTCACGTCGACTGGCAAGAAAAACCCCACGCAATATCAGGCTGCTTACCGATTGCGGAAAGCTGCCCGCATAGACGATGCCTAAAGTGCTGCCCCAGGAGCCGCCCACCACCGACCAGCGCGCAATCTCCAGGGTTTTGCGCAATCGTTCGATGTCTGACACCAGGTCAGCGGTCGTGTTGTGAGTCAACCCGCCTGCCGGCACGCTTTTCCCGGCGCCGCGCTGATCCAGCAAGATCACTCTCTGGCGCGACAGGTCGAACCAGTCGAGCATGGAGAGGTTGCAGCCGCTGCCCGGGCCGCCATGCAGCACCACGCTGGCCGGTCCGGACGCATTCCCGTGCTCGGAAAAATACAGCATGTGTCCATTGCCAACCGGCAGATATCCTTCCTGCAAAAGTGCTGGTGCCGGCGGCGGCATGGAACTTGCGTTGATGGGATTGGTTGTCTGCATTGTCATCGATATGGTCAGGCCCTGACAGTGAGCAATCACAAATCATACATGCACTTTATAACTACTGAAGATCATCATGAAATGGAGCAAGCCGGCATTTACCGATCTGCGTTTTGGCTTTGAAATTACGATGTACGTTGCCAATCGCTGATGTGTAGGAATTAGTCCCTGTGCGGCGCATAAGCTTGAAATAGCGTCAGACGCCGCACGCAACATAGCAAATGTGGCCAGATCATGAAAATCATCGTATTGGGTTCGTCTGCAGGCGGCGGCTTCCCGCAATGGAATTGCAATTGCGCCAATTGCGATCGGATGCGTCGCGGCACCTTGAAGGCCAAGGCCAGAACGCAATCCTCCATCGCTGTTTCTGCAGATGGGGAGAATTGGATACTGATCAATGCCTCGCCCGACATCCTGACGCAAATCCAGGCCACGCCGGCGCTGCAGCCCGGCCGTTATGCCCGCGACACGGGCATTGCCGCAGTGTTGCTGATGGACGCGCAGGTTGATCACACGACAGGTCTTTTGATGCTGCGGGAAGGCAAGCCGATTCCCTTGTATTGCACCGCATCGGTGTGGGATGACCTGACCACCGGTCTGCCCTTGGTACCGGTGTTGTCCCATTACTGCGGCGTGCGATGGCATCCGCTGCCCATCAGGCAAGACCACCTGGAAGCAATTGAATTACCTGGAATCGATGGCATCCGGTTTACCCCGCTGGCGTTGTCGAGCAAGGCGCCGCCGTATTCGCCGCATCGGGAAAATCCGCATCCGGGCGACAACATCGGCCTCATGATTGAAAATCGGGCAAGCGGCAAGAAAGTCTTTTATGCGCCAGGCCTGGGTGAAATCGAACCGCACGTCGAAGCGGCAATGCGCAGTGCGGACTGCCTGCTGGTGGATGGCACGTTCTGGAGCGCCGATGAAATGATCCGGCTCGGCTTTTCCTCCAAGCATGCGGCCGATATGGGGCATCTGCCGCAATCCGGCCCGGGCGGAATGATCGAATGCCTGGACAGCATGGATGCTGCCCGCAAGATACTGATTCATATCAACAACACCAATCCGATTCTCGATGAAGACTCAGAGCAACACGCAGCCTTGCTGCGTCATGGCATCGAGATCGCCCACGACGGAATGGAAATCACGCTATGAACGCGATGACGCAAAACGCCATGAAACAAGCAGCAACCTGCCCCGATCTGCCTTGGGATCGGGAGGAGTTCAAGAGCCAGCTTCTGGCGCTGGGCATTCATTACCATATCCATCATCCGTTCAACCTGAAGATGAACAACGGCCAGTTGACGCCGGACCAGATTCGGGCCTGGGTCGCCAACCGCTTTTATTACCAGATCAATATTCCCCAAAAGGATGGTGCGATCCTGGCCAATTGCCCGGATCGGGAAGCGCGCCGCAAATGGATTCTGCGCATCCACGACCATGATGGATGGGAAGGCAATGCCGGCGGGATCGAGGCTTGGGCGCGCTTGGGCGAGGCGGTCGGCATCCCGCGCAGCGAGCTATGGTCTCTTTGCCACGTGGTGCCTGGAGTGCGCTTTGCGGTCGATGCATATGTCAACTTCGCTCGGCAGTCGCCTTGGCAGGAAGGCGTGTGCTCATCGCTGACCGAGATGTTTGCACCGAAGATCCATAAGGAACGCTTGGCCAACTGGCCGTCGCTATACCCATGGATCGAAGCACAAGGGCTGCAATACTTTCGCAGCCGGATTTCGCTTGCAGAGCGTGATGTGGTGCATGGCTTGCAAGTCACGCTGGATCATTTCACCACGCGCACGCAGCAGCAGCGCGCTCTGGAAATCCTGCAATTCAAGCTCGACGTACTGTGGTCGATGATGGATGCGATCGAACTGGCCTGTTCCGGGCGTATTTAGGCGGCGCTATGGATATAACAATTGACCTGCCCACGCATGCGCAGCTCAAGCATGCGGAAGCGGTCGTCAACGCCTATCGCGCCAAGGCCGGCAACAAGATCCGCATCCTGTACGTGGCGCCGGATATTTCGAAGAGCGGCCGAAAGTCTGCATGAACGGCTGGGGTTCGGTATTTTTGGCCATCGCCGCCAGACGGCACCACGCTACCTTGCCATGCGGCAAAATCGTTGCAGGGTATCGATTTTCCGCATGTGGCGCAGCACGCAGGGGTACAGGAAATCGTCCGGCATGCGCAACAAGATGGCGGCGCACAGTCGGGCCAGCAGCCGATCATGTTTCGCGCCGATGCGAATTCCATCAAACTGTCGGACGGAAATCACTAGGAGCCACTGAACGCAGCTTGCGCATGTGTTTTTTAGTTTAAATAGTACTGGAATAGTGTATTTTTTCAATGGTAATAAATCAAAGCGGTAACTGGTGTAATTTTCAATATACTCCATAAAAATCAATAATTGTTTGATCTGATTTCAGGTCTGGTACGCGATTGTCGTTGTAATTTCCGGCAAGCGCGACCAGACGGGAGCGGCCGGATTCCGGCCAATTCCCTATGCGCACGCTACTACTGCGCCTGTTTCAACTGCTCCAGGATAG
>NZ_AVCC01000010.1 GCF_000622895.1 Herminiimonas sp. CN
GCCATGCGCCTGCTTGTCGAACGACGGCCGCACCGCATCGGTATAGCCTGTGATGACGGTCTGGCCGTTGATCTGCAGCTCGCAGGCATCGCCCGGACGGATCTGCCACGGTTGCGACTGCCCGGCCCAGCGGTCCATCACGCCCAGCTCGAACGCGCCGGCGCACTGCTCGATGCCGATTTCTGCGCGCAGCGTCTTCCACCCGGAAAACACCAGGCCGCCGACTTTCAGGGAAACCACCGGGCTAGACGACACGGCGCACCTCCAAAGGCGAGCCGCCCGGTACGAACAATGGATGCAGCACGGTGGCTGCAGCCTGGTTGCGCTCGACCAGCTCGGCGGCATACGCGCCCGAACCATACAGCCGATACGAAAGCACCTGCGCCGGTGCGGATGCCGGCAAGGTCATTTTGGAAAGCTGCGCCAGATCCGCGCCGCGCGCGGTAATGTCGCGCACCATTGCGCTACGTAAATCGTGCAGCGCCGCATACACCGCATCCGGCGCATCCAGCATCAGCGCGTCCAGCGCTTCGTACAGGGTGTCGCGCACCGCCACCGATTCGTCGGTGCTGGCGAACGGCAGGTAAATCGACGACCGAACCGCCTCCACCACCGCACAACGGGCTACCAGGGCAAACACCGCCGCCTGATTGGCTGCCTGCTGCCGGCGCACCGGCGTATTGGTTGGGATGATCGGCCTGGCATACGGCGTGCCGGCTTGCCCGTACGTCGCCAGCGGCAGCAGGCTGCGCAGCGGGTTGGATGGTTTGCTGGCGTTGCCGAACGAAATCGCTGATTTACCGGTACCGGTGCCGGAGGCGGAAAAATCAAACTGGCCAACCAGTGCCCGGATCTGCACCGACAGTTCGGTAAACAAGGCATTCGGCGTCGCCAGCAAGCCCAGTACATTGGCTTTCAGCATTGACCCGGCGCGCACCAGCTGGGACAGCGCTGACAGGTCAAAGCGCATTGCCGACCGCACTGCAGTCACCACATCATTGATATGGCCGATTTCATCTACAAACGACTGTACCGACCAGGCCGGCGCGCCAGCGACAGAAAACTCGGAGGCGAAATCATCCTCCATCGGGCCGTAGGCAGCATCGGCTGCATCATCCACGGCTTGCTGGGTATCGACTGCGGTGGACGGCTGAACATCCTCGCCAGCTTCGACAAACACCAGCGAAAACGACACCATGCCGCGCCGCTCGATGAAAGACTCGCGCAAGCGCCCTGGCTGTAACAGCGACACCTGCAAGGTGCCAAAGGAAGGGTGGATCAGTGTTCCGGGGCCAGCCTCCGTCAACGCCGCGATCAGGCGCTTCATATTGGGCAGGTAATCATCGCCGATGATGAAGCCATCTACCGCGAACTCGGATGCTTTGCGCCCCATATCTTCGGGAAACGGCAGATCCTTGAGCGGAAATTCATGTGCAACCGTGCGTCGTCCGACCGAAGTATCCGCGCTGGATACCTCGAATTGGATGCCACGGAAAGAGGCTGGTTGCAGTTCGTCTCGGAAGCTCAAGGAAAATCTCGGTCACACGATGAAGTGATGCCGAGTTTGCCGCTTGCGTCAATACAAAATCAGGGGGGGATTGTGTTGGCAGGGGACGAATCAGTGCGTCATCATCGGTCCGGTATCGAGCCGGAAGTTTGTGCCGGATAGATTCGTTTGCGAGACAACCGGCTTGCCCATTTCATCGAACGCGATCTTCAGCTGCAATTTTGCCTCAATCGGGTTCGACTTGATCGATTGCTGCAATGCCTGCGCGACCCTTTGCGGATCGGGGTCCTTTGAGCCGAACATCGCCGCGCCTGCCATCGTTCCGGCCTCATGTCCGCCCCAGTATCCCAACCCGCCACCAATCAAGCCCCCAATCGCGGTGCCAACCACCGGAAAAACGCTGCCCATCGCCGCGCCGGCAACTGCCCCGCCAAGGGCGCCGCCCAGGGCCCCACCAACAGCGCCGGTATAGCCGATTTTCTTTTGCTGCGCGGTCAGTTTGTCATTGCTGTAAATGTCATAGGCGTCATAGCCAGCGCCCACCGCAGCCATCGCCCCAGTACCTTTCAAATTACGAAGAAACGTTTTGCCAAAGCCGCCAGTGCCCTTCGGCACACCGGGGATACCATCGACACCGGCGTTTCCGCCAACCTTGCCAAGCGCAATTGATGCAAGGGTCGCGTTCCTGCCCAACAAAGCCATCACACCCGCCGCCACGCCAGCACTTGCGCCCAAGGTCATGACGCCAACTTTGCCGCCTTCCATGGCAGCGGCAAGCGCCGGGTATTTCTCATACAGGGCGCTGGTTTTTTCGGCTAATTTGCCGAGCCAACCATTGAAGCCTTCCATGCTCCGATAAACTGCATCCGCCTTGTTTTCCTCTGCCAACTGTGCCTTGTAGCCGGGCTGAGCCGCAATGAATTCATGCTCCGACTCGGCCATCTTGATGGTGCCGTCCTTGTTGATCTGCTTCACCATGTCATGGTAAGCGTCCGGATTGGTCAGCACGCCGATGCCGCCGCGCAGCTCTTGCTGGTTATGGAACAGCTTGCCGATGCCGCGCCCCAGCAGGATGGCGGTAACGTTATCGGCAATGCCGCTCAGTTCCTCTGTCGCTGCCATCTGCGCACCGGTGTCGCCGCGCTTTTTGGCATCATCAAGGCGTTTCTTGGCGACATCGCGCTTCTTGACGGCCTCGACATATTTCGGATCGCCTTTGCTGATCATGCCGACGATCTGGATCATGGTGTCGACCGCATCGACGCCCTTTTCGGCATTCGAGGCCAGCAGGTGCCCCAGATCGAGATAGTTCTTGCCGGTGCGCTTTTGGCCGTTGTTTTGGACCAGTGAATTCGTCTTTTTGTCGAAGCTGAAACGCTTGAGGTTGTTGGCCAGATGCGCCGAGTTCATCGAGTTCAGGAAATCGGTGGTATTGATGCCGGCTTGGTCCGGTGTGCCGGAATAATCGACCGCCAGTTCGTTGAGCGCCACCATCTTCGCCACGGCCGACGATCCCGACATACCGGCATTTTTTGCCGCCGCCGACTGCTGCGGGAAATAATGCGCCATGTGCTTGATCTCGGAGCCGCCGATCGCGCCGCCGTACAGTATCTTCGCCAGCCCGGCGGGGACCTCGTCGACCGGCACGCCCAGGCTTTTAACCAATCCAGACGTGGCTTGCCCCACATCGACGGCGGAAGCATTGCCGGCTTTGGCGATCATGCCGATGAAGGGCAGCACCTTCAGCGTGTCGTCCATGTTGCCAAGCGAGTTACGTGCAATCAGTGATTCGGCGGCTTCCAGCAGTTCTTCCCGCTTGCCGCCGCTGTAGCGCGTGGCCTTCATCACGCCGGCATCGAGCTTGGCCATGCCCGTGATTTTTTCATCGATGCTGCCGCCCAGTAGCGACACGTTGGTCGCCTGGGCCAGCCGCATGCCGTAATCCATCGTGGTATGCACAACAGGGGCCAGCACCGCCTTGCCGGCCTGCCAGCCGGCCATGGCGGCGCCGATCGCTTTGCCGCTGGTCTGCAGACGGTCGAAGGTATTCGCCAGCAGCGTCGCCTCCTGATTCGACTGGCGTAACTTGTTTTTCAACTTGTCGGCGCCATCGTTGCGCCCCATCTTCTCGATGCGCTCGGTCAGTTTCTCGACCGAGGTTGCGACGTTCTGCACTACCTTCGGCAACGCATCGAAGGCAGCATCGGTTTTGCCAATGCGCTCGGTCAGCTTGTCCACTGAGGTGGAAGCGTCTTGCACTACCTTCGGTAACGCACCGAAGGCTTTATCAACTAACCCGGTAAACCGCTGAATATCGCCCAGCGCCTTCGTATAGTCGGCGTTGATACGAACTGAAATATCTTCTTTTCTCTCAGCCATGTTCACTCATTGTCTTCTTTGGTCAGTTGTTCAATATAAAAATTGAATCGGGCGCGGGGCATGGCCAGAATGTCGGCCTCGCTCCAGCCCGTTTCCTTGCCGAGAAAAAGCACCGACCTTAATCGGTCGCCTTGCTCGGCAATGACTCTTCCCCCAGGCTGGCCACCTCGCTCAAGCCGTCGCGCAGCGCGTTGAAGTCATCCGGTTCCAATGCCCGCACCATCTTCAACGTGAAAGGGCCGTCATAAGTACCGACACGCACCAGTTGCAGACTGGCCAGCGCAGCAGAGAAGTTCATCACCTTGCTGGCCGGAACCTCCATCTCGGCATCCAGCATGTCGGCCGTGGTCATCTCGCGCAGCTCGAAATCCATGTGGATTTCCTTGCCGACCTTCATGCCTTTTTTGAACTGTCCGGTATAAGTTGCCGCCATGATTACATTTCCTCCACGTCGCCGATGAAGGTCGCCGAGATCTTGCCGCCGGCGCTGATTACGCGCGCCTGTTCGCAGACCGCGTTGCGCATCATGTAGGACTGCCCGTTGTTCCCCTCGGCAATTATGGTGCCGCCGCGCATGGCCTGCACCGGGCGCAGCTTGAAGCCCTCGATCGCCAGCAGGCTGCATTTGAACTTGCCGGGGTTGAGTTTTTCGACGCTGTGGGTATTGCCAGCGGCATCGACTACTGGCTCATTGTCGGCGCCGCCGATATCGATTTCGGTAGCGCGCTCTTCGGTGGCGTAGGTCTGGCCGTTAAAGGTCATTTTCAGCCGTGCGAGTACTGCAGACATGGTGCTCTCCTGATGTTGTGCTGTTGCTGGCAGACCATGTCGAGGATGTTCTCGACATGGTCGTACACATTAATTAATGAACTTAGTTAATAAACTTGACCGCCGCGGCGAACACGTCGAATTGATTGACCAGGTTTGGCGATGCCACCGCGTTGACCTGATTCGGGTTGGCGATTGAACGCAGGATCAGCAGCGTTTTCTTGAACTCATCCACGTTTTCGATGACGCCGGCGTATTCCAGGGTACGCGCCAGCGCAATGGTCTCGATCTTCAGCACGCTCGGCGTGACGATCGGCTGGCCGGGCGCGAAGTTGGTGCCGTCGTCAGCCAGCTTGAAATCCGGGTAGCGGGTCGCGATCAGCACTTTCCACGCGTAGCGGAAGTAATCGGCGGTCCATTTGCTCTGCAGCTTGAAGTAAGCCCGGGTCGGTATGCCGAAACTGTTGGTCTTGTAGGTGGTGGCCACCATCTCGATCATTGCCTTGCCGCCGGCGTCATAACGCAGGGTGGAAATACCGTTCTTCAGCAGATTGTTGCGGGTCGGCTGGTCGAAGCGGGCGCTTTCCGCCGGCGCCGGGATGCCCGGCAACACCATGCCGAAATAAGGACGGGCCGGGTCGCCGGATCCGCGCAATGCGCATAGTCCGGCCACCGACGCCGCAATGCGCCACGGCGCCACCATATTGCCCTCGCGCGGGATGATCGACACATGCGGGCTGTTGCGGCCGGTGCCGTACGTCACCAGGGTGGCGAAGGTGCCGGACAGGGCTGCGAAGCAATGCGATTCCTGCTGTTTCATCGGGCCGTAGCGGTCGGCGAAGTCGGCCTCGATCTTGACAATGTTGGAGCTGTCAGTCCAGGGGCTGATCAGCACGATGCGGTCATCGCCCTTGATGGCGGCCAGCAGCGGGCCGACATCGGGGTTGCCGGTGCCGCCCGCCATTGGAGTGACGGTCAGCGCCACGCCGGACGGCAGGTTTTGCCCGAGGTAGAACGAGTGGCGCACATCGATATCGTTGCCGCATTCGCCCTTGTGCCTGGCCACCAGCGCCAGCGTGGCTGTGGTCGGCGCCACCGGCACCGATAATGGCAGGTCCGGGTTGGCGTTGATCTGGGACGCAATGTTCGCCGCGATCTGGATTGCGGTATCGCCGCTGGTTACACCGACCTGCACCAGTGTGCCGTCGATATACAGCGCAATGGTGCCCGATGCCGTCGCAGGGCCAGCCGCCAGGATGGAACCCGTTGCCGCCACGCCGGCCACCAGGTCGTCGGCGGCAATCACGGTGAATTTCCCGTACGGATGCGCCTTGAATGCTTCAACCGCCATCTGCGCCAGCAGCGATCCACGCCCGCCCAGCTGCACCACCTGGTCAGGCGTCGCCACCGGCACTTCGGTCGGCACCAGGGTCACTGAGGTGCCGGCAGCCAGCTTCTGGCCCATGATGATGATTTTGCGCGGGATCGGCGGCGTGCCGCTATCGGCGCGCGAGCCGTCGATTTCAATATATTGCCCCGGCACAAGAACGTCGGCCGGGATTTCGCGAAAGCTGACATTGTCGGCCATGGCGGTTCCTCTCTGTTAGATGATGCGTGGATGGGCCTAATTGCCCTTGGTTTTTGATGTTTCTGGCTGTGCGTCTGCAAACATAGGCGCATTCATCGGCGCTTCAGGCTGTGCGTTTCCAGGCACAGGCACATCCTCGATCGTCACGTCGCCATCCGACTGGCGCTGATACCAGTAGCTGTTGAGCGCAACAACCTTGCCTTCGACAGGCAGATTGCCGTTGCCGTCCGGCAGCGGCACGATCATGCCGGGCTTGGGGGTGATGTATTTCTGTTCGGTCATGGGGTGCTCCTGGGGATCTCGACGCGCATCTGCGCGTCCGGTTGGCTGGTGGTGTAATCGGGTATATCTGCGACCCACTTGCTATGTTCAGCCGCACTCTGGTGCGGCTGGGCGAGATCGATGCCGGCTTGGAACGTCAGGAAGTCGGTCAGGTGGCCGATATTTTCATCGGTGGTCAGCGGCTCGGTGGCGTCGTACGGGCCGCATTCGACCTTGACCGATACCCAGCCATACGGCGCTTCGATTTGGGCCGAATGATCAGTGTCGGTGATCCGCATCAAGGGCCCGTACAGTTGGCGCTGGATCAGGGTCTTGATCTCGCGCGCCATGATCAGTTCGGCCTCCTCGATGTCTTCTCCTGTGGCATTTCGATTCAATTGCAGCTGCCCGACCACCTTGAATATCAGCGTCTGATCAAAGACATCGGCGCCAGACTGGCCGACCGTTACGATCGTGAACACGCCGGCTTTCAACTCAGCCGGCAGGCGTTCGGCAAAATCCTTCAGGCTGCGGGTGACGATGCGCAACGGGTAAGCCGCTGCCAGTACAGCCTTGAAGGAGCTCAGTATCTTGGATTCTGGGGTCTGTGGATTCATTATTCGAATGCCTGTTGTGCCGCGGTATGCACGCCTTCGCGCAGCAGGGCGACCACGCGGTCATCCATCTTGTCGCGGGTACGCTGCACAAACGGGTTGGCCTTGGTGCCGTTGGCGGCGATGAAGCGCTGCAAGCCCTTGGCGCGCACCCGCAGCTGCTGCTGATCGGTCACGCGCTTGGTTACGCGCAACCAGTCCATCAACGGATTCAGCGGGGCCCAGTGCGGACGGCCGCCATTGTTGACGGCGGCCGCGTATTTCATGCCCGGCGCCACGCTCCAGTCGGCGATGCTGTTCTTGTGTACCTGGATACTGTTGGTCAGGCTGGTCAGGGCTTTCGGCGCTTCCTTCTTCTCGGCCCGGGCGAATTCATTTGCGCCGCGCTGCACGAAGCGGTCGAGCGTTTTCGGCATCGTTATCACCGCCCGCGCCACCCGTTTTTCCAGTTGGGCCGCATCGACCACGATATTCAGGATCCTCATATGCCCAGCCTCGCGACCTTGGATTCCCACTCGCGCATCATCACGATATGCAACGCGGCCGGCGTCATGTTGCGCGGGGAAGAATGCAAACCGTCGCGCATGGTCACCGGTTTATTGATATTGCGCATCGTCATCTCGCGCATTGCCTCGGCCTGGGCCCGCAGCAGCAACAGGAAGCGGTCGCCGGCCGCCAGCGTGGTATCGGCGGCGGTGTCGCCAATCACATGCTGGCCGAAATAGTAGTAACGGAACTCGGTGCCGAGCGTCATCAGCTGCAGCTGGGTCGGCGCCGGCGTCAGGTGCAGCTCGCGCCCGGACACGCCGTCAGCCACATGCACATCCGGCAGCGGCCCCGGCCATTGCCGTTCCCACGGTTTGGCCCGCGCTACCGGCGCAATACCCCACAGCGACGACTTGAACAGGTACAGATTGGCCGGCGCCGGGTAATCCATGCGCCCGACCTCGACTGTCATGCTGCCCAGCAGGGTGCGGGCCCGATGGCGACTGAAATCGAGCGCAGCCGCATCCAGCAGCCGATCCATGTCGCCGGGATCGGCAAACACGTCCAGCGCATCGTGCAGGGATGCGCTCAGATCAGCCGCCAGATCGGGGCGGGACATCGAACTGGCCATGCTTACTGACCGTCAGCCGGGTTGGACGCGCGGCGTAGTTTTTCGGCCGCCATCAATTCCAGCAGGGATTTGCGGGCCTGGCCGTTTTCTTCCAGATACATGGCGGAATGCAGCTCGTCGTCGCTGAGTTTTTCCAGTGCGGATCCGATTTCCTTGACGTTGCCTTTCAGCCACTCGGCGATCGGGTCTGGCGGCGAATCTTCCTTTCGCTCTCCTTCCGGCGTCCAGCCAGGCAGCAGCGACGGATCGACGTCGCGCGTCTCGCCGGCAGGGATGGTGACGCCGCCGATATGGGCGGTGTTTTCACCTGTGTTTGTGTAGGGAACTGTTTTCATGATGGCTTCCTGTCGATTGTTTGGCACAAAGCCTGCCCTCCAATGAGGGCAGGCTTTAGCACTTGCTGCTGGGGTTATCCCGTGGTTTAGCGACCGGTTACGCTGTACACCAGCACCGAGGTCATGCGCTGGGCGACCGGGGTCGGCACCTTGATTGCGCTGTACTCTTCGCCATACGCCTGTTTCTTGCCGATCGGCGTGCCGCTGGAATCGACCGCCTCGAACGGCTGGCCGGTAACGAAAGGCTTGGCAACCACGTAGCCCAGCAAGCCGCGCTGCCCGATCAGCACGCGCTCAGCGCCCATGTCCACGCCTGGCGCGTTGGTGCTGTAGGCCGGCAAGGCATTGACCTGGCCCAGATCGCCGACGTTGTCGGTGTTGGCGCCGCTGCGCTGGTACTGCTGCATGAACTGCTCGGCGTTCGACATCGCATTGTTCAGGCTAGGAGAGGTCAGCAAATAATCCGGCTTGACGTAACGCTGTTCGTCCATGAATGCCTTGCGCTTGCCGATCGCCTGGATCACCTTGTTCATCTGCTTTTCAAGCGTCGAACCGGCCGCGATGTCCGAATCCACCTTGACGATGTTGGTCGGGGTGTAATACGCGATCGTGTTGGTGCCGGTCGCGGCTGGCACTACCGGCACGCCGGCTTGCGTGACGAACTGGATATAGCCGAGATTGTAGGAATTGGCCTTCCAGTAGGTGCCTGCCGCTTGCTTGCCGGTGCCGTCCCACTGGGTGATCACAACAGTGTTCAGCGTGACCACAATCGGATTCTGCGGCGATCCGACAGCGTTGCCCTGCAGGTCGCGCTGCTGAAACGGACGCACAATCGGGAACGATGCCGTCTTGATCTGGCTGACAGCACCCAGCTGCGATGTAAAGCTCTCGGCTCCGACCGAGGTGGCCTGGTAGGAGTCGGCCGAGCGCTGCAGCTCGTTCAGGATGCGGCGGCAGATCAGCTCGCGCATGATGCGGGCGTTCATTTCGACGTTACGGCCCATCGCATCCCAGTTGATTGCAGCGGCCTGGGTGAAGTGCATCACCTCGTTCGACACCAGCATCGCCAGCTTCATCGGCTGGATGTAAGCGGTATCCATGAACTGGCCCATGCTGGCTCGATGGATCGGCTGGCCTTCGTACACGATGCCGTCGTTATACACCGCCGACATGTCGCGCAGCTCGTACGGGATCTGGGTGGTCACGGTGGCGCTGAAGTCGGTCGATGCCTGCACCAGTTCCAGGATGCGCAGATCGGACAGCGCCTCGCGGATCACCTCGCGGCGGAAGCCGACCGGCAGATTCGTGTCCGAGATATTGGTCATGCCACCGGACAGCATCTTGACTTCATTGGCGATCATCGGCGCATGGAGGCGGTCGAACTCGGCCAGCACCATGTTGACGAAGGCTTCAGAGCGCGGCGACAGCTTTTCAGCCAGCTTCAGACCGCCGTTGGCATAGCTGGAGGTTTTCTTGAGCTGGTCGCGGTACATGCCTTCCAGCTTCTTCACATCCTCGAACGGCATCGAGATATGCACGCTGCCACGCGGCGCCACATAGCCGAGCGCGGACAGCTGGCGCGCGACAGCCAGTTCATTGCCCTGGTTGATCTGCACCTGGGCCAGTTTGACGACCTGTTCCTGTGTCATTTCAGGGGTGATCAGGTCGGCCACCGCTTCGGTCAATACTTTCTTGGTCTCGGCATCGAAGGCGGCGACAGCGCCGATGGTGTCGGACAGCAGCTTGACGTTGCCGTCGCGCTTCTCAGTCAAAGCCTTTGCGCTATCCGCCGCTTTTTTGGTTTCGTCGGCCATCAGCTGCCTGACCTGGTCGGCATTCATGCCCATGTTCATCGTAGGTACTTCGACCGACAGTTTTACCTCCTGGCTGCCGATCTGCTCGGCTAGCTGGGTGCCGGACTCTTCAAAGGAAGTCAGCAATAGCGTTGCTGCGCCTTCGTCGGCGACGTGGGCAACCGCTTTTTCAGCGGCGAGCATCAGGGAATCGACCACGCCGGCCGCCAGTTTTTTGGCGATCAGCTTGGCTTTCAGTTTTTCGAGTGCGTTCTTGTGCATGATGTGTAGCTCCTGCAGTAATTTGGTTTGGAGTTCTGGATGGATCAGGACGGGAATGCCCTGATCGCCGGCGGCTTCGGATAACTCGATAGGATCCAGGCGCTTGATGGCGGGACGCACGACCAACCCCGCGCCCATCATGACCGGGCCGAAATCGGTGCCGGTCTCGTTATCCTTGTAATGTTCGTGGTATTCGATGGATAGGTAGCGGTAGCCCTTGTTCTGGATCGCGTCCAGGCCAAGCGGCGTCCACTCGCACAAGGCCCGCAGCCGGTCGCCCTCGACCGACAGCTTCAGCACCTTGGCTGCCGCCCCCTCGTTCGGGCGATGCGCAACATCAATGAACACGTCCTGGCCGAATACCCGCTTATTGAAGTTGTCGACCATCGTCAGCAGCATGGGCCGGCTGATCTCGAATTCGCCGTAGCGCGGATCGGTAAACTTGCCGGTGCGGGTGATCGTCACCCAGGTAGACGCCTTGCCTTCCTCCAGGATCACATGGAGGCCGGACAGGAATCGCACTGATCCGGATTGCGCAGCATCCAAAAGGATGTGACGTGATGATGTTTTCATTGTTCGCCCTGAATAAAAATGCCTGGCATCACCCCGTTTTCGAGGGAGACGGCTCGGAGGGGAAAACCGATGCCACGCAATAAACTTTACTGACTCAGACGCCAGTTTCAGGGTTTTTACAATACAAAATCAGGGGGGGATTGTGTGGTTACGACTGGCGGGCTATGCGTTTTTGCACGTCGCGCCAGCGGCTTCTGACCTGCGATGCGGGCAGCTTGCCAGCCTCGAACGCCTCGTTTTTGTTCACGCCCAGGATGCCCTCGCGGTCTGTGCTCGGAACCGTCTCCAGGAATTCGGTGGCGGTCTGCTGTCCGGCCCTGTCGGCTTCGGTTACCTCATTCCGGTACACGATTACCTCGAAACTCAGGGTATTCGGATGTGCTGGAAGCGGGCTTTTCCCATGCGGATAGACCCCGGCGCCGAGGCCGAACAGATTTGCCCGGGCGTGCATGTCGCAAATGTCGACGCGCGGGTGCCGCGGCGATAGCATGAACTGGGTGCCGATCGAATCGTCATCGGCGGCAGCGCTTTTCTGGTAGGCCTTGGTATGGGCCCGGTTGATCTCGGTGCGCATCACCCGCATGGCATTGTCGAGCGGGGCGCCGCGCCCGGTCATCAGGCCTTCTTCCACCGAGCCGGCGATGTTGCCTGCGGTGGCGGCATCCTTGGCCAGGTCGATCTCCGCCGGCGGCAGGATGCCCCGCGCCAGAAAATCGCGCGCCGCCTGCGCCGCGCCTTCTCCGCGCACCACTGCATTCTGGACCGCCTGGCTGACGATCTCGTTTGCATGGCGATCGATGCGCCAGATCCGATCGGACAGCTTCAGCTTATCGGGGCCAACATATTCACGCACGAACTGCGCCGCTTCGACCCGTATGCTGTCCAGTTGCGCAGCATTCACGGTCGGCATGAATGGCGTGACGCCGATGGTGGCGGCCTGATCGATACCCTGCATCAGCACCGCATTCCGGGCGTTGGCCAGTTTGCCCAGCCGCGCCTGGATCTGCAGCAGCAGGGCGGGCAGGGCGGTAGTGGAGACGATGCCGGCCGCACCGGCCACGGCGGCGATCATCTGCCGGATATCCTGCACCGCGTCGTCGTACTGTTTTTCCAGCTCGGCCAATGCCTGCGCATCGAGCTCACGCATGTCATCGCGTCCCTTGGCTGAGGCGGCAAGCACGGCCTGCTGTTCCGGAGTCAGGGCCATCAGCGGTGCGTGATGCTGGTGGCGGACTGGCCCTTGCGACCGTTGCCGGGGGTGATCTTGACCTGCGGCGCTTTCGGATCTGGCTTCACGTCGTCATCCGGGTACGGATTCACCGAATTGGCCTGATGCTCCAGCATCTCGTTGATATAAGCCGGGTCGTATCCCAGCTCCTGCCAGATCAGGTTCTGCGGCAGGCCCAGAGCCTGCAGCTTCAGCGCACGGTCGGCGGCCTGATTCGGGGTCTCGGTACGGCGTTCCGCATAGCAGATTGAAAAGTCTGCATCGAGCGGGTTGATGCCCTTCAGCAGCAGGTCGATATGGAATGCCTGCTGGTAGCCATAGGCCAGCGTATCCTGCAGCACGTCGATTTCGTCGTAATAGTCACGCTTCAGGTCTTCCAGAATGTCACGGTTCAGTCCATCGGTGTACCCGGCCAAACCTTTCGGCATCGGTGAGCCGGAAAAGAAGCAATCCAGCAGCAGCGCGATATCGGCCACCTGATCAAGGTTGCTGTCGCCCTGGATCGGATTGACCGCACCTTTCTTGTTCAGAAAATAATCGGTGGTGATTTCGCTTTGCTTGTTGATGACCTTGGCTTCATAGGATTCCAGTTCTGGAGCTGTCGCCCCTTCCAGCACGTGCGACAGTCGCAGCGGCGCCCGCACCCGGCGCCGGATTACCAGATCCTCCTCGGTCATGCGCAATTTCTGCCAGGTAGTGCGGTTGGCATCCAGAAAAGGCCGGCCCAGCGCGCCCATGTCGTCGAAATTGTCCGGATCGAAGCGCACCAGGTGCAGCTGCCACAGCGCGAAATGGGATGCCGGTTCGCCGGTCACCAGATCGTGCTGGGTGTAGGCCCGGCTCACATCCTTGAACTGGCCGCTATCGTTGACGTTCGGGACGATGGTCTCGGACGGCATGCGCACCAGGCTGCAGACGTTGTTGCGATCATCGACGATGATCTGCAGCGGCAGATTGCCCTCCATCACCAGGCCGCGAGCATCGGATTTCAGTTTTTCATGCCGGTCCAGCTGGCAGCGCCGGCGGAAATCCTCCCATGCCTCCGACACCGCCTCGTCCGGCTTGGCCAGCTGCATCACCAGTCCGCCTTTAATAATGTCGCGCGCCACCCGGCTGTGGATCATCTTGACCCGGCCGTCGAGCTTGTCCATCTCGCGGATGCCCAGGATCGCATTGCGGACTTCCGGATCGACATAGAACTGCCGGTACAGCGAGCGGTAGCGGTTCTCCGGCCCGAGCCGGGTGCCGGTTTCGGTACTGTTTGCCACTGGCGCGTTCGGCAGCAATGCGCGCAGCATTCCGGCCAGTTTGCTAATGAGTATCATCGTTGACTTTCGTTATGGTGACAGAGCGCCAGCCGTCGATCATGCCGAGTGCGTGCAGTTCCTTGATCATCGGCACCAGCTCCGGGCATTTTTCCTTAACGATGGCGATGGTCTGCTTGATGCGTGCATGCTCGGCTTCGCTCAGCGGCGGCAGCGGCTTCGATGCAGCCGCTGCTGGGGCGACAGGCTTCGGCCTGACCGACACGGTGGCATTCGTCTGGTATGGGCGCTCATCGGACATGGACGGCTCCTAGTAATTGTTCTCGGCTCTGGGTGCGGCCGCTGATGATGGTCGGCACATGGTCAGCGCCGCGCGTGGTCAGCGCCCAGACCCCGGCGCAGGCGGCATCGAACAAGTCGTCGCCGATCTTCGGATCGACCTGCTTGTAACTCGAATACGAACCGGATTTATTCGGGACCGCCTTCATATTCCCCATCTGCCGCACGAAGATGCGCCAGTCGTCGGTGTTGCTGGCGCTGACCCGGTGTTCGTTAGTCCATTGAGGGTTCGGGTCGACATCGCCCTCCAGCGCCTCGATATCCTCATCAAACGGCGGGATCGCCGCCTGCCTGTTGTGGAATGCAGCGCGCAGCGCCGATGCCATGCTGTGCTTGGTCATGCCCTCGAAACGGATAGGAGCAAAAGCCCATTGCTGCCAGGTCGATGCGTTGCTGTCGCCGTCGCCGATGGTGCGGCGGTCGATGTACGTCAGCCCTTCGCGGTACAGATCATCGTTGACCGAGGTCAGCATGCCGACGCCATACGCATCGCCCATCGCATAATCCGGACTGAAATAGCGCCACAGCCCGACCAGGTCGCGCCGGATCACGTTGTCGTCGGTACCGGCCGGCCAGGTCTTGACGTAGATGAATACGGTGAAGTTGCCCAGCTGCTCGCACACTACCAGCGCCGACTTGGACGCGGTCATGCTTTCGCCGTGGCCGCTGTGATCGTAGCCGAACGACACCAGTCCGCGTTTTTTGTAGCGTACGCCCGGCATCGGCCCGGCCGCTTCCAGCTTGGCCTGGATCCCGACCGACAGCGCCAGCCGGATGTATTTTTCCCAGATGTGATTCTGCGCCGCGACGTTCTTGCACAGGTACTGGCGAATGAACTCGCCTTCCGGCATCTCGGTGCGCTTCTGGGTGCAATAGGACTCGTTCAGGATGCCCAGTTCGATGCCCAGGTACATATTGACGATCGGTAGCAGGTGGTAGACCTTGGAATCGATGAAGCCCTGCAGCGTGTCGGCACCCTTGAACACGCCGGTGATGCGGATCTGCGGCTTGAAGGAAACATCGGCTGCCACGCCGAGCCTCCGGGCCGAGCCCAGCATCGGGAAGAAGTTCGAGTACAGCCGTTCGGCCGGCATATCGTCCATCTCTTCCAGCGACGCATACGACAGGCCGTCACCGTCGATCTGGCTCATGATCCCGTAGGCGATACCCTTGCTGCCGTTGTACAGCTGATATTTGGTGTCCGATAGCTGCTGCCGTCCGGATTTGTGCGCCAGGTAGCCGGACAGGATCGGAGAACGCCGGATCGCATCGACGTGATAGGTCAGATTGGTCTGCGCCTGCTGCTGCCGTGGCGCCACGATGCCGACCTCCTGGTGCGGATTGCAGGCATTGTGCTTGAGCGCATGCATTTCCTTCACCGCGGTCTTGCCGGTACGCCGGCACGACACGTCGATGGTATTCGGGTGCATGTCCATTTCGATGCACTTCAGCACCTGCATCGGATCCAGATCGACCCCATGCACATGCTTGTGCCACAGCGCGTGATCGTCCTTGTAACGCAGGATTTCCACCTCGGCCCTGCTGGCCACGGTGATGCGCTGGGTGGCACTGACGCGCTCGCCGCTCATTGCTCGCGTGCTTCGACGTCGATCACGTCGCCGGCAATGCCGTTTTCCCGCCCGAACTCGACCAGGATCGGATCGGATGCGGTCAGCTGATTCGAGCGCATCACCTTGGCCGACAGATCCTGCAGCGCGGTCAGCTGGCGGCGCTTGTACTCGTCGTCGCTCAGCATCGGCATCGTCTTGCTGCCGAGCTGGCCGGGCAGCATATCCTCGGCCTCGATCACCTTGTTGGTCATCCCCATGTCTGCCAGGGACATATTGTTCTTGGTCAGCAGCTCCGACATCGATTTCAGCAGCGGATGCGCGGACACTTCCATGATGGTTTGCTTCTCGCCATGGTCGTCGGTGTAGGTCGCCAGACTCAAGTGCCCGTTTTCATCGAAATGGAACTCCGGCCGCGTCAATTTCACGCCGTCGGCAATGATCGTCATGATGATCTGCTGCAGGATTGAGAAGATCGCCGCCTGCATGTCCGCATACATCCCGGTCAGCATGCCCGGCTTGCGCTGCTCGAAAGCGGCGTGGTGCAGCATGAAATTCTGCGTCTGCTTGACGCAGCACGGCTGCTGCGAACAGTAATAGCGATCGACGTCGCACGTCGTGCACAAGGCATAACCGCCTGGCTTGGCAGGGAAATACGTTGCCACCTTGGCCGACGCGCCATGCTTCATCGCATTGAAGCGCGTCCGCAGACTTTCTTCCTTGGTCGGATGCCCGATCAGATTCTCCGAGCTGGCCGCCTTGCCCTCGTCGGACGTCGGCCCGGTCGCTTTCTGCCAGGCCTTGAGCAACGAGCGCTCCCAATGCGCTTGGCCGCATTCGGCATCGCAATCCGGGCACGGCGCGAAATAGTGCCACGGATGCACCGCATCCTCCGGATCCGCATCCACCCGCGCCGGCTCGGCCTTGAATGAACCGTGCCGGCCGCAGCGGAACGTGACTTCTTTCAGTTGCGAACGATGATCTTTTTTAACGGGCACAAGAGGAGGGCAGCAAAGTTGAGATTCGCCCATCTTGCCGCCATCGTCAAGCCAAAATAAGGGGGGGATTTGTTAGGCAGCGCAAGCAAAATCAAGGGCTTGCGTTGCCTTGCGCAATGTTTTATCGGTAAGCGGCCAGGTTGATCGGCGGCGGCACATCCGCCTTGGTCAGCGCGGTAGATGCCAGAAACATCAGATCGTATAACGCATCAGCGGCGGTATCCCGCCGGCGCTGCGTCATTGCGCTGAGACTGGGCGCTGCCTTCAGCTTCGCATCATAGGCGAGCCACGCCGCCAGCAAAGCATCGGTTTCAAGACGGGGAAAGATGGCACGCGCACGCGGCAGTGTGGGTGTGGTGATGACGAGTTTAGGAAACTCTGATGATGTATCAGGCATGGTTTTGCTCCTACGTGAGACTTTGGATAAGTCCACCAATCCGTTTTGAAGCGAACTGGCGGGCGCGAGTGTTCAAAACTCGTACGTAGCCGAGCGAACGGTATTCCCCGGGGCTGTCCAATCCCAAAGGGATGGGGCAACCTTGAAGGTCTTGTATTCCCGTTCCACCGCGCCCATAGAAGCGAAACCTATAGGCGTAAAAAATGCCACTGACTGTCGGGATGGCATTCCGCTACGATTCGTGTTTTGAAGCACTTGAGCGGAATATATCCTTCGTTTTTCTAGTGTGTCAACATTCGCACTTCTTTATTTTTGTCGAAAGCCAAACACCAAATCATAGTCGGTTAAATAAACCACAAACACGAATTACCGTAAGCGTATGGCTTGTCCCTTCATTTCGATTCATTAGATAGAGTGCAATATTTTTTGATAGCGAATTCTTGGTAATATTTTTCCCGTCAGGCCCGCAGTAATCCGATACCTCTAAAAGATCAAATAATGAAGTTTGACTATCGTTTAGAACCCTTACCTGCTTATAAGCATATAAAACCAACCCACTCAGATCTTCAGCGGGAGCATGATATTTCTTGGATAAGGTTTCCAGCAATCTTTTTGCCTGCGCCACACTCCCGTCGTCTTTATCAAGCACTCTTCCCGCATTGATGTTCGCGGCTATATGCCATAGCGAACGCTGTTCCGAGGGACTTTGCGCCAAAACTGGAAATGACAGCAGCCCAGCAAATAATAATTGAATGATGATTTTCATTGTTCACCAGTAAAAAAGCCTGTAAAGCTAGCTGTCCGGCTTAAAACGGTTTCCCAGCGCGTATTGCACGACATTGCCGCCATTCTCCCCGGTCCTTCACCTTTGCATCTGCAGCCGTCTGCCACTGCATGTTGGTGGGCTCATCAGTCCCGCCAGCGCAAAGTGGCACAACGTGATCGATCACGTAACCTGGACACCGTCCCCTTTGTTTCCCCGTCGCAGGGCAAGGATTCGCCCGTTGGAAATTGCGCTTTGCTACTTGGCTACGATGCGCACGCGCAAAACAGTAGCCCGGCATAGTCAGTGAAAGTGACAGAACTGCCATTAAAAACAATCGAAGTGTGCTTTCCATGCTCACTAAACGTAAAAAAGCCCCGCAACGCGAGGCACTCGGAACCGACATCATAGATGAAATTTGCTTATTGGTAATGTTTTGCGCTTCGCTTTTCTGCTATCGTTATCGCTTCGCCAGCCATGCTAGGCCGCACGGATAGCAGCAAGGTTTGCCGGCAGCTTGACGCAGAGTCGAATGGTTCGCAGTAAGACCTGCTCGGGGAGCCAGAATATACAAAGGCTAGCACTTAGGTGCTGGCCTTTTTCAATTCCTGAACGTGACACGTTCAGCACGTTTCTACCTCTCCCGCTGTGTGCCGCTCGCGCCAGGTAATCGGCGTTCGAGCGCGAGAGGTTGAGTAATCTGCTACTTCGCTGATCAAATTATTCTAATTAAAGCTCTGGTTTTATCAAAAACTGTGTTTAATATGTCTCAGGAGTAATTTTTAAGCCCATCGTGGTCTTATAATATGCTGCATGCTAAGCTCAATTTAATGGTATCGGAGCCGTTATTAAAGAAGGCATTGCACGCGTTACGTTATTTGAATCCGCCGATGGTTACGTTGTACGTAACCATTATTTATATTGGGATATTGACAACCTTGTGACGCGATGTGTGAGTCGGAATTTTTCATGCTGTATCTAGAAGATGTCAGGCTTGGCGTTAATCGGCAGAGAAATTCATTATCCCCAGCCGTTTTCGCTTTGATTTTTCAAGTCCACTCTTCCAGCTTGCTATATGGCACTTTTTTGCATGTAGGTCGATATATTCAGCGCTGAAGATTATTTCATATTTGGTAATTTCTGATGTGTATGAGTGTTGATTTTAGAGAGAGTCACAGTATGAAATTAGCGCCTCAAAATAAATTAGATGGCGTCAAGGAGTTCGAATTTACAACGCATGATTTTGCCAGAGTGAAGGCATTGATTCACAAGCGTGCCGGAATTGCGTTGGCGGATACGAAGCAGGAGATGGTGTATAGCCGCCTTGCTCGCCGATTGCGGGCTAATGGAATCATGTCGTTTGGGCAATATTTGGATGGCCTGGAGGGGGGGGGCGTAGACGATGACGAGTGGGAAGCGTTCACTAATGCGCTGACCACCAACCTGACTTCCTTTTTTCGTGAGGCGCATCATTTTCCGATCTTGGCAGAGCACATGCGCAGTGTAAGGGAGCCAATTGCGATCTGGTGTTCCGCCAGTTCTACCGGAGAAGAACCTTATTCAATTGCAATTACAGCATGTGAGGTGTTTGGCACTCTAACTCCGCCGGTGCATATTATTGCCACCGATATCGATACCAGCGTGCTGAGCACAGCTTCTAATGGCGTTTATGCGATTGACAAGATAGCGAAAATGTCTCCTGAGCGAGTTAAACGTTTTTTCCTGCGCGGCAAGGGTGAGCAGGATGGGTTGGTAAGAATCCGCCCGGAGCTGCGCCAGATGATCTCTTTTAAGCAGCTTAATCTACTGGCCGACAATTTACCGATCTCAGGACCGTTCGATGCAATTTTCTGTCGTAATGTAATGATTTATTTCGATAAACCCACCCAAGGCAGAATTTTGACCAAATTCAGGCCGCTACTGAAGCCTGATGGATTGTTGTTTGCCGGGCATTCGGAAAATTTTCTGTATGTTTCGGATGCCTTTGCCCTGAGAGGGAAGACAGTATACGAACTGGTATCCTCAATGCGGCATGGCGAGGTAGGTGCGGTTACTGCGAATTCGAGAAGTTCGTTATGAGTCAGATGTTCGAAGAACAATTTGCAGCCAATGTTTACTACGACAGAACATTTGACTGCGATGCAGCTAAAATATTGCCTGGCGAATATTATTGTACAAGTAGAGATATGTTGATCGTGACTGTGCTGGGTTCCTGCGTGTCGGCTTGCATCCGCGATCGCATGTCGGGTATTGGGGGCATGAATCACTTTATGCTGCCAGACGGCAGTGGTAACGATGGAAATAACCCTGTTTCAGCATCGATGCGTTATGGCGCCTATGCAATGGAGGTGTTGATCAATCAACTTCTGAAGCTGGGTGCGCGACGTGAAAACATGGAGGCCAAGGTGTTTGGCGGCGGTAGTGTTCTGGCTGGCTTTACCTCGATCAATGTCGGGGAGCGCAATGCCCAGTTCGTTCGAGATTTTCTGCTTATGGAAAATATGCGAATAACGGCGGAGGATCTTAACGACATATATCCGCGTAAGGTCTATTTTTTTCCAAAGACAGGGAAAGTTTTGGTCAAGAAGCTCAAGCAAACGCATAATGATACGCTCGCCATGCGTGAGCATGCCTATGCCAGTCGACTTAAAACAAGTTCTGTTGGCGGTGAGGTTGAACTTTTCTGATACAGAATCACTGGCACTGCGGTGCTGAGCACGGGAAGCATTTTATGAAAATCAAAGTTCTGATTGTGGATGATTCAGCCTTAATTCGCAGTGTCATGCGGGAAATTGTCAGCAGTCAATCAGATATGGAAGTTGTTGGCGTGGCGCCGGATCCGATCGTGGCGCGAGAGATGATCAAGAAAACAGATCCGGATGTACTTACGCTGGATGTCGAGATGCCGAAAATGGATGGTTTGGATTTTCTTGAAAAATTGATGCGCTTGCGGCCTATGCCAGTGATCATGGTTTCGTCCCTGACTGAACGCGGTTCGGAGATTACCATGCGTGCACTTGAGTTGGGTGCGGTGGATTTTGTCACCAAACCAAAATTATCCATTCAAAGCGGGATGCTTGAGTATACCAATTTGATTGCAGACAAAATTCGCATTGCATCCCGTGCTAGGATCAAGTCCCATGCAGCTGTTGCAAGCGATTCCGCCAAGTTGACTGAGGTGCCGCTGCCCTTGATTCGCAATCCGCTGACGAGTAGCGAAAAACTTATTATTATAGGCGCCTCCACTGGTGGTACTGAAGCAATCAAGAGTTTTCTCATGCAGATGCCGTCAGATTGCCCAGGGATACTGATCACGCAGCATATGCCTGAAGGGTTTACTCGATCGTTTGCGCAGCGCCTTGACGGACTTTGTAAAATTTCCGTCAAGGAGGCTGAAGGTGGGGAGCGGATTCTTCCCGGGCATGCTTATATCGCACCGGGACATTCGCATTTGCTACTTACCCGCAGCGGTGCAAACTACGTTACACAACTTGATCAGGGGCCTGCAGTAAATCGCCATCGGCCCTCGGTTGATGTACTGTTTCAATCGGCGGCAAATTGTGCCGGTAAAAATGCGATGGGAGTGATTCTTACCGGAATGGGAAAGGATGGCGCGGCAGGGATGCTTGAAATGCGCAAGGCTGGTGCGCACAATTTTGCACAGGACGAAGCCAGCTGCGTCGTCTTTGGCATGCCACGCGAAGCTATCGCCATCGGAGCAGTGCATGACGTCGCGCCTCTGGACGAATTGCCGCGTAAAGTTCTGGAACTCCTGAACGCGTACGGTAATCGTGCGCTCAGGGTATAAGTCAACGTAAGTGGTGTGCGCTGGGACAAACTTGTTATGGAATCGCAGATTAATTCATGTCGTCAGAATTATTCTATAATAAAATCAATAGCTTACAATTGATTTATTTCTCGAATATCTGAATGAATTTGCGTTTCTTTAGTGAATTGGCAATCTGTTTTTGTAAAATGAATGGGGCAATATATGGCTGGTCCGAATACGAAATTTTTGGTTGTCGACGATTTTTCGACGATGCGACGCATCATCCGCAATCTGCTTAAAGAATTGGGATACACGAATGTAGACGAAGCTGAGGATGGCGTCATGGGGCTTGCGAAGTTGAAAAGTGAACAATATGATTTCGTGGTTTCCGATTGGAACATGCCAAACATGGATGGGCTTACCATGCTGCAGAATATACGGGCAGACCCCGCATTAGCTAAGCTCCCAGTGCTTATGGTGACTGCAGAAGCTAAAAAGGAAAACATTATTGCCGCTGCGCAAGCAGGTGCTAGTGGTTATGTAGTGAAGCCGTTTACCACGGCGATACTGGATGAAAAGCTCACAAAAATTTTTGTAAAAAATTGAGAAGGCGGCAGGTTCTTGATTTCTCCGGCTTCAGATTAAGTTTTCGCTCAGTAAGCGGATGAGCCAGAATGTGTCAACTGTTCCAGTTTGCAAGCGCAGTTTTAGCTAAGTATTGAAATTGGGTTTATGAACACTATTCCAAATAATGCGCATATTAAAATTTACCTGATTTTTTTAACTGCAAATGAATGCGCAAGTCCAACTGCTTGCAGCTGAACAGCGTTCGTTTTGCAAGAGCGAAACAATGACTATTGATCCGGCGCGATGAAGTCTTGACTTCATCGTGCCCCGTTCTCACCCTCTCCCTCTGGGAGAGGGTTGGGGTGAGGGGATCCGGTTCTAACTTTGTTCGTTCCGGATCTGTAGCTTGCTGTGAGGTATGCTGCATACTCTTTGCCCGTGGGCTTCCAGGATAACTGGTCTAATACAGATATACGCCCATATACATTATGTTTGACGAAAATTTCATCATTCGAGAACCACTGCTTGATTCGGGACAAAAAGTAATTGGCTATGCACTTAGTTGGCTGTGCCCTTCCGTAGAAAGAGACTCCTTTTCCGAGGATGCTCTCTCCTCTTGCATTAGCGCTATTGCAGATGCATTCAATAGTCGTGGGAAAGGTTGGCTACTAGAAGATAGCTTGATATTTTTAAATGCTGATCTGAGTTTACTGTCAATAGACACGGCATTAAGATTGCAGCCTAAAAATACAGTTTTTGAAGTGACTGTTGCCGATTTGCGTGATCCTGGTACTTTCGCAAAAATTATCGCTTTCCGTGAGCGGGGGTTCGGTGTGTCGTTAAGGAATGCAGATTTAGTTTTGCACGACAAGTCTCTCTTAACATATCTGACTCATGTTGAAATCGATTTTTCGTCAGCCGATTTCACATCTAAGGCCAAATTTTATGGATCGCTCAAGCAACTTGGAATTCATATGCTGGCTCGTCAGGTGAACGATTGGCCGACGTTTGATGCCTGTGCATCGCTTGGTTTGGATGCATTTGTCGGCAAGTTGCATTTAACACCACGACCAACTTCGCATACTAAGGACCTGAATCCTTCTCAGACCATTATTTTAAAATTAATGCATATGGTGAAAGAGAATGTTGAAATACAGCATTTGGAAGACGTTCTGAAAAGGGATCCAACCATTACCTATAAGTTGCTTCGCTATATTAATTCAGCAGGTTTGGGCCAAAGGGGAGAAATACGGTCGTTGAAGCAAACTCTGCAACTACTTGGTTATAACCCTCTTTATCGTTGGCTATCCTTACTATTGGCAACTTCAACAACGACTGGATTTTCTCCTGTTTTGTTGGAGGCTGCAATTGTTCGTGGAAGATTGGCTGAGATGCTGGGGCAGAAAGTGATGCCTAAGAGTGATGCGGAAACTCTCTTTGTCGTCGGCATGTTTTCCCTTCTGGACCGCCTCCTCTGCATTCCAATGGAGGAAGTGCTCGCCAAGATACAGGTGTCTAGAGCAGTGTCTGATGCCATTTTGTCGCGCACGGGGATATATGGGTCATTCCTGGCTCTTGCTGAAGCCTGTGAGCTAAACGCCACCTTGGTTGCAGCGCTTGCATCGCCACATCATTTCACCGCAGAAGATATTAATAATTCGCATTTGTCGGCGTTAGCTTGGGTAAAGAATTTACCCAAATAGCAGTAAAATTTATGTGTCATGAAGGTAACTTTATTATCCGGGTGCTGGATTTTTGACGAACAGGAGAGCTTTACGAATAGCTGTGCCTGATGGTGTAACGCATCAGACTTTATAACATCTTTATCCTATCATTCATCCCTATTGATCAAGGAACAGGTCAATACCTGGCCTGTTTGGTCGATCAATCGGTTGCTGCTGCATCAATAATCCTTCCTGATGGGCGCTATTTGCGCTTTCCAGTTCGGAGCATGCATGGCGGAAGAAAGTGATCTTGAAAAAACTGAGCCTGGATCTCCCAGGCGTCTGGAAAAGGCGAGAGAAGAAGGAGAGGTTGCACGGTCGCGCGAACTGACCACATTTGTTTTGTTGGTAACTGGTTTGGGCGGCCTGTGGTTGACTGCTGCACCGATGAGTGAACATATTGGCCGAGCATTGCAGCGCGGACTGCAATTTGAGCGAGCCTCCGCATTCGATCCGTCGCATATGCTTATGCAGGCCGGGAATGTGGTCATGGAGGCCTTGCAGGCGCTGTTGCCTTTGTTTGGGATGATGCTGCTGGCGGCATTGGCAGCACCGATAATGCTCGGTGGCTGGCTGTTTTCAACGCAATCCCTGGCACCAAAATTCTCTAAATTAAATCCAATAGAAGGCATTGGCCGGCTGTTTTCAACGCAATCTTTGGCTGAACTGATCAAAGCGGTCGCTAAGTCGCTGCTGGTGGGTGGCGTTGCATATTGGGTAATTTCTGCTAATGTGACGGCGATCATGTCGCTGATGACCGAGCCGGTACATAGTGCCTTGCCGCATACGATCCGGCTTGTGGCCAACTGCTGCGCGCTGATCATCGCTTCGTTGTTGCTAGTGGCGGCACTTGATGTTCCCTATCAACTATGGAGTTATTATCGAAAACTGCGCATGTCGCGTGAGGATCTGCGGCAAGAACACAAGGAAAGTGAAGGCGACCCACAAATCAAGGCGCAGATTCGTCGTCAGCAACAGCAGATGGCGCGGCGACGCATGATGACCGAGGTAGCCAGTGCCGATATTGTTGTCACCAATCCGACCCACTTTGCCGTGGCGCTCAAGTATCGCGACAAGGAAATGCGCGCACCCCGTGTGGTCGCCAAAGGCACAGATCTACTGGCCCTGCGCATTCGTGCCATCGGTGAGGAAAATAAGGTGCCGATTCTTGAGGCCCCACCATTGACGCGGGCGCTGTACCGGCATACCAAGCTCGGTGACGAGATTCCTGCTGCCTTATATGCAGCCGTAGCCGAAGTTCTGGCTTGGGTTTATCAATTGCAACGCTGGCACAGCGAAGGTGGAGTTGCGCCGCATGCCCCGGACGACTTGCCGGTGCCGGAATCGCTCGATCCGGCAGGGAGTAAGGCATGAAGCCGCTGAGTTCGTTGTTGCGCTTGCCTACCTTGCTTCTGGCCGGCAACCAGATCAAGGGCTTGGCCGGGCCGTTACTGATCGTCATGATCCTTGGCATGATGATCTTGCCATTGCCGCCATTCTTGCTCGACCTGCTGTTTACATTCAATATCGCACTATCGGTGATGGTACTGCTGGTCAGTATGTATACGATGAAGGCGCTGGATTTTGCTGCTTTTCCAGCAGTGTTGCTGTTTTCGACACTGCTGCGACTTTCCCTGAATGTCGCCTCCACCCGTGTTGTGCTGTTGCAAGGGCATACCGGACCTGATGCCGCGGGCAAGGTGATTGAGGCCTTTGGACATTTCCTGGTTGGGGGTAATTTTGCGGTCGGTATCGTGGTGTTCATCATTTTGGTGGTGATCAATTTTATGGTCATTACCAAAGGTGCCGGTCGCATCGCCGAAGTGGGTGCGCGGTTTACACTGGATGCAATGCCAGGTAAGCAAATGGCAATTGATGCCGATCTGAACGCAGGTTTAATCGCGGAGGATGTGGCGCGTAAACGGCGAGCTGAGGTGGCGCAGGAAGCCGATTTTTATGGCTCGATGGACGGAGCCAGTAAATTCGTGCGTGGCGATGCGGTAGCTGGTCTGCTGATTATGGTTGTCAATGTTGTTGGCGGCCTGATTGTCGGAGTTGCACAACACGGTCTGGATCTATCGGTTGCGGCCAAAACTTACACCTTGCTGGCCATCGGCGATGGCCTAGTTGCACAAATTCCGGCTTTGGTGATTTCGACTGCTGCCGGCGTTATCGTGTCGCGTGTGACTACCGATGAGGATGTTGGGCAGCAATTGATGGGGCAGTTGTTTTCCAATCCTCAGGTGCTATTTCTGACTGCCGGCATCATTGGCCTGATGGCCCTGGTGCCGGGTATGCCGCATGTGTCGTTCCTGATTATTGCCGGTGGGTTGGTATGGCTTGGCCGGCGTCAAGTGCAGCGCACCGTCCATGCCGCTGAGGCAGCCAAAGCTCCGCCGCCGGTTGTTGTTTCTGCTGAACCGGCAGAGGCAACATGGGACGATGTTGCATTGGTCGATCCGCTCGGACTGGAAGTCGGTTATCGACTGATCTCGCTGGTGGACCGGGCGCAGAATGGCGAGTTGCTGGGACGTATCAAGAGTATTCGTAAAAAATTTGCGCAGGATGTCGGTTTCCTGGTGCCGGTAGTTCACATTCGCGACAATCTGGAATTAAAACCGAATACCTATGTGATTACGATGAAGGGTGTCGAGATCGGCCATGGCGAGGCTTGGCCTGGTCAGTGGATGGCAATCAATCCGGGGCAGGTGGGAGGATCGTTGCCCGGCACCCAGACCAAGGATCCAGCCTTCGGCCTACCGGCCATATGGATCGACAGTAATCTGCGCGAACAGGCGCAGATTTATGGCTATACGGTGGTTGACGCCAGCACGGTAGTGGCTACGCATCTGAATCATCTGATCCATGCACATGCGGCTGAATTGCTGGGACGCCAGGAGGTTCAGCAATTGCTCGATCGGATCAGCAAGGAATCACCGAAGCTGACCGAGGATTTGGTGCCCAAGTTGCTGTCGCTGACTACCTTGCAGAAAGTATTGCAGAATCTGCTTGAAGAAAGCGTACCGATTCGCGATATGCGGACTGTACTTGACGTGCTGGCCGAACATGCTCCGAACGTTACTGATGCTAACGAGTTGACGTCGTTGACGCGCCTGGCGCTGGGACGCGCGATCACGCAACAACTGTTCCCGGGCAATGGCGAATTACAGGTCATTGGTCTTGATGGCTCGCTGGACCGGATGCTGCTGCAGGCACTCACTAATAGCAGCGGCCTGGAGCCGGGTCTGGCCGATAGCCTGCTACTGCAGACCCAGGCAGCAATAGCTCGGCAGGAACAGATGGGATTGGCCCCGGTACTGGTCGTCCAGCATCCGCTGCGTGTATTGCTGGCGCGGTTCTTACGCCGCAGCCTGCCGCAACTCAAGGTGCTCTCACACGCTGAAATACCCGATACCCGCACCATCAAGGTAACTGCAATCATTGGAGGTAAAGGTTGAATACTAGTACCAATGTCAGTACGAAAGCTAGTAAGGTTATTGCCTCATCGAGCCGCGAGGCCTTGCGTCTGATTCGCGAAAAATTGGGTCCGGATGCCATTATTTTATCCAATCGCGTGACGGCCGCCGGCGTTGAAATTGTAGCCATAGCCGAGGATGCAGCCGCGCAAATATCGGTTTCCACTTTGTCCGCAGCAACACCGATTGCCGTACCTGTATTGGGTAACCCAGCCGCACCACAGGCTGCAGAGGCCACACGGCCGCAGGCTGCCGATAGCTTGCTCAGCGAAATTCATTCGATGCGCGGCATGATAGAGGAGCAGTTGGCCGGCTTGGTCTGGAGCGATAAGCAGCGGCGCGATCCGGTGCGCAGCCATCTGCTGCGCGCCTTGTTGGGAGCAGGTTTCAGCGCACGATTGGCAAAAGCTATGCTGGACCATTTGCCGACCGGGCAGAGTTACACGAACGGGATGGAATGGGTTAAATCCGAATTGGCCCGTAATTTGCCTCTGCTGGAAAACGAGGATGCATTGATGGAGGGCGGAGGGGTATACGCGCTGATGGGACCGACCGGCGTCGGCAAGACCACTACTACCGCCAAGCTGGCAGCCCGCTGCGTGATGCGTTTCGGATCGGAAAAGCTGGCTTTGGTGACTACCGACAGCTACCGGATCGGCGCATATGAACAGTTGCGTATTTACGGTCAGATTCTGGGCGTATCGGTGCATGCGGTCAAAGATGCAGTCGATTTGCGACTGGTGCTAAATGATTTGCGCGACAAGCATATGGTGTTGATAGATACGGTGGGTATGAGCCAGCGCGACCGCACCGTTTCGGACCAGATAGCAATGCTGTGCGGCGCCGGCCGGCCGGTCAGGCGCTTGCTGCTGCTGAATGCCTCCAGCCACGGCGATACGCTCAATGAAGTGGTGCAGGCATATCGCTACGGTACGAATGGGGCCGATGGCAACGATCTTGCCGGCTGTATTTTTACCAAGGTCGACGAGGCAACCCATCCCGGTACGCTGCTTGATACCGTGATTCGGCATCGGCTGCCCGTATATTACGTTTCAAGCGGCCAGAAAGTGCCCGAGAATCTGATGATTGCCGACCGCGGGCTATTGGTTGACAGCGCATTTCAGGCCGGGAGCCGAAGTGCACTGTTCATACCTGGCGAGGCTGATCTGGGCGAGCAACCGGCACTCTTGAGCAATGATGCCGAAACGGCGGCGATTCAGGCCAGTTCGCAGGCGGCCACTGAGCGACTGCGGGTGCAGTGCCGGAAATTAATTCGCGCTTTGACGCATGATGCGCAGGAACTGAATGACAATGCAGACGCTCTGGCAGCCGGTCAGATCGGCTTTGACGGAACCCGCGCATTATGGCGAAACTTGACCGATGATGCGGTCAATCCGCAAGCGGTGGCCCAGACCTTGCTGACGCAGGCATGTGCCGAGGTCGATGTAGGTTGCGATCAGTACGTGCTGGCGCTGGGAGGGAAGGTTAGCCTCAGTGCGGAAGAGAGTGGAGATACATATGCGCTGCATGGTAGCTTGCTGTTGTCAGACCGTAGTGGCATGCCACTGGCTGCACCGAATCAGTTGTTGACTACAGTGGTGCCGTCCGCTACCAAGGACGGCGCTCATAAGTCATCCATGGCGGAAATGCGACAATTCGACTGGCTGCAGCGGCAGGACTTCGGTAGGCCGATGATCCATTTGCTGGAAAACATGCCGACCGCCACTCAGATACACGACTGGCAAACCGGCGGTGTCCGGTGGTTGGCACGCAGCCAGGCCGGTGCAGGCGTGGTTGATATGACAAGCGGCGTTGACAGCACGCTGGCCAAGCTGGCCGACACGCTCAGTTTCGGTACCCCGCAGTCAGTAGTTTATAAAGGGAAAGCGGCATTGCAAACTATGGCTGAAACATCGGTCAGCTTACGCAGCAGTGCAAAAAACATGACGGCCAACAGTGCTGATCCGATTCCCAGTTTGCGTTGCGTGATGACGCGGATTGTCGAGAAGCATAGCGGAAAGTTGCTGGCGAAATGGTATCTGCTCGGCAATATCGAAATGCAGGTAACGGCACAGCAGATCGTCCAGTGGCATCACTGGCGGGCAGCGGTCGAGCCGTATTTCAAATTGCTCAAACATGGCATCAACCAGCTTGGCGGCTGTGGCCAGCCGGGTGATGTCAACATGCTGAAACGTTTGCTGATTGCCGGACAGGTCTGCGCCACTGCATGGCGATTGCAGCATGTACAGGGTGATTGGGCCGAGCCGGCACGCAAGCTGTTGGCGCAATTGTCCGGCCATCCGTCGCGTTTGGGACGCGCGGTGCCGGGATCGGTTCTCTTTGAAGGGATGGGGAAACTCTATGTGCTGCTGGATGCGCTGGACGCCGATGGTTCGGCAATGCCACCGCAAGCGCCGGACCTGGTGACAGTACAGGATTGAGGAGACTGGATTGAGTAAGGTAGTCAGCGATCAGGCGGATGGCTTGCGGCGTCTGATGGCGCACAGTCCGGCTCGGCTTGTTGCAGTGGTCGGCAGCAGCCCTGCGGTGGGCGCTACCAGCGTTGCACTCAATCTGGCGGCAGCATTGGCGCAGCAGGGCAAGGATGTGCTGCTGCTCGATGAGCAGTCGGGCCCGCGGTCGGCCAGCGCAATCTGGAAAATCGCAGCGGCAGGTACCTGGTCCGATGTTGCAACCCAGCGCCTGCGGTTGGAAGCTGCAGCTGGATTGGCTGCATGCGGCGTTCAGGTATTGTCGGCAGCACCTGCGGCAGGCATGATAATCGAAAATGTACATGCAATGCTTCAGGGGCGGCTGGTGCTGATTGATGCTGCTCTCGATAGCGAGGGCGCATTGTCGCCTCTGGCCCGTCAGGCCGACGAAATACTGGTGGTGTTGCAGCCGCAGGCGGTATCGATCACGGCGGCCTATGTCTGTATCAAACGACTGCGCTATGCGCACGCGCTGCAGCAATTGCGGATACTGATCAACCGCGCCACCAGCGCTACCGAGGCGCAACGTGTACTGACGAATCTGTCCAACACCGGCAGCCGCTATCTGGCGCTGGCTTTGGAACCAGTTGGTTGTGTGATGGCGGATCCCCTCTTGTCGCGTGCGCTGCAATTAAATTTGAGCGTGGTGGAGGCTTTTCAGACCAGTCCGGCGGCCATCGACTTTCGCCGGATTGCGACCGAATTACTGCAATGGCCTTGGCGCTCGCCGGCAGGCCGACTGCCTTCGCCGATCTCGACTACTGCCAAGCGTCAATCCGATCGATTGCTGGAGCCGAATTAATACGGCGGCAGGAGCTTGACCACCCCGGGCGATAAAGAGGGAAGAGGAATCAACACAATGTATACAGCGCAGGGAAAAATCGACAAGTCCGGCATGCTGACGCAGTACGCGCCGCTGGTCCGGCGTCTGGCCTTGCAATTGATCGCCAAACTGCCGGCCAGCGTCGAGCTTGACGATATGATCCAGGCGGGCATGCTTGGCTTGCTGGACGCCACCAACCGTTATCAGGAAAATCAGGGCGCGCAATTTGCAACTTATGCCAGCCAGCGGATTCGTGGCGCCATGCTGGACGAATTGCGCGCCAACGATTGGCTCTCGCGCAGCTCGCGGCAATCCTCGCGCAGCGTGGCAGCGGCGGTGCAATCACTCGAACAGAAGCTGGGGCGCGGGCCGACCGAGGGAGAAATCGCAGAGGAACTGAAGATGCCGCTGGACGAGTACCAACAACTGCTGCAGGAGATTCACGGTTGCCAGTTGGTGTACTACGAAGACTTCGAAGGCGGCAACACGGAGAATACATTTCTGGATCAGCAGTCCGGCGATCATACCGGCAAGCAGAATGGACCGCTGGACCTGCTGCTTGAGCAAGGTTTGCGGCATAGACTGATCGAGGCAATCGAAGCAATGCCGGAGCGCGAGCGCTTATTGCTCAGCCTGTATTACGAGCAGGAACTGAATCTGCGGGAGATCGGTGCAATACTTGAAGTCAGTCAATCGCGCGTCTGCCAGCTGCACAGTCAGGCCGTCAGCCGTTTGCGTGCGCGCCTGCATGAGGCCGGTTGATGCGCTGATTGCCCGGTCAACGAGAGCAGCACGTGCGTTTGCCGGTAATTGCAGTGCCATGCTGATTGGTCTGGCATTCCATTGTTTGCCTGCCAGCGCTGCCGAGCCGGTGCCGCAAGCCCTCAGTTTGCACCGAAAATCAGTCGCTTTTCCAAGTGAAGTAGTAACGGCATCAATGGGTGCAGGCGGTGCCAGAGTTACCGGTTCCTGGGTTAATTCGACTAACGGGCCGGCAGTTATTCATCGCGGCGTGATTTATCAAGCGGCGCAGATCGTCCCGACAGGCAGTATGATGGTCAAGCCAGCCTCGCTGGTGCGCCGGGTCAATTGGCGCTACTCGTTTCTGACGCCGGTGCCGCATGGTCTGCGAGCCTATTTGTGCAACTATGTCAGATGCATCGCATTGAGCGGCGCCGCTGGCACCACCACTGCCTTTGACGGCGATAGCGCGTATTCCAATTTCTCTTTTGCTTTTGTAATCGATGGCAACGGAGGGCTGTCGCCAGCGTTGCAGGGGCACATAAACTATGTGGCTGTAAATTACGAATAGACAGGGTCGGCCGACGCGTTTGTCTTTGCCGAATTTACTGTCGAGTATCTGTGGTTTTCTGGGGTATGGTTTAAATTATTGCATTTTCAGCCAATTTTACTGGCGATATAAAAAAATACATAATGCAGTATTTTTCATGCAGCATGCTTTTGTACCAATAGGCCGGCCTCAGCCTGCAGCAATGCTATTTCCATTGCCAATCCCCACTTTATGCTGACCATCCGATCCATAGAGGGATTGTCCACTGGCACGCAGGAAGTTGATCGACTGCCGGGTGTAATCGAGGTGGGTGTGAATCAGCACGCCATTACGATGATTGCGCTCGCGCGCCTGGGCCGCGCATTCCAGCAATTCCTGCCATGCGCGTTGCAGATTCTCGCCGCCTGCCAGCGCCGCGGCATTGGCGCCGTCGTGATCGGGCGGGAAGCCAAGTGCAACCTGCTGCCGCTCGCGTTCCGAGTCGAGAAGCGCGAGGCGATCGGCAATTTGCGCCTTGCGTTCGCTCAGAGCCGGCAATTGGGTAAAGTTGCCATGAACTAATGCTTCGGCTTCCTGATCAAGTAATTCGAGGAACGTCTGCACCACGTCGCGCTCCTCTGCCAGGTGAGACAGCAGCCGGGCATTCATGAAGTCTGTTTGCCCAACAGGTCGCGTACCGTGTCAAGCAGACCATCGGCAATTTTTCCAGTGTCGACCTGATAGCGGCCTTCGCTGATGGCTTGGCGAATTTCGGCCACGCGCGCTGTATCGAAGTCAGCGCTGCCTGGTTGTACCAACTGGGTCTGTAATTGACGCGCCTGCGCTGCCAGGGAGTTCAGATTGCCAGTCGATGGGGCAGCGCTGGCCGTTGTTGTCGATGCACGTGCCGCGCCACCCTTGGCGGCAGTCACGTTGGCCGTGCTGGAGACCTTGGTGGGTAAATTGGCGATTTGATCGATTTTCACGATATTTCCTTAGAGAGATCTAGTCGGAGTAACGGCAGTTTGCAATGAAACTTTAGCCTTGTCCAAAAAATCCAGTCGTTCAATATTGTTAATTTGATAGCTCGACTGCCCCATCCTGGCGCGCGATGCCGCTCACCAGCCGACCGTTTTGCGTCTTCACCTGCACCGAGGCGCCAACTGCAGCATTGGCCATTGCCCGGCCTTCGGTGCTGGCAACGAAGCCCGCGCCTTGCGTTATCACTTTGACATTCTGCCCCGAATGTACCACGATTGCGCCGCGCAGCAATTCCAGTCGTAAAGGCGCACCGGAGGCAATCCGGTTGACTGCAATCGCGCCGCCAAGCTGGGATGCGTTGGTTATCACATTGCGTGGCAATGCTGTCAGATCGCCTTCGCGCAGCGTGAAATCGGTTGTTGCCAGGGTTTCACCAGCACTGATCGGGCGTGTTGCTACATAGTAATTTGCAACCACGGCGACATAAGCAGGAACGTAGCGCGTCCACGATTGCTCGGCGTTGCAGCGCACTCCGACCGATACGCGGCCCCACAGACGTGCGCCGTTTGGCAAAAAGGGCTCGGCTGCGTCGCAAGCCGGTAACGCGCCGGACATCGGGGTGTCGATAGTGATAGTGACTTTGCCTGGCAGGCCGGCGGTTTGGTCCAGCAAAAAACCTTCGATTAACGGTCGCAAATTGCCAGCCAATGGCATCGGTAGCGGCTTTGCAGCCCAGGCACGCATTGCTGGTGTACTCAACGCCATGAGTAATGCCATTGCTGCGCATTGGTGCCAGGGTCTTCGTACAGGCATCTTCATGGATTTGCGTTCTGGAAAAAATTTCAGTGAAACCGGACATCTATGCGCGGTAATTGAATCGCCCATAGGCGTTTCGCATGCGGCCGATTTTAAGCAATCCGCAGCGGCAGGCAACGGGAGAGCTGCGCCGCCATTTTAGCGTTATTCATGCGATTGCACGAGATGCCATCTGGAATCATATAAATTCGGCTTGGTAAATAAGCAGGGAATGCTTATCTAAAAATAGCAAGATGATAATGGAATTGCTGTAGTAATTATTTTTTGCGCCCGGTGCTTTTTGAAACGTTATTATTCCCATATGGAAATTGCAAACAAGAACGGAATTGCACTAGAAACTCCCGCCTGTTCATTCGATTGCAGGTTGTCGCGTTTGCCTATAATCGCTTTCATCAAAAGGTCTAAGGCGACTGGGTAGCTTACTTAATATGGGTGATCGAACATGATTGACAAGCTTGATGCGGCACTTCGCTTCCATCAGGAAGCGCTAAACTTGCGGGCACGGCGACAGGAAGTATTGTCGTCCAATATCGCCCATGCAGACACCCCGAACTACAAGGCGCGCGATTTCGATTTCAGCAGTACCTTGACTCAGGCGGTGGAGCGTGGCCGGCAATCGCAATCGATGTCGCTAACCACCACCTCGTCGCGTCACCTGCCGGGCGAGGCCGTTGTCGCGAATGATGCCGAGCTTTTATATCGGGTGCCGACCCAATCCAGCATTGACGGCAATACCGTCGAAATGGACGTTGAGCGCATTAATTTTGCCGATAACGCAATGCGTTACGAGTCGAATCTGACGGTGCTCAGTGCGCAAATCAAGTCGATGCTGTCAGCGGTGCAACAATAATCAGGGGTTAGCGCATGCCGTCTTTCAATGCCTCGCAGAGCATCTTCGATATCGCCGGTTCCGCGATGAGCGCGCAATCGCAGCGCATGAACGTCACTGCCAGCAATCTGGCCAATGCCGACAGCGTCGCCGGCCCCGATGGCCAGCCGTATCGCGCCCGTCAGGTCGTGTTCACCATGGCGCCATCGGACCAGCAGGCGATCGGCGGCGTACGGGTGGCTGGGGTGGTCGAGGATCAATCGCCGATGCGCATGGTCTACGATCCGAAGAACCCGCTGGCAAATGCGGGCGGCTACGTCACCATGCCCAATGTCAATGTGGTCGAGGAAATGGTCAACATGATCTCCGCTTCGCGTTCTTACCAGGCTAACGTCGAGGTGCTGAATACCGCCAAGACCTTGATGCTGAAAACACTTACGGTTGGCCAGTAACCTGTTCTGTCTTTGAATTATTAAATAGCAGTCGGCGTTTTATCTCGGGAGAAATACATCATGGCAGTTTCAGGAGTCGGTTCGAATACAGATGCTACAGCGGCATTGGCGTCAGCTTCTACCACAAGTGTTGACTCTGAGCAGCGTTTTCTCAAGCTGCTGGTTACGCAACTGAATAACCAGGATCCGCTCAATCCGCTCGACAACGCCCAGTTGACTTCCCAACTGGCGCAGATGAGCACCGTCAGCGGCATCGAAAAACTGAATGCCGCATTGCAATCGTTGGTCGCCCAGAGCGGCTCCAGCCAGACTTTGCAGGCGGCTTCCCTGATTGGTCGCACGGTGCTGGTTCCGGGCAGCCAGGTGGCGCTTGCCGGTGGGGCGGCGACACCGTTCGGGATCGACCTGCAAGGAGGGGCTGATTCGGTCAAGGCCACTATTGTCGATGCAGCCGGCAATGTCGTGCGTACTTTCGACATGGGTGCGCAGGCACAAGGTGTCAAGGCGATGTCGTGGGATGGCAAGAGCGATGCGGGCCAGCAAGTTGCCGACGGCGCATACACCATCAATATCAGCGCAACCGCTGGCGGCAACGCGGTCGCCGCCAATGCGCTGACTTTGGCTGCGGTCGCTAGCGTTGCGCAAAACAGCACCGGGGTTACGCTGAATCTGGCCAATGGCGGCACAGTCGGCCTGAGCAGCGTCAAGCAGATTTTGTAAATCCGGCATATCTGCATCTATTTTTATTAATAATTGATTCAAACTGATTCAAGAATAAGGGGAATACCATGGGTTTTGCGCAAGGAGTAAGTGGACTGAATGCCTCTGCGGCCAATCTCGATGTGATCGGCAACAATATTGCCAACTCCGGGACTATTGGCTACAAGTCTGGTAGCGTCCAGTTCGCCGATGTCTATGCCGGTTCGCAGATAGGATTGGGCGCCAAGGTTGCTAGTCTCACGCAGAATTTCGCCGCAGGTGCGGTGCAAACCAGCACCCGGGTTATGGATGTGGCCATTACCAATGGCGACGGCTTTTTCCGCTTGACCAGTCCCGGCGGAGAAGTGGCGTATTCGCGCAACGGCCAGTTCAATGTGGACAAGAACGGCTTCATGGTCAACGCAGCCGGTCTGCAGTTGACCGGCTTTCAGGTGGGGGCCAACGGCGCGATCGCCGGCGGCAGTCCGACGGCACTGCAATTGCCGACCTCCGCGATGACGCCGAAGCAGACTACTAATATTAATGCGCAGTTCAATCTTGACGCGCGTGCTGTGAACAGCCCGATCATCCCGGTCGCGACAACATTCGATGCCAATGATTCGACTACCTACAATTATTCGAATGCGGCGACGATCTATGACTCTTTGGGTAATTCGCATGAATTAGTGACATACTTTCGCAAGAACGCTGTCAACACTTGGGATACCTACGCTACTGCGGACGGCTATCCGCTAACAGCGGCCGGTGCAATGGTTGCAGCCCCAACGCCCGCAGGTCCTCCGACAATCGCCAACAGTGCAAAGCTGGCAGATGGAACGCTCGGCTTCGATCTCAACGGTATTCTTAACGGTGGCGCACCTAGTACTCTCGTGGGCGGAAAAATGTCGATTACCGGTCTTGATTTCGGCAACGGTTCCGCACCAATGACTTTTACTACTGATGTCACCGGCACCACCCAGTTCGGTAACGACAACGACGTCAAGAAACTGACCCAGGATGGTTTCACTTCCGGCGTGATCACCTCTTATGCAATCAACCAGGACGGCACCGTCATCGGCAAGTACTCGAACGAACAGACCAAGACCCTGGGGCAGATCGTGCTGTCTTCGTTTATCAACCCGAACGGACTGCAATCCAAGGGCGACAACGTCTGGTCTGAAACTTCCGCTTCCGGTCAACCATTGACCGGTACTCCTGGTGCCGGTACCAAGCGGGGTGCGCTGGTTTCGGGCGCACTGGAGTCGTCCAATGTCGATCTGACGGCCGAACTGGTCAACCTGATCATCGCGCAGCGTACCTACCAAGCCAATTCACAGACTGTCAAGACCCAGGATCAGGTCATGCAAACGTTGATGAACATGCGTTGATGACGGCGTCATCAGTTAATTTGGCAGTCAGCGCAACGATCAAGGGGAACATATGGATCGGATGATTTACATCGCCATGAGTGGCGCCAAGCAAGCGATGGAGCAGCAGGCATCGGTGGCACACAACATGGCGAACGTGGCGACTACCGGCTTCCGCGCCCAGATCAACAACTTCCGTGCGGTGCCGGTGGTGGGCGCAGAGGCCGCCACTCGTGCCTTCGTGGTGGCTTCGACCCCCGGCGCCGATCTGCGGACCGGGCCGATCAGCGAGACCGGCCGTGCGCTTGATGTCGCCATCAAGGGGGACGGCTGGCTGGCAGTGCAAATGCCGGACGGTAGCGAGGCTTATACCCGTGTCGGCAATCTGCAAGTCGGTGCCGACGGCCAGTTGCTGACGATGGATACCCATCCGGTGGTGGGCGAGGCTGGTCCACTGGTCGTGCCGCCGGGCTCGGCGGTGATGATTTCCAAGGATGGCCTGGTGACTGCGCGCGGTGCCGGCGACCCGGTCACGGGCGCGGCCGAAGTGGGCCGGCTCAAGCTGGTCAATCCGGCCGCAACCAGCATGGTACGAGGCGATGACGGACTGTTCCGGATGCAGCCGGGCGTCGCAGCGCCGCCAGCCGATCCGTCCGTGATGCTGATGACGGGCGCGCTGGAAGGCAGCAATGTCAATCCGGTCGAGGCCATGGTCGACATGATTGCCAATGCGCGCCG
This sequence comes from Herminiimonas sp. CN, assembly GCF_000622895.1. Lineage (GTDB taxonomy): Bacteria > Pseudomonadota > Gammaproteobacteria > Burkholderiales > Burkholderiaceae_D > AVCC01. Next base: position 37,779 of record NZ_AVCC01000010.1, read on the forward strand.
TTTTGAAATGCAGATGAAGGCGCTGCAGAGCGCCGACACCAACGCGCAATCTGCGAATAAGCTGCTGGGCATGAATTGATGAGTTTTTGTAGGTCGGGTTACGCGATAAAGCCGCTAACCCGACCTACAATATTGGAGTATATTTAGTTTCCGCAATGAAAATATGCGGGAAATGCCATGAAAATGATGATACTCCTTGTTTCATGAAAAGCATTGGATTGTGAGGTCTGTTCGTGTTTTTTGTTGTTTTTCGTGGGTAAATGCGTAATCTCAGGTAGTAATTGTCATAGCACCAACCGATTATTTTGAATTAATTTAGATGCGGTCACGGCCGCCTTGCAGGAGTTGTTTTCATGATCCGTTCCCTCTCGATTGCCAAAACCGGCCTCGATGCGCAGCAAACCCAGCTCGACGTTATTTCGAATAACCTGGCCAACGTCGGCACTACCGGCTTCAAGCGCAGCCGGGCCGTGTTTGAGGATTTGATGTATCAGAACCTGCGCCAGGTCGGCGGCCAGACTTCCGACCAAACCCGCCTGCCGTCCGGGCTGCAAATCGGTACCGGCGTGCGCATTGTCGCCACTGAACGGATTCATACCCAGGGTAATCCGACCAAGACCGATAACTCCAAGGACGTCGCGATCAATGGCGACGGCTTCTTCCAGGTCCTGATGCCGGACGGCACCATCTCGTACACGCGCGACGGTTCGTTCCAAACTGATCAGAACGGCCAGTTGGTCACCGCCAGCGGCTTTCCGGTGCAGCCCGCGATCACGCTGCCGCAAAACGCCACCAGCATGACGATTGCCCGCGACGGCACCGTCTCGGTCACGCAGGCAGGCAGTACCGCCAGCGTGCAGGTTGGTCAAGTGCAACTGGCGACTTTCCTGAATTCGGCCGGCCTGCAAAGCACTGGCGAAAATCTGTATGTGGAAACCGATGCTTCCGGCGGCCCGAACACGACGGCCCCGGGCCAGAACGGTGCCGGCATTCTCAGCCAGGGTTATGTCGAAGCATCGAATGTCAATGTGGTGGAGGAGCTGGTAAACATGATTCAGGCCCAGCGCTCGTATGAAATCAACAGCAAGGCAATCAAGACCTCGGACGAGATGTTGCAGCGCCTGACGCAATTGTGATGAGGCTGTCGTGATGGCGCTGACTATGGTGAAACACTGGGTTGGATTGTTGCTGCTGGCTGCTGTCATGCTGCTGGGCGGGTGTGCGCAACTGCCGCGCGAGCCGCTGGTACAGCAGCCAATGACGGCACGCGCTGCTGCGGCGGCGATTGCCGTAGCGCCGCAAGCGGGCGCAATCTACCAGCCCGGCATTGGTGCGCGGGCATTGTTTGAAGACCAGCGTCCGCGCAATGTCGGCGATATCCTGACCATCGTGGTCAGCGAAAAGGTCAACGCCAGCAAGAACTCGGCGGCCAATGCCAGTCGTGATGGCAGCGTAGCCGCCACGCTTGGCGTGACCCCGAAAATTTTCGGCGGTTTGTTCACTGGTATGGACACTGATGTCAGTGGCAAGAACATTATGAGCGCCAAGGGCGGTGCCAATGCGGCCAATACCTTCAACGGCGTGATTACCGTGACGGTAATTGAAGTGATGGGTAACGGCAATTTGATGGTCAGCGGCGAAAAACAAATGATGATTAATCAGGGTACCGAATTCATCCGCTTTTCGGGCGTGGTCAACCCGCGTACGGTCAGCGGCAACAATACCGTATCCTCGACCCAGGTGGCAGATGCGCGGATTGAATATAGCGCCAAGGGTTACATCGATGAAGCGCAAACCATGGGCTGGCTGCAGCGCTTCTTCCTCAACGTATTGCCGCTCTGATGATGGGATTTATGCGCATTCAATTTCTGCATTGGCGCTGGAAAATTCGCCGTGGCCTGAAGTCCGGCTTGTTATTGGCGGCTTTGCTTTCTACCATTGCCGTGATTGCCGCCGCTCCGGCCTATGCAGAACGGCTAAAAGAGTTGGTCAGCGTGCAGGGCGTGCGCGACAACCCGTTGATCGGCTATGGTCTGATGGTCGGCCTCGATGGCAGCGGCGACCAGACCATGCAGACGCCGTTTACCACGCAAAGCCTGAACAACATGCTGTCGCAGCTCGGGATTTCGGTTGCACCCGGCACCAATATGCAGCTCAAGAACGTAGCGGCGGTAATGGTTACCGCGACCTTGCCGCCGTTTGCGCGGCCCGGTCAGAATATTGATGTCACGGTCTCCTCGATGGGCAATGCCAAAAGTCTGCGCGGCGGCACTTTGTTGATGACGCCGTTAAAGGGCGCCGACGGCATGGTGTATGCGATTGCGCAGGGCAATATGGTGGTCGGCGGCGCCGGTGCCTCGGCCAATGGCAGCAAGGTGCAGGTCAACCAGCTCAGTTCCGGGCGCATTCCTGCCGGCGCTATCGTCGAACGCGCGGTGGTGTCGCCGCTTGGCGATGGCGGCATTTTTACGCTGGAATTGAAGGTGTCCGATTTCGGGACCGCGCAAAAAGCGGTGGATGCGATCAATCGCAGTTTCGGCCCCGGTACCGCCACTGCGCTTGACGCGCGCATGATCCAGGTGATTGCGCCAGCCCAGCCGGAGGCGCATGTCGGCTTCCTGGCGCGGATCGAGAATATCGACGTAACCCCGACGCAGGCGCTGGCCAAGGTCGTCATCAACGCCCGCACCGGCTCGGTGGTGATGAATCAGGCGGTCAGGATTGAGAATTGCGCGGTGGCCCACGGCAACTTGACCGTGGTAATCAATACCCAACCCGTCATCAGCCAGCCCAACCCGCTCTCAGGAGGCCGTACCGTTGCGACCCAAGCCTCCCAGATTGAACTGAATCAGGCCGGCAGCGCGCTGCAGGTGGTGCGCGGCGGTGCTTCGCTGGCCGAAGTGGTCAAGGGATTGAACACGTTGGGTGCTAATCCGCAGGACCTGCTGTCGATTCTGCAAGCGATGAAAGCTGCCGGCGCATTGCGCGCCGAACTTGAGATTATTTAAGAGCGCCCATGAGCCTGACCGTTCCAAACAGTTCCGTTATTCCTGGCGATGCCGGCAGCCGCAGCGGCGCCCTAGACCAGCGCTTTGCTCTCGACGTGCAGGGCGTCGATGCCTTGCGGCGCACTACCCGCACTTCGCCGCAAGAAGGCCTGAAGCAAGTGTCGCGCCAGTTTGAGGCGTTGTTCATGCAAATGGTTCTGAAAAGCATGCGCGAGGCTACCCCATCCGATGGCATCTTCGATAGCCAGCAAGGCAATTTGTATACCTCGATGCTGGATCAGCAGCTAGCGCAAAATCTGTCCGGTCGCGGCCTCGGCTTGGCCGAGGCGATGCAAGCCCAGCTCAGCCGCGGCATCAGCTCCGGCCAGACGCAGGATGCGATGCCAGCGGCCAAACTGCTGACGCCGCCGCTGAATCAGAATCCATCAGGCCCGCAGCCAGTTCCTGCCAGTGGGCCGGATCTGTCGTTTTACGACGCAGCCTCCGAGCACCCTGCGCGCAACGCTAGCGCGACTGTGCAAGGGCATATCGACCAGTTCGTAGCCCGCATGGCGGCACCGGCGCAGGCCGCGAGCCAGGCCAGCGGTGTGCCGACCCAATTGATTCTGGCGCAGGCAGCGCTGGAATCGGGCTGGGGCCGGCGCGAGATTCGCGGCGACGACGGCAGCCAGAGTTATAACCTGTTCGGCATCAAGGCCGGCAAAGGTTGGAAAGGGCCGGTAGTGGAAGTGGCTACCACCGAATACGTCGACGGTGTCGCGCAACGCACCAGGGCCGCTTTTCGCGCTTATGGCTCCTATGCGGAAGCGTTTACCGATTATGCCCGTTTTCTGACGGGCAATCCGCGCTATGCGCAGGTACTAGCGACGAGCGACCCGGCCGAAGCGGCGCACGGATTGCAGCGTGCCGGTTACGCCACCGACCCGCAATACGGTGGCAAGCTGGTGCGCATCATGAAACAAATCGCGTAGACCGACTGCGCGCCATGCAACCGGCATCACGGCAAACACCGAAGAGATTCGACATCCGCGCTTCAACTTTTAACGCTGTTGCCGTTATATAGAAAATAGCTGCCCAAGGTGGCGTCGAGGCAACATTCGATTGGTTGTTTTATTACAGGACGAGACTTATGTCGAACAGCATGTTTTATACCGGCCTCAGTGGCTTGAATGTCGCGCAGGCCGCGCTGGTGACTACCGGCCACAACACGGCCAACGTGAATACTGCCGGCTACAACCGGCAGACGGTACAGGTTGCGTCGAATGGCGGCCTGTATGCGCCGGGTGTCGGCTTTTTCGGCACTGGTGCGAGGGCGACAGATGTCACCCGCAGTTACGACCAGTTCCTGACAACGCAGCTGAATCAGGCGCAAGCGACCAATCAATCGCTGACAACGCAGTACACCCAGATCAGTCAGATCGACAATTTGCTGGCTAGCCAGACCGCAGGCCTGGCGCCGCTGATGCAGACGCTGTTTGCCGGCGTGCAAGCGGTGGTGAATACTCCTGCCGATCCGGCTGCGCGCCAGCAACTGATCAGTTCGGGGCAGGCGATGACCAATCAATTCAGATCCATGAGTCAATATCTGACCGGTCTGAACGCCAACGTCAACGACCAGATAACCGGCAACATCGATCAGATCAATACTTTTTCCAGCCAGATCGCCAGTTTGAACAAGCAGATCGCGCTGCTCAGTAACGCGACCGGCGGCCAGGCGCCAAACGATCTGCTCGACCAGCGCGATCAATTGGTGAGCAATTTAAGCAAACTGGTCGGCACCAAGGTCGTGGTGCAGGATGGCGGTCAATACAACATTTTTATCGGCAACGGTCAGACCTTGGTGTTGGGCGACAAGGCAAGCACATTGAAGGCGGTCAGTTCCGCCGCCGATCCAAGCCAGACTGGGGTTGCCGTGGTGGGCGCCAGCGGCGTTCCGGTGGAATTGCAGGACAGCGTACTGGCCGGCGGCGCGCTGGGAGGCTTACTGCAATTTCGCAACGAGACCTTGAGCGATGCGCAAAATTCGCTGGGCCGGATCGCGATCGCCTTGTCCGACACTTTCAATGCGCAGCAGAATCTGGGCGTCGATCTGAATGGCGCACTCGGGCAGGATTTTTTTACCCAGGCCAGCCCGGGGATTATTTCGAACAGCAGGAACGCCGGTGGTTTGGTATTGACGCCGACGATTGCCGACAGCAGCCAATTGACCACCAGCGACTACAGACTGAGTGTGACGGCGGGTCCGAATTATTCGCTGACGCGACTGTCCGACAATGTGGCAATGGGCCCAAACGGCGTTCCTCCTTTCCCGGCCACTTTCAGCGATGCGGATTTTCCGATTACTTTCGATGGCGTGACACTGACAGCTGATAACACCATTCCCGCGCAACCCGGCGACTCGTTCCTGATTCAGCCGACCCGCACCGGCGCCCGCGATTTTGCCGTGGTGTTGACCGATCCGGCCAAGGTTGCGGCTGCTACGCCCATTGTCACCGGCAATACGGCCGGCAATCTGGGCAGCGGCGCGATCGGTGCAGGCACCGTGAGCGCTGCTTACCTCGGCACGCCGCTGGCGGCTACCGCGACGCTGACGTATAACAAAGCTGCCAATACCTTGTCCGGCTTTCCGGCTGGATCGGCCGTCACTGTGACGCTGGCAAATGGTACGGCTGATCCTGCCAGTCCCTATGCGGCAGGCGTCCCGGTTACCTATTCGGCGGGGGCCACGATGACCTTCGACGGCATCACGGTCAGCGTCAGCGGTGCGCCGTCCAATGGCGATAAATTCACTATCAGCCCGAACACCGGCGGCGTGTCCGATGGCAGCAATGCATTGCTGCTGGGCGCGCTGCAGAACCAGAAAACTATCGGTGGTGGAACTGCCACTTTCAATGATGCGTATGCGCAACTGGTCAGCGCTGTCGGCAACAAGGCCCAGCAAATCCAGATATCGAATGCCGCGCAGACTAGCCTGACAGTCCAGATACGGTCCGTTCAACAGTCGGTATCGGGCGTCAATCAGGATGAAGAAACTGCCAACCTGCTGATGTTCCAGCAAATGTATCAAGCCAATGCCAAGGTAATCCAGACCGCGTCGACCATGTTTGACGCAGTATTGGGCATCAGAGGCTAAGATTCACAACGTATCGCTCAGGAGATCAAGATGCGTATCAGTACCCAATCGTTTTACGAACAAAGCCAGACTGCGATTAACTCACAACAGAGCAACATGTTGCGCGTACAGCAGAAGATCGGTGCGATGACTAAGATCCTGGCGCCGTCGGATGATCCGCTCGGCTCCACCCGTGCACTTGCCGTTTCGCAATCGATTGCGCTCAATACGCAGTACTCAGCCAGCCGCAGCCAGGCGACCCAGACGCTGTCGCTGGAAGAGAACGCGCTGCAAAGCGTCACATCCATTTTGCAAAACATCAAGAGCCTGGTGGTGCAGGCTGGCAACGGCACGATGGCGGATGCCGACCGGGCCACCATTGCGACCACGCTGCAAAGCAATTTGGCGCAGCTGCAGGGCCTGGCCAATACCGATGACGGCAACGGGCAGTTTTTGTTTGCCGGCTTCAAGAGCGGCAGTGCGCCATTCGTCACCCAGGCGGGTGGCAGCATTCAGTATGCCGGCGACCAGGGACAGCGTTTGATGCAGGTCGACGTGTCGCGGCAGATGGCCGCCAGCGACGATGGCCGCAGCATTTTTCAGACGGTGCAGAATGGGGCGGGCTACGTTGCCGCATCCAACGCTGCCAACATTGTCAATGGCGGCACTGGCGTGTTCAGTGCGGTCGCGGTGGTAGATCCGACCGATGCCAATTATGGCAAGGATTTCGTCATCAGTTTTCCTGCCGCCACTCCTGGCATGTATCAGGTGGATACCGCGGATGTGCCGCCAGTCTCGATAGTCCCTGCCACTGCATATACTGCCGGTAATCCAATCCAGTTCGGCGGCTTGCAAATCAGCATCAGCGGTACGCCGGCAGCCGGCGATTCATTTTCTGTCGCGACCGCCAAAAATGCCGGCACCGATATGTTCGGCGCAATCAGCGATATCATTACCGCGCTAAAAAAACCGCTCGATACCGGCAGCGATCCCAACCGCGCGCAATTGCTCAATGCGCTTAGCACCGGCAACAAGAAAATCACCAATGCGCACGACAACGTGCTGACGGTGCGTTCGTCGATCGGTTCGCGCCTGCAGGAGCTCGATAGCCTCAATACCACGGGCGACAGCCGCACTCTGTACAACAAGAGCTATCTGTCGGACTTGCAGGACCTGGACTACAACAGTGCGATCTCCGAGTTTTATCAGCGCCAGACCGCATTGCAGGCGACCCAGCAAGTATTCGTGAAAACCCAGAAAATTTCCTTGCTTAATTATTTGTAAATGACACAATAAGCCGGAGATGAAAAAAGACACAGTGAATTTCACTGTGCTTTTTTTCTGTTTTGCGGCAACAGTAACGGCCAACCGAGCATAAAATATACTGGTTAATGTATTTTTTATGTTCGCTTAATATCATTGTGGTGATTCTGCTATTTTTCTACATACCCCGGTAATAAACGATTATTTTGGGTTTATGACAAGAGCATTTTCCTGGCGCGGAGCAGTAGCGCGATAGCCTGATTATGGACGTAGCGCCTGTATCACCTGCAGCATGCTAGTCATGACAGCAGCGAATTGCTGCTCCAGAAACGGCCCCAGATGCGGCAACTGCAGGCGCAGCATGGCAATGCCTACCAGTAGCGTCACCGGAAAACCGATGGAAAAAATGCTGAGTTGCGGCGAGGCGCGATTCAGAATGCCCATCGCCAGATTTATCGTCAGTAATGTAGTCACCAGCGGCAGGGCCAACATCAGTCCTGTCGAGAAAATTTGACTGGCTGACAATACCAGCAGCATCCAGCCATTGGCCGCCAGCGGGGCATTGGCGATCGGCAGCACCTGAAAGCTCTCGACCAGCATCGCAATTACCATCAGATGCATATCGAATGCCATAAAAATCAGCATTGCCAGCATGTTGAGCAGGCGCGCCAGCACCATGGTCTGGCCGCCGCTGGTAGGGTCGAAGAAGGAGGCGAACGACAGGCCCATCTGCAAGCCAATGTATTCGCCCGCGGCCTGGACTGCGGTGAATACCAGGCGCATCGAAAACCCCATTGCCACGCCGATCAGCACTTGCTGGGTGATTATCCAGATTCCTGGCAGCGAAACTACCGGCACCGCAGGCAGCGGACCGAGAGTGGGGCCGATGACAATTGCAAGCAGCGCCGCCAGTCCTACCTTGACGTGGCGTGGCACCCGCGATTCGCCAAAGATCGGAGCTGTGCTGATGAGGGCCAGCATGCGCACGAACGGCCACAGAAACATCACCAGCCAGACGCTGAGCTGGTCTGAGGTGACCGAAAAAACCGGAGGCATTAGCCGACCAGTTGCGGGATGCTGGAGAACAGTTGCCGCATGTAGTCGAGGATCGTATTCAGCATCCACGGGCCGGCGATCACCAGCGTGGCGAACACCGCCAGCAGCTTGGGAATGAACGACAGCGTCATTTCATTGATCTGGGTAGCGGCCTGAAACAGGCTGATGATCAAGCCCGTGATGAGCGCCACCAGCAGCAGCGGCGCAGCCAGCATCAGCGACACCTTCATTGCCTGGTAGCCCAATGCCATTACCGATTCGGGAGTCATGCTGTCATTCCATTTTCAAATCAAACGTGCGCTTTGGTGCCGGTTGTGCCTTGCTTGAGCAATGTCTGCGAATCCTGTCCGCCATCCTGCACGATGTAGGCACAGAATCGGAGCATCGGGGGTAGGGAAACATCCGTGCGCAGCTAGGTAAAAAAGCTCTGTGCCAGCGCACCGACCAGTAGCTGCCAGCCGTCCACCAGCACGAACAGCATCAGCTTGAACGGCAGTGAAATGGTTGCGGGCGGCACCATCATCATACCCATCGACATCAGTACGCTGGCCACCACCAGGTCAACGATCAGAAATGGGATGAATATCGTGAAACCGATCTGGAACGCAGTTTTCAGTTCGCTGATAATGAACGACGGCACCAGAATCCGCAGCGACACATCTTCCGGACCCTGCATTTGCGGCGTATTGGCCAGGCGTGCAAACAATGCCAGATCGGCCTCGCGGGTTTGTTTCAGCATGAATTGCTTGAGCGGCGCAACGCCGCGATCGAGCGCCTGTTCGGCACTGATCTTGTTGTTCGAAAATGGCTGATAGGCATCGCTGTACACCTTGTCGAATACCGGCGACATGATGAAAAAGGTCAGGAACAGCGCCAGGCCGACAAGGATCTGATTTGGCGGCGAGGACTGGGTGCCGATTGCCGAGCGCAACAGTCCCAATACGATCAGGATACGGGTAAAGCTGGTCATCGTCAGCAGCAGTGCCGGCAGGAACGATAACGAGGTCAGCAGCAACAGCGTCTGGACGCTGAGCGACCAGGTCTGGCTGCCACCCGCCCCCGGCGTGCTGATAATGCCGGGCAAGCCCTGCGCCGACGCCAGCAGCGGCAACGCTGTCAATAGCAGTGTAGTAAGGCGCAGCAGGTTGCTGCAGCCTGGAAAAGCAGGGCGCCGGCGCATCAGTCTGAACGTCGCAGTTTGGTGATGGACTCACGCAGTTTGAGCGAAAAGGCGCTGGCAGCGGCGATGCCGGGAACCGGCGCCGTGTCCGCCGGTAGTTCTTCGGCCGGCATTGTATGCAAAGAGCGAATCTGGCCCGGTGTAACACCGAGCACCAGCCATGAGGCGCCGATCTCCACCACCACGACACGCTCGCGCTGGCCGACCATGGTGCTGGCAACCACCTTGACCAGACGGCCGCTGGCATGTCGCTGCAGGCCCAAGCGGCGCACCGCCCAGGCGCACAGAAAAATGAGCGCCAGTACGGCGACCATGCCGAGGCCGGCCTGCAATAGTGCGGCTGCGCCCAGCGCCGGCATCGGAGCCGGCGCAGCAGGTGCAACGGTTGGCAGGATGGCGTTGGCCGGCAGCGCAACCACTGCCGGCAGCAGTCCGGGCAGGTAACGCACTTTCATCGATTCAGTTTGTGAATGCGTTCGGACGGCGTGATGATGTCAGTCAGGCGGATGCCGAATTTTTCGTTCACCACCACCACTTCGCCTTGCGCAATCAGATAGCCGTTGATCAGGACATCCATCGGCTCACCCGCCAGGCCGTCCAGTTCGACCACCGAGCCCTGGGATAGCTGCAGCAGGTTCTTGATGGTGATCCGGGTATGTCCCAATTCGGCGGTCAGCTGTACCGGCACATCCAGAATCAGGTCAATGTCAGCTTTGGCTATGCCCGCGTTATCATTGTTGAGTGGCTGAAAGACATTGGCTTTGGCAGCATTCTGGGTACTCTCAGCGTTGCTGGGAACGGGCTGGGTGGCAGCTGTCTGTGCGGCGAGCGCGCTAGCCCAATCGTCCTCAATATCGCTGGTTTGGTCCGGTGTGTTATCGTCACTCATTGTCGCTTCCCTTGCTTAAATCGCCGTCCTGGTGATTGATCATTTTTTGTACCCGCAACGCGTATCGGCCGTTGGAAGTGCCGTAACCGCATTCCATCACCGGTATGCCATCGATTTTGGCGATAATCGTTTCCGGCATCTCGATCGGCAGTACGTCGCCGACTTGCAGTTTTAGTAATTGGCCGATAGTCGATGGAATTGTCAAAAACTCGGCTTTGAGATCGACATCGGCACATTGCACCTGTTGCGACAATTGTTTGACCCAGCGCTTGTCGACTTCGATCTCGTCCTGCAGGGGATTCGACAGAAGGTCGCGAATCGGCTCGATCATCGAGTAGGGAATGCAGACGTGCAGCGCGCCACCGATCGGGCCGAATTCAATATGGAATGTGGTATTGACCACGATCTCGTTGAGCGCCACGATATTTGCCAGTTTGGCGTGCATCTCGGCGCGGACATATTCGAATTCGAGCGGATACAAAGGCTCCCAGGCACTGCCGTAGCTTTCCAGAGCCAGATTCAGCAGACGCTTGATGATACGTTGTTCGGTATGGGTAAAGTCGCGGCCTTCAACCCGCATGTGAAAGCGGCCATCGCCGCCGAACATATTGTCGACCACCAGAAATACCAGCTGTGGATCAAACACGAAGAGCGCGGTGCCGCGCAATGGCTTCATGTGGAGCAGATTGATATTGGCCGGTACCGGCAAGTGGCGGATGAAGTCGCCGTACTTTTGAATAGTGAGCGCACCGACCGAAATATCGGCGCTGCGACGCATGAAGTTGAGCAGTGTACCGCGCAGGTGCCGGGCAAAACGCTCGTTGACGATCTCCAGGGAATGCATGCGGTTACGCACGATACGTTCCTGGGTGCCGAGATTATAGGTTTGCAGACCTTCCGGGGCAGGCGGCGGTGGAGCGTCGTCGCTAACGTCGCCGGAGACGCCCTGCAGCAGCGCATCTACCTCGTCTTGAGACAGCTGCTGTTCATAAGCCATTGATGGATCTCATTCTGGAAGCTGGGGAACGGATTTACTGCAGCACGAAGGCGGTAAACACCACGTCAGTTATTTGCTGAGGTATCTGACTGGGGGAAAACGGCTTGTTCAATGTCTTCAGAATCTCGGTCGCCAACTGGTTTTTGTCGTCTTGAGTGCTCAGCGACTCCGGCTTGCGGTTTGATAGCAGCATCAGGACGCGGCTGCGCGCTTCCGGCAAATACTGGGTTACCTGCTCCTGAGATTTGGCGTTGCTAACCTTCAGCGTCACTCCGATATGCAGGAAACGAGGGCGCCCCTCCGACTGCAGGTTCACGGTAAATGGCTCCATCGCAATAAAAATCGGTACTTCGGCCACGGCTGCCGAGGCGCTGGCGGCCTGGTGCCCGGTTCTGCTATTGCCGAGGTAAAAGGCAAAAAGAGCTACTGCTATAACCGCTACCGTTGCTCCCAAGGCGACGCCGAGCATGCGGCTTTTGGGAGCATTGACTTTAGTGGAGGTAATTGTAGCCATGATTTTCCTGCATGAAATTCGAGCGTCTATTCTTGGTTAAAAAGACGCTGAACCATCTGTTGATAAAAAGGGATAAACCGGTCCAACTCCGGCATTTGCTGTGCCCGTGCCATGCCGTGCGGCCCTATGCCGGAGGTTGCGCATGTGCTTGTTCCGTCTGTACAGATGGAGGCAAATCCGCAATGCCGGCCAGGATTACACAAAATCAAAAATGGTGTGCGTGACGGCGCGCCGGTTCAGGCTGAGTCTACTGCATACTGCATCGCTCCCCTACGTTCATGCCCGGTCAGGCAAAAGTGTCGACCTGATTGCGGTTGCCAGTGCTGGGCGCCGCCGCCGCAGGCAAGCCGAGATCGGCTACCGGGTTCGCCGCACTGACACTGTCGGTACGGTATCTGGGTTGGCCGGACTGGTTGGCCTGATCCTGCGCAAATGCCCCTTGCTGCTGGGTATCCGCACTTACCGATGTATTGCCCAGGCTGATGCCGTTGTCAGCCAGGCTGGTCCGTAATTGCGGCAATGCAGCCTCGACTGCCGCCCGCACCGATGGATGTGCCGATACAAACAGTGCCTCGGCCTGATGGTTGTTAATGGTCAATGTGACTTTCAATGGTCCCAGACCGGCCGGGTTGAGTTGCAGTTCCGCTACCTGGTGGTTGGCATTGCCCATCCATACCATCTGCTTGCCAAGCGCATCACCCCAGTCGCTGCTGCCTATCGGTGGTGTCAGCGGCAGGCTGGCCGGTGCTGTCGCAGTCTGCTGGGCTGCAACGACGGGTGGCTGGTGCAGCTGGTTGGCCGCATTGGCGGGCATCGCGATACCGGAGTCGGACTGGTCGGCAGTTGCCGTGCTTCCTGTGGTAGCTGCAGCCGCAGTTGCGCTGGAAACTGCGCTGGAAACATTTGCCGCCACCGGAGCATCGGCAGGCCGTGACTCTGGCTTTACGCTGAATTTTCCATCCCGATCGCCTGTTGCCGTATCTCCCTGTTTCGATTGCTGGCCGCTTGAACGGGTATCCGGCATTATCGCTTGATCCGGAATTTTTCCGATCTCCGGCGTGACGGCGCTGCCGGCATCGGCTGTCGCGTTTTTGGTTGGTTGTGCGGCTTGGGCTGTTTCCTGCCGTCCGGTTGCTGCCAGCGTGATTTGCGGCGCACTCAAACGGGCGGGCGTTTCTGCCGTGGCGCCGGCGTCGCCAATGGTCGCGGCATTGCTCGCCAACACCGGCGAATCGCCATCCGGTTGCTCGGGTGCCGCCAGTGCAGATTGTCCCTTGGGCAGTGTGCCGGGCATGTCATGCCGGAACGTAGCCGAGGCAAGTTGCTCCGGGTCGCTCTGGTTAAGCGCCGGCAGCGCGCCTTGCGACAAAAGCTGCTTCGGATCGCTCTGGTTGAGCGCTGGCAGCGCGCCTTGCGCCGCAAGCTGCTTCGGGTCGCTCTGGCCGGGCGTCGGCAGCGCAGCTTGCGTTGCGCTCAAGTCGATATCGGTCCGCGCTGCGGCGGTAATCGTGCCGGCCGGGCCGGATGGCGTTGCGTTTGCCGGCACCGGAGCGAGTCGCGGCTCCTGTGCGATAAGGGCCAGAACCAGTGCGGCGGCCGGGTCCGGCGATTCGGTTTTTTGATCGTCGCTTTTTTTGCTCCGCGGTTGGTGCCGGTCAGCGGTTTTTTCAGGAGCCGTTTCGGTGCCTGCTTGCGAGCGTTCGAGTACTGCACCAAAACTGTCCGAATTATCCTGGTTTTGACTGTCGCTGCGTCCGGTCTGGCTGGCTGCCGGGGCTGCTGCAGCCTGCGGAGCAACGGGAGAGGAAAGGATTAAAGTCATGGCATTCCCGAATAATTGTTGATGTTTGGCAAAACGTATTCTACAGATAAAGGCAACAAAAAACCGCGGGGCGCGCCACGCACAGCACGACCGTCTGTGATTGCACAGGTGTGCATAGGGTGGCTTAGTCGCTTGAAGCAGTCGAGCGCAACTGGAACTGGCGCGCGGTATGCTCGTCGCTATCGCGTTGTTCGCGCCGGTTGAGCGTTACCAATTCCTGCTGGCGCACCCGGTCGGCCAGCGTATCGAACGAACTCAGGCGGCGCTTCTGGTTTTGCCAGTCGGTGCGGCCGTGTCCCAGTTTGACCTTGGCTTGTTCGCTCAATGCGCGTTGCTGCTCGATCGCGCCGTCCAGCGTGCTGATAAAGTTCTGGAAATTGCGCCACTGCGCGGACGGTACGCCCTGCAGCATCTGCGCCTGCAACTGTTCGTAATACTCTTGCCGGTACTGCAGCAGCATTTCCAGCTTTTCGGCTGCGCTGGTCAGCGCGCCTTGCAGTTGGCCCAGGCGCCGGGTCGCCTTGTCGGTCTTGTGTTGTGCCAGCTCGATCAGCATGGCTAACGGGAGCGTGTTTGACATGATGTTCTTTCAGAGCAGTGGACGGCGACTAACCGGCATTGAACAGTGCCTGTAATTGGGAAACGGAAGCCGCGTAATCGGTGCGCTCATGCATTTCCTGCTGCAGGAACGCTTCAATCGCGGGATACAGCGCAATCGCCTGGTCGAGCTGCAGATCGTGGCCGGCGGCGTAAGCGCCGACGCTGATCAGATCGCGGTTGCGCTGGTAGCGCGACAACATCTGCTTCAGGCGCCGCACCGCATCGAACTGCGACGGCTCGATCAATGCGGTCATGGCGCGGCTGATCGAGGCTTCGATGTCGATCGCCGGATAATGACCCGATTCGGCCAGGCTGCGCGACAGCACCACATGGCCGTCCAGAATCGCGCGCGCCGAATCGGCAATCGGGTCCTGCTGATCGTCGCCCTCGGTCAGCACCGTATAGAACGCGGTAATCGAACCGCCCTTGCCATTGGCGTCGCGCGCACCGTTGCCGGCACGTTCCACCAGCGCCGGCAGTTTTGCAAACACCGATGGCGGATAGCCCTTGGTGGCGGGCGGCTCGCCCACCGCCAGGGCGATTTCGCGCTGCGCCATTGCGTAGCGGGTCAGCGAATCCATGATCAGCAGCACATCCTTGCCCTGATCGCGGAAATACTCGGCCAGGCAGGTTGCGTAGGCAGCGCCCTGCAAGCGCAGCAGGGGCGAGGTGTCGGCCGGCGCGGCTACGACCACTGCGCGTGCCATGCCTTCCTCCCCCAGCGTGTTGTCGATGAAATCCTTGACCTCGCGGCCGCGCTCGCCGATCAGTCCGACCACGATCACTTCCGCGCTGGTATACCGCGCCATCATCCCGAGCAAAACGCTCTTGCCGACCCCTGAGCCGGCAAACAGCCCCATGCGCTGGCCGCGCCCGACCGTCAGCAGTGCATTGATCGCGCGCACGCCGACATCGAGCACGCTATCGATCGGCGCCCGCGTCAGCGGATTGACCGGCGCTGCGGCAAGCGGTACTTCGCGCGCGATGTCGAGCGGGCCGCGGCCGTCAAGCGGCCGCCCGGCGGCATCCACCACGCGCCCCAGCATGCCTGCGCCGACCGGCAAGCGTTTGGTGCCGGGTTCGGCCGCGCTGCCATTGGTGGTGGGGGTTTCAAGCGGATATACGCGCGCGCCCGGCAACAGGCCGGCGACTTCGCTTTGCGGCATCAGGAAGATGCGGTCGCCGGAAAAGCCGACCACCTCGGCCTCGGTGGTGCGCTGCCCGTAACCGGGCGGCAGTTCAATCAGGCAATCGCTGCCGACCGGCAAGCGCAACCCGACCGCCTCCAGCACTAGCCCCACCGCGCGCGTCAGCCGGCCGTAGCTGCGGATCGGCATGCAGTGCGCAACACTGGCGCTGGCATTGCGCAGCGCGGCGCGCAATGCCAGCAGGTGCGGATTGTCGGCGTCGGCGTCGGCGACAGGGCAGGGGGCGTCAGTCATGTGGCGGTTCCGGCGCTTCAGCAGGCGCCGCTGTGCTGCGCCCGAGGGCGGCAGCTACCCGTTCCAGGCGTGTTTCCAGCGTTGCGTCCAGCGCGCCGCTGGCGGCATGCACGCGGCAACCGCCGCGCGTAATCGAGAGATCGGTGCGGATGCGCCAGCCGGCTGCCTGTAAATCGTCGGCAAGATGTTGCCGCACCAGCGCGGCATCGTCGGCATGCAGCAACAGCCGTGGCGTGCCGTTCAGCGCCGGTTCCGCATGCAGCAGTTCGCGCACCAGTGCCAGAATCGGTTGCGGTTCGACTGGCAGCGCCTGGCGCACCACCTGGCGCGCAATATCGAGCGCCAGCGTCAGCACATCGTCGGCGACTTCGCGTTCGGCGGCGCGCAAGGCCGCCGGCAGCGCCAGCATCAGCGTCCGCAGCGCCTGCGCCTGCTCCTGGGCCATGGTCAGCCCGGCTGCATACCCTTCGCTATGTCCGGCGACAAAACCCTCGCGACGGCCTTCGGCCTCGCCGGCCTGCCGGGCTTCCAGCCGTAGTCGGGCCAGTTCGGCCTCGTCGATCAGCAGCACCGGCTCCAGCGGCTCGAGTACCGGCTCGGCGGCAGGGGGCGGCGGCGCGAATTCGGGCTCCGGCTCGTTGAAGGAAGCCATTTCCCAGCGCTGCCAGGCGGTCATCTGCTCTTTCGGCACGCTTCTGCGCGGTGCCATCTGGTAGGTGGCAGGCGAGGGAGCACCGGTTGGCGGCAGGCCGGGGGGCTTGCTAGACATATGCATCGTTGCCCTGGCCGCCGATCACGATCTCGCCGCCATCGGCCAGCCGACGCACGATCTGCAGAATATTCTTCTGCTCGGTCTCGACCTGCGAAACCCGTACCGGGCCGCGCATTTCGATATCTTCGCGCAGCATTTCTGCGGCGCGTTGCGACATGTTCTTGAGGAACTTGTCGCGCAATTCCTGCGGTGCGCCCTTGAGCGCGATGATCAGCGATTCCGATTCGACTTCCTTGAGCAGCAGCTGGATGCCGCGGTCTTCCAGATCGATCAGGTTTTCGAACAGGAACATTTCGTCGACGATCCGTTGCGCCAGAACCTCGTCGTGTTCGCGCACGTGCGAAATCACGTTTTCTTCCTGGGCACTGTTCATCAGGTTGAGAATCTCGGCTGCAGCCCGGGTGCCGCCCAGGCGGCTGCGCTTGACGCCCTGGCCCGACAGCATGCCGGTCAGCACCTCGGTCAGTTCGTCGAGGGCGGCCGGCTGCACGCCGCCGAAGGTCGCCACCCGCAGGATGACATCCTGGCGCAGCCGTTCGGTGAGCAGTTCGAGCACTTCGGCAGCCTTGAGACGATCCAGGTGGACCAGCAAAGTGGCAATGATCTGCGGATGCTCATCGCGGATCAGTTCGGCCACTTCATTGGATTCCAGCCGGTTCAACCGGTCCATGCCGCTGGTTGTCGCATCGCGCGACTCGAGAATCTCCTGGATCAGATCGGCTGCGCGGTCGGAGCCGAGCGCCTTGTTCAGCACCGAGCGGATGTAACTGTCGGAATCCAGGCTGATGGACGAGAACTGTTCGGTGTCGAAGCGGAACTCTTCCATTACCTCGGCAATCTGTTCGCGCGTTACCTGCGTCAGATGCGACATTGCCATGCCCAGCTGTTGCACCTCGCGCGTCGACAGATGCTGGAATACCGCAGCGGCGCCGTCTTCGCCCAGCGACATCAGCAGGATGGCGCTTTTTCGTATGCCTTCATTTTTGATGTCTGCATTCTTTGCGTCTGCATTACTCATGGGCGTTCATCCAGTGCTTGATTACCATGGCGACCAGTTGCGGGTCCTTCTCAGCGGTTTGTTGCGCATGCTGCATGTTTCCCTGGTGCAGGTCGGCTTGCCGCTGCTTCTCTTGCGCCAGTTGTTCAGGGTCCTCTGTCGGAGCTTCTTCGATGTTGCTGCCGACCGCAGGCTCGGACACTTCCGGTTGCAAATGCTTGCGCAACAGCGGCCGCGCCACTGCAAACCACAGGAACAGCGCCAACAGTGCCAGTAACAGGTATTTGCCACCGAACTTGGCCAGTTCGATATTTGCCGGCTGGCGCCACCACGGCAGTTCCGGCTCGCTGGCGGCAGAAGCAAACTGGCTGTTGACCACGTTCAGCGAATCGCCGCGTTCGGCGCTATAGCCCATCGCTTCCTTGACCAGGTTCTTGACCTGTTCCAGTTCAGCCGGCGGCAATGCCTGCGGCAGCGGCTTGCCATTCTTGCCGGGCACATCGCGATAATTGACCACCACCGCCACCGACAAGCGCTTCACGCCGCCGCCATCCTGCTGGATATGGCGGATCGAGCGGTCCAGTTCATAGTTGGTGGTGACATCCTTGCGCACGTTGCTGGGGCCGCCGCTGCGGGCGGCCATGCCGACCTCGGCAGCCGTCAGGTCGCGGGTCAGCTTGAGCTGCCCGTTCGCTCCCTGCTGCGCCTGGTTCGGTTGGGTAGTTCCGGGAGTCGTGATCGGCGCCACCGGATTGATCGGCGGCTGGTTCGACAGTGCGCCCGGCACGCCGCCCGGCGGGGCGGTGCCTTGCTGGTTGGATTCGCTCGACTGCTGGCTGCGAACCGCCGCGCTGCCCGGATCCTGATTCGGGCGGTATTTCTCGTCGGTGTGCTCGACCGTTGCAAAGTCGATCTCCGCAGTCACCTGGGCCTTCACATTGCCCGCGCCGACGATCGGCTGCAGAATCGCCTCGATGCGGCGGATAGTGTTCTGTTCGATTTCCTGCGTATATTTCAGCTGGCTGACATCCAGGCCGCGGCTGCCGGCGTTCGCAGCCGACAGCAGATTGCCGGCCTGATCGACCACCGTGACGCTCTTGGCGTTCAGTTCCGGCACGCTGCTGGAAACCAGATGCACCATCGCGCTGACCTGGCCCTCGTCAATCGAGCGCCCGCGCTGCAGCGTCAGGATCACCGACGCGCTCGGCTTCTGCTGGCCGCGCACGAACAGCGACGGCTTCGGCAGCGCCAGATGGACCCGCGCCGACTCGACGGCGGAAATCGATTCGATCGAGCGCGCCAGTTCGCCCTCCAGCGAGCGCTGGTAATTCAGCTGCTCGGCAAACTGGCTGGTGCCGAACTTCTGGTTATCCATCAACTCGAAACCGACCGAGCCGCCTTTCGGCAAGCCCTGCGCGGCCAGTCGCAGCCGCGCTTCGGGCACCTTGTCGGCCTCCACCAGCACCGCGCCGCCGCCTTCGGCGAACTTGTACGGGATATTCATCTGCTGCAGCGACGCAATGATCGCGCCGCCGTCGCGGTCCGACAGATTGCTGTACAGCACCTTATAGTCGGGCTTGCTGCTCCACAGCCAGAAAGCAATCACCGCCGCTATCGCGATAGCAGCTCCGATCATCATCGGCAGCCGGGGATTGGCGCGCAATTGCTCCAGAAACGCAAACTTGTTTGCGGCAGTTGGGTCGGCACCTGTTGCAGCGGCATTCATGCATGCACCCCGGGCGACGGCAGATGGCAATGGCTAACGGTGCTCACTGTGCGCTCGTGCTTTCATATGACATACAGCAGGTTTCCTAATGATTGGGGAAAAGTATCGGTTCAGGCAAGGCCCACCCAGCCAGCCTGTGCCGACCTTAGCGATTGTCAGTGCGCCGCAACATTTTCGATCAGTGGAATAACCGGGTTTTTTGCCGTCAATTGTTGATATTCGTCAACAGGATAGCTGTTAGGCTGTAAATTCCCGTAACTGCTTGTCGGCCGTGCGCGTCCTGCTTGGCTCGGATTTGCTGAAGCGCCGCCAAAAAATAAAGATTTGCAGGGGTATGCCATAAAACAATCCGATTGCC
Organism: Herminiimonas sp. CN; assembly: GCF_000622895.1. Taxonomy (GTDB): domain Bacteria; phylum Pseudomonadota; class Gammaproteobacteria; order Burkholderiales; family Burkholderiaceae_D; genus AVCC01. The sequence continues at coordinate 57,515 of NZ_AVCC01000010.1, forward strand.
GCACGATTTTCTGCGGCAATTAAAAATACAATATGGTGTATGTATTGATGGATGTTGCGCGCCTGATAAACAACGAAACAACGCGCAGGCGCAAGGCAGCAAAAATAACCGCAACCCATAACAACCCCGAACTCCCGGCGAGTTCGCAAGGCAAGGAAATAACACCATGACAATAGCGGCGATTGAATCAGTACTGCAACAATTGCGCACCACCGCGCTGGCCGCAGGCGGCGCCAGTTCCGCTGCCGATGCGGTAGCCGGCGGTAGTTTCGCCGACGAAATGAAAAAATCGCTGGCGCGCGTCAGCAATGCGCAGCAAAACGCCTACGGCCAGGCCGAAGCGTTCGAGCTCGGCAAGCCCGGCGTCGCCCTGAACGACGTGATGGTCGATCTGCAAAAAGCCAACATCGGTTTTCAAATGAGCCTGCAGGTGCGCAACAAACTGGTTGCCGCTTACCAGGAAATCATGAATATACCGGCTTGATTTTTGCCGCGATTTTCATTCGAGGACGGGTCTGGAAAATTTGCTTGCCGGTTGTGAATGCCAGGGATATTGACGGCGTTGCGTCATTCGGTTTCCTGTGTTTCCCTTGGCTGCAATATTAAATTGTCGTTTTTGAACCCCCTTTTTCTGCTATGACCGTTTCCGCACCCCCGCAGCAACCCGCCGCCCCGATCGTCGAGCAAGCGCTGAACGACCTGCAGCAATCTCTGGCGCAAGCTTTGCAACTGGCAGTGAATCATCACCAGTCAGGCCGGTTTGAAGATGCAGAAAACCTGTACCGAAATATTCTGGAAGCCCAGCCGAATAATCCAGATGCTAACCACAATCTGGGCTTTTTGGCGGTGCAGGCCAAGCAGCCGAGTGCCGGGTTGCCTTATTTTGCAGCAGCACTTGAAGCGCAGCCGGAGCAGCAGCAATACTGGTTGAGCTATATCGATGCGCTGATTCAAGCCGATGAAACGGAAACCGCGCAGCAGGTGCTGGAGTTGGGGCGCCAGCACGGGTTGCAGGACGGCGAAGTAGAGGTACTGGCAAGACGGTTGGAAGTGCGTGCGAGGCAAAAAAAAATCCAGCAAGAGGTACTGCGCAGCGGAGCTAAAAAAATACCAGGCGCCAAAAAAATTAGTGCATTGATGGCCTTGTACAACAAGGGGCGCCTTGCCGAGGCGGAAGTGCTGGCCCGATCATTCACGACGTGTTTTCCCGGCTACGGACTTGGCTGGAAAATGCTGGCAGCCGTGCTCCAGCTTCAAGGTAGAGCTGATGAGGCGCTGTTCCCTGCGCAAATAGCGGTGGAGATATTGCCAACGGATGCCGAGGCGCACAATAACCTGGGCATCATGCTTGAAGCCCAAGGTCAATTTACTGAAGCGAAAGCAAGTTATCTCCAGGCACTGAAGATCCAACCGAATTTCGCGGAAACGCATAGTAATTTAGGCAACATTTTCAAGGATTTTGGGTGCATGTCCGAGGCGGAAGCGAGCTATCGCCAGGCATTGCAAATCCAGCCAAATTTGGTGGAGGTGCATAGCAACCTGGGTAACCTCCTGAAAGACCTGGGACGTCTGTCGGAAGCGGAAGCGAGCTATCGCCAGGCGTTGGAAATCCAGCCGGATTACGCAGATGGGCATAGCAACCTGGGCGTCATGTTCCAAGATCAAGGTCGATTCACCGAGGCGCAAGCGAGCTATCGCCAGGCACTGAAGATCAGGCCAGATTTCGTGGAGGCGTATAGCAATATGCTGTTTTGCATGAGCCACAACGAAGCATT
>NZ_AVCC01000011.1 GCF_000622895.1 Herminiimonas sp. CN
TTTCCATGCCGCACATAATTGGTATGATGCCTGGCGCCAATTGTCAGCATCTGCAGCATCGATCGTGCAAAAAAAAAAAGCGGGGCAGCATTGACTCGGTACCAAGTACCACGCATACCGCGATCAATCCGCATGCATGTCGGTCGGAATTGCATTGAAACCGCAAGTAATCCGAGTCCGGCAACCCGGACTGCGCTGCAATGACAAGCTCTTGCGCTTTATATGAAAACGACACATGAATCCTTTCCAGAAACGCAGTGCGATCCGCATCGCCGCTGTCAGCATTCTTTTAGCGGCTGTCGCCAGCCCTGTTGCATGGTTCGTTGCGCGCGAAAGGGCGGAGGAAAGCATCGTCTCGCTGGCCGTCGAAGAATCGGGCCGTTTGCTCCACCACTACGATGCCATCGAATTAACCGGTCCGGACGCCAGCAGGAATGCCACGCTTGCAGCCAGGACCATTGCCGGCGGCTTGTTTGATATCGCCGAGATTTACGGCGGCAATGGCCGCAAGCTTGCCGAATCGCTGACCGGCGAAGGCGAGGCGATTGAATCGTCCCTGCCCAAACATGGCGCCCCCAGCTACACCGCCGCGTCCTACGAAAGCCTGAAGCTCTCAGGAGGGCTCTGGATCTTGCGGGTTTTTGTCCCGCTGCGCAATTCCGCCACCGACACCAGCCTGCCCATTACCGGCTATTTCGAGGGCGTCCGCATCGTGCCGGCATGGCAACAGGAGCAAATTTTCGGCAGTTCCATGAGCGTGGCACTGATGGTCTGCCTGGCATCCCTGCTCTGCGGTGCGGCGCTCTATCCGGTCGTGGTGCATCTGTCCGCCGACAATGAACGCAAGGCGCGCGAGGTCCTCAATTCGCATATTTCGATGATGGAATCGCTCGGCCGCGCCATTGCCAAACGCGACTCCGACACCGGCGCGCACAATTACCGGGTGGCCTGGATTGCCGCCCGCATAGCCGAGCGCATGGGCCTGATGGGAAGCGACATGCAGGCTCTGATTGCCGGCAGCTTTCTGCACGATGTCGGCAAGATCGGCATTCCCGATGCGATCCTGCTCAAGCCGGGCAAGCTGGACGATGCCGAGATGGCCATCATGCGCACCCACGTCGCGCAGGGCGAGGAAATTGTCACCGGCATGGGCTGGCTCGATGGCGCCAATGCAGTCGTGGCCGCCCATCACGAAAAATGGGACGGTTCCGGCTATCCGCGCAAAATCGCCGGCGCGGCGATACCGCTCGCAGCGCGCATTTTTGCGGTCGCCGATGTGTTTGATGCACTCTGCTCGAAACGGCCCTACAAGGAGCCGATGGGCTTCGAGGCGGCGCTGGCGATTCTGGAAAAAGACACCGGGAGCCATTTCGATCCGTCGGTCATGGCGGTGTTTCGCACGCTCGCGCTCGAAATTTTCGATCGGCTGGCAAACGGCGCCGAAAACGATGCCCGGCAGCTGCTGGAAGAGCGCGTGCGGCACCACTTCGATATGTAGCTGGCGGTGCGCGCAGTCTGGGCTGCGCGCGGCTAGGAGTCTGACACGGTCTTCTTCTCGATCAGGCTGCCGAGCAGCTTGAGCTGCTCCTTCTGGATGGCCAACAGCTCGCCCCACTGGCCCTCACGCAACAAATCGATTTTTTCGTGCAACAGCATGATTTCGAGTTCAGCCTTCAGGTTGACTTCGTAATCGTGCTCGGCATCGAGCCGGTCTTTTTCCGCATGCCGGTTCTGCGACATCAGGATGATCGGCGCCTGGATCGACGCCAGCATCGACAAAAACAGGTTCAGCAAAATATACGGATACGGATCGAAGCTGTTGCCGTAATTGATCAGGATGTAGGAATTCAAGGCGACCCAGAGCATCATGATGGCGGCAAAGATGCCGATGAAGGTCCAGGACCCGCCAAAACGCGCCACCGCATCCGCCGCGCGCTGGCCCGTGGTTATCCCGGCATCAAATTCCTTCGCGGTGTTTCTGGCAATGTGCTTGCGCCCTGCAATATGGCGCGCGACCTTCTGGGTGCGCTCGTCGAGCTCTGCATAAGGCATGCCGAGAAGTTTCTTGGCGATGTCGTCCGGTTTTTGCATCATGTCTCCCGCAAACCTGCATTATCCCGGAAACTACAAACAACCGGTCGGGCTTGAACCGGCCCGCGTAGCCCGGGTTAAGGACGTATTGTGATTTTTGTACGAAATTCAGCTTAGAATAGAAGCCAGAATACATTTTTCCGATACAACCAAGGAGCAATTATGCAAGTAGAACATCATCCGCTGTCTATCGAATTTCCGGAATTCAAGGATGCGATTCATGCGTTAAAGTTGAGCAATGCGCATTTTGCCAAGCTGTTCAACGAATACGACGATGCCGACAAGGCCGTCAACCGCGCCGAAAATGGGGTGGACAGCCTGGGCGATGCGGCGCTGGAAAACCTGAAAAAAGTCCGCGTCACGCTGAAAGACCAGTTGTACCAATTGCTGCAGGCTACCGCCGCAGCCTGAACCGCCGGCAATACCAAAAAACGGACAGCGCTTGCTGTCCGTTTTTTACGCCTTGCCGGCCGCGATCCGCTCCAGAAAGCGGTATACCTGCGCATGGTCGCTGTGGGCGACGTTGAAGCGCAGCCAGGGGCTGGGCGCATCGCCGGTTTCGAACAGCTTGCCGGGCGCCAGCAACAGCGCCTGATCGGCGGCCTGCTGCGCCACTTGCACGGTGTCGATGCCAGCGGCGAAGCGGGCCCACAGGAACATGCCGGCGCTGGGCCGGTGGAACAGTTGCAGGCCGCAATTTTCCAGCCCGGCGGCGACGCTGCGCTGGGCCTGCTCGCAACGCCCGCGCAGGCGCTCGATCGAGAGCCGGTGGCGGCCTTCGGTCAGGATGATGGAGGCCAGTTTTTCGCTGATTTCGCAGCTGGTCAGCCCTTCCAGCATCTTTTTCTGGGCCAGTTCGCGCGCCAGCTGGCTGCCGGCCGCGATGAAGCCGACCCGCAGGCTGGGCGAGATCGATTTCGACAGGCTGCCGATGTAGGTGACCCGATTGAGCTGATCGAGCGCCGCCAGCGAAATGCCCTGCTGCGGCTGCAGGTCGGCGAAGATGTCGTCCTCGACGATGCGGAAATCGAAGTTTTCCGCCGCGCGCAGAATCCGGTGCGCGCTGGCGATGCTGGTGGAGGTGCCGGTCGGATTCTGCAGGCTGGTGTTGGTGAAGAACGCGCGCGGCCGGTGGCTGGCGGCCAGCAGTTCGAGCTGCGCACAATCCGGCCCGTTCAGGGTGCGCGGCACGCCGATCACCCGGTAGCCGCCGGTGCGCAGCAGCGCGATCAGGTTCGCATACATCGGATCATCGACAAGTACCGTATCGCCGGGCTTCAGGAACAGCCGCGCGCACAGGTTCAGCGCCTGGCTGGCGCCCTGGGTCAGGATGATCTGCTCTGGATCGAGCTCGATCGCGCGCGCATGCAGCGCGACCTGCAAGGCCTTGCGCAGCGGCTGGTAGCCGTAAGGATTACCGTAGCGCACCATCGAACCGGCGCTTTTGCGCGCCAGCGTGCTCAAAGCATGGCGGATCTGCTCGCCTTCCAGCCAGCCTTCCGGCAGCCAGCCGCAACCCGGCATCAGCAGCGAGGACGCATCGGCAAACACATGGCTGACCAGCCATTCCGAATCGACCGCGACTCCGGCCATCGAGGCCTGAAAGGCCGGCGGTGGCATACTGCGCGACGGCTGGCTGACGTAATAGCCGCTGGCGCGGCGCGGCTGCAGATAGCCTTCGGCCACCAGCCGGTTGTAGGCATTGACCACCGTGATCAGGCTGATGCCGCACTGTTGCGCCATCAGCCGCACCGACGGCACCCGGCTGCCGATGCCCAGCTTGCCCTGCTCGATGTCGCGCCGCAGCGCGTCGCTGAGTTGGCGAAACAGTGGCGCGGCAGCGCTGCGATCGAGCGTAAACATGGCAATTGTATGTAGTGGGCGACAGGCACAGTTATAGAGGCAATCGCAGCAACTGTATATATATAATTGCTGCAAGCTGGCATACAGTGCATGAACGGCCACAGAGAGGCCTGACTTTTTTGGAGACAGTTCATGCGCACCCCCGACACCCCGCCGATGACCGATACCGGCCTCGACCATTACTGGATGCCGTTCACAGCCAACCGCTATTTCCAGCAGCATCCGAAGATGATCACGCAGGCCAAGGGCGCGTATTTCACGCTGTCGGACGGGCGCCGCGTGTTCGACTGCCTGTCGGCGCTGTGGACCACCGCACTCGGGCACGGCGATCCGCGCATTACCGAAGCGGCGCGCAAGCAGCTCGATACCGTCGATTACAGCCCGCCGTTCCAACTCGCCAACCCGTGGGCGCACCAGCTGGCCAACCGCATCGCCGCGCTGGCGCCGGAAGACTTGAACCGGGTATTTTTCACCAACTCCGGCTCGGAAGCGGTCGATACCGCGATGAAAATTGCGCTGGCCTATCACCGCAGCCGCGGCGAGGCCGGCCGCACCCGCTTCATCGGCCGCGAGCGCGGCTACCACGGGGTCGGCTTCGGCGGCATTTCGGTCGGCGGCATGGTCGGCAACCGCAAGATGTTTTCGCCCCTGATGCTGCCCGGCGTCGACCACCTGCCGCACACCCACAATCCGCAGCAGATGGCGTTCAGCCAGGGCCAGCCGGCATGGGGCGCGCACTTGGCCGACGAGTTGGAGCGCCTGGTCGCACTGCACGACGCCTCGAACATCGCGGCCGTGATCGTCGAGCCGGTGGCCGGCTCGACCGGCGTGCTGGTGCCGCCGCTCGGCTATCTGGAGCGCCTGCGCGAAATTTGCAGCAAACACGGAATTTTGCTGATTTTCGACGAAGTTATCGGCGGTTTCGGCCGTTTCGGCGCCAATTTCAGCTGCCAGCGCCTGGGCGTGGCGCCCGATCTGATGACCTTCGCCAAGCAGATCACCAACGGCGTGGTGCCGATGGGCGGCGTGGTCGCGCGCGAACCGATTTACCAGACCTTCATGAACGGCCCCGAACACGCGATCGAATTCGCCCACGGCTACACCTATTCCGGCCACCCGCTGGCGGCCGCGGTCGGCAATGCGGTGCTCGACATCATCGAACAGGACGGCATGATCGAGCGTTCCCGCGCGCTGGAGCCGGTGCTGCAGGAATCGTTCCACGCGCTGAAGGGCCAGGCCGGCATCACCGACATCCGCAACTTCGGCCTGGCCGCCGCCATCGACCTCGAGCCGATCCCCGGCAAGCCGGGCCTGCGCGGCATGCGCGTGCTGGAAGAAGGCATCAAGCAGGGCATGCTGTACCGCGTCAGCGGCGACACCGTGGCGGTCGGCCCGCCGTTCATCTCGACCCCGGACGAAATCCGCCTGATGGGCGAGACGCTGGGCAAGGTGGCACATGCGGTGCCGGCGGCCTGACTGACACGCTAGCCTTGAACCAACAGGCCTGACACCGATCGAACCTGCGGGATTCCAGTGCCGGAATCCCGCCACTCAACAAGGAATCAACATGACAGTCATCGGACACTGGATCAACGGCGCAGCGGTCGCCGATACCGCGCGCACGCAGGACGTTTTCAACCCGGCCACCGGCCAGGCGAGCCGCCAGGTGGCGCTGGCCTCCAGGGCCACGGTGGAGCAGGCGATCGCCAACGCGCAAGCCGCGTTCCCCGCCTGGCGCAATACCCCGCCCGCCAAGCGCGCGCAAATCATGTTCCGCCTCAAGCAGCTGCTGGATCAGCATTCCGATGAAATTTGCGCGCTGATCACCGATGAGCACGGCAAAGTGCTCAACGATGCGGCAGGCGAACTGCAGCGCGGCATTGAAGTAGTCGAATACATGTGCGGCGTGCCGGATCTGTTAAAAGGCGAACACAGCAAGAACGTCGGGCCGGCGATCGATTCCTGGTCCGAGCGCCAGGCGCTGGGCGTGGTGGCCGGCATCACCCCGTTCAACTTCCCGGCGATGGTGCCGCTGTGGATAGCGATTCCGGCGATTGCCTGCGGCAACACCATGGTGCTCAAGCCGTCGGAACGCGACCCCAGCTGCATGCTGCTGATCGCCCAGCTGGCCAAGCAGGCCGGGCTGCCCGACGGCGTGCTGAACGTCGTCAACGGCGACAAGGAAGCGGTTGATACGCTGTTGACCGATGCGCGCATCCAGGCGATCGGCTTCGTCGGTTCGACCCCGATTGCCGAATACATCTACGCCACCGGCTGCGCCAACGGCAAGCGTGTCAAGGCGCTGGGCGGCGCCAAGAACCACGCGATCGTGATGCCGGACGCCGATCTCGACAACGCCGTCACCGCACTGATGGGCGCAGCGTACGGTTCCGGCGGCGAGCGCTGCATGGCGATCTCGGTCGCGGTCGCGGTCGGCGATGCCACTGCAGACGCCTTGGTAGCCAAGCTGAAGGAGCGGCTGGCGACCCTGAAAGTCGGCCCCGGCACCGACAACAGCAATGACATGGGTCCGTTGATCACGCGCCAGCACCGCGACAAGGTGATCGGCTATATCGACAGCGCCGAACAGCAGGGCGCAACGGTGGCGGTCGACGGCCGCGGCTTCACTGTACCCGGTTTCGAAAACGGCTACTTCGTCGGCGCCACCCTGCTCGACCGCGTGACGCCGGACATGAAAGCCTACAAGGAAGAGATTTTCGGCCCGGTCCTGTGCGTGGTGCGCGTCGGCTCGATGGCGGAAGCGATGCAACTGATCGACGACCACGAATACGGCAACGGCACCTGCATCTTCACCCGCGACGGCGAAGCGGCGCGCTACTTCAGCGACAACATCAAGGTCGGCATGGTCGGCATCAACGTGCCGCTGCCGGTCCCGGTCGCCTACCACAGCTTCTGCGGCTGGAAGCGCTCCGCGTTCGGCGACAACGGCATGTACGGCCCCGACAGCGTCAACTTCTTCACCCGCCGCAAGACGGTCACCCAGCGCTGGCCCGCCGGCGGCGTGCGCGAAACCGCGCAGTTCAACTTCCCCAGCAATCAATAAGGCGTTGTCAGCCTGAAACGACCCGCCCTGCACGGCGGCACATGCAGGGCTGGTTGGTTTTTGATGCTTACTGCTCTACCGCGCGCAGCGACGCCATCGCATTACAGTTGGCCGGACACCACTGGCGGCAATAAAATATACAGCCCCATGTATTTTTTTATTCCGCAATATATTCGGGTAAAAATGGCATTAAATTTCATATACTCATAAAAAAATAAAAATCTGCGGCCAGCGGCACGGTGTCACAAATGCGTCTTGCCACCGCCGCGCTTGATCCATGCGAGCTTTTCTGCATTTGCCCCAATGATCTGCAAAGCGCCGCGCTATAATCCGCGGCGATGAGGAAATTTCTGAAAATCAAGCCGCTGTTTATCTGGATCGTCTGTCTGGCGATGCTGGTCAATGTGCTTGCGCCTTCGGTTTCCCATGCAGTGACTGCCTGGAGCAGCGTGCCTGCGTCGCCGATGATGGAAATCTGCACGATGACCGGCGTCCATTCAGTCGCTGCGATGGCTGGCCTGCCGGACGGCGACCATTCCGGCCCGGGCGACGCCGGCGACAGTCCGCACTGCCCGTTCTGCCTGCCGCACGGCAACGACAGCGGGCTGCTGCCGTCCGCGATGCCGGCACTCCCGCTGCTGGCCGGCCACGACCTGTTCCCACAGCTGTTTTATCACGCGCCGTACCGCCTGTACTCGTGGACCGCGGCCAGTCCGCGCGGCCCGCCGCTGGCTTCCTGATCCTCGCCTGACCCGCTGCGGCTGCATCCGTGCATGCCCGCCGGCACCCCACTATTTCTCAAAACGAAAGAATTATGTCTTGCATCTGCGCATCGGCTGCGACCGGCCGCGCATGATGCAGGCATCCATCACCGTATGGCTACCTTTACCGCCTCCGGCGAACGCCTGCCCGGCCTCGCCCTGAAATTCCTGCTGACGCTGGCGCTGCATGGCGCGCTGCTGTACTGGACGCTGCAGGCGATGCCGGGCCGGGCGGTGCCGCCGGACAGTGCGCCAATGCCGATCCAGGCAGTGCTGATCCCGCCGCCGTCGGTTGCGCCGGCGCTCGCGCAACCGGCGGCCAAGCCGGTCCCGCGTCCGGCTGTGCGTCCAGTGCCGCGCAACGCGCCCAAACCTGCCCCGACTGCGATCCTGACCGCCGCCGGCGGCAGCACGGCAATGGCCAGCGCTCCTGCGGCGCCGGCTGCGGCAACAACTCCGGCAGCAGCCGCACCGGTCGCAACCGTCACAACCGCCGCCACCCCGGCAGCACCGCCGGCACTGGAACCGGCCCGCTTCGACGCCGACTACCTGAACAATCCGGCACCCGCGTATCCGCTGCTGTCGCGCCGGCAAGGCGAAACCGGCAAGGTGCTGCTGCAGGTGCAGGTCACCGCGCACGGCACCGCCGGCCAGGTCGAAATCAAGCAGGGCAGCGGCTTCCCGCGGCTGGACGAGGCAGCGCTGAATGCGGTGCGCAAATGGCGCTTCGTGCCGGCGCGACGCGGCGATGCGGCGGTCGCCGCCAGCGTGGTGGTGCCGATTACGTTCCGGCTGGATGGTTGACACCCTTGTCTGCCGTTGCATCCTTTACTCTTTTCCATTTGAAATCAAACCCATGCCCATCCGTCTGAAACCCTTATCCGCCGCCTTGCTGGCAGCCTGCGCCGGCGGCGCCTTCGCATCGGCCGCGCACGCCGCCGATAGCGACACCCAATTGCAGGAAGTAGTGGTCCAGGGCGGCTCCGCCCCCGGCCTGCCGAAAGAATTGCCGGCCGTGACCGAGGCCGTGACCCGCCAGCAGATGGCCGACAGCATCAACGTGATCAATACCGAAGATGCGCTCAAGTATCTGCCGTCGATCCAGATCCGCAAGCGCTTCATCGGCGACAGCAACGGCATCGTCGCCTCGCGCTCGTCCGGCACGCTGGTCAGCGCCCGCTCGCTGGTGTACGCGGACGATCTGCTGCTGTCCAACCTGCTGGGCAACAGTTACAGCTATCCGCCGCGCTGGGGCATGGTCACGCCGGAGGAAATCGAACGCGTCGATGTGATTTACGGGCCGTTCTCGGCGCTGTATCCGGGCAATGCGATGGGCGCGGTGATCAACATGACGACCCGCATGCCGGACCAGTTTGAGGCGCACGCGAAGGCGCAGGCATTCGACCAGCACTTCAAGCTGTACGGCACCGACGAGAGTTACAGCGGCAAGCAGTTCAGCGCCGCTTTAGGCAACCGCGCCGGCGCGCTGTCGTGGTGGTTCAATGCCAACCATCTCGACAGCCGCGGCCAGCCGATGACGTTCCTGACCCAGCCGCTGTCGGCCAAGGCCGCGGCGGCCGGCGACCGGCAGGTCAACGGCGCGCAGACCGACCTCGACCCGAGCGGCGCTGCGCGCACCATCCTGGGCGCCACCGGCATCGCCCATACGATCCAGGACCAGGCCAAGCTGAAGCTGGCGTACGACATCAGCCCGACCCTGGCCGCCAGCTATACGCTGGGTTTGTGGCAGGGCGACAACACAACTAACGTCGCGTCGTATCTGCGGGATGCCGCCGGCAATCCGGTCTACAGCGGCAAGGTGAATTTCGGCGGCCGGCAGTACACGCTCAAGGACACCGATTTCAATCCCGGCAGCTCCGAACAGCAGCACTGGATGCACGGCCTGGCGCTGGGCAGCCACAGCGGCGGCACTTGGGATTGGCAGGCGCTGGCCAGCCTGTACGATTACAGCCGCGATCTGGCGCGCGCGCCGACCACTGCGTTGCCGGCGGCGGCCAATGGCGGCCCCGGCACCCTGACCGACATGGGCGGCACCGGCTGGCGCACGCTGGACTTGCGCGGCACCTGGCGCCCGAACCCCGCGCATGAAGCCAATTTCGGCTATCACTTCGATCATTACCAGCTCGATACGCAAATCTCCAGCACCGCCAGCTGGACCAGCGGCCCGGCACTCAGCCGCACCTCGGCGTTTGCCGGCAAGACCGAAACCCAGGCGCTGTATGCACAGGATGCATGGCGCTTCGCCAAGGACTGGAAGGCCACGCTGGGCGGCCGCTGGGAGAACTGGCAGGCGTTCGACGGTGCGGTTTCCAACGCGACCAGCACCCTGCCGTTCGCTGCCCGCAACGAAACCTTCTTCTCGCCCAAGCTGGCCTTGTCGTTCCAGCCTGCGGCAGCCTGGTCGCTGCGCGCCTCGCTGGCGCAGGCGTACCGGATGCCGTCGGTGGCAGAACTGTACCAGGGCAGCATCAGCAACAATGCGATCGTCAAAAACGACCCGAACCTGAAGCCGGAACAGGCGTGGTCGGGCGAGCTGACCGCCGAGCGCGAACTCGGCAACGGCCTGCTGCGCATCAGCTACTTTCAGGAGAACGCCAGCGATGCGCTGTATTCGCAAACCAACCTGGCCACCAACGTCACCAACATCCAGAACATCGACCGCATCCGCACCCGCGGACTGGAACTGGCGTACCAGGGAACCGATGTCGGCCTGCGCGGCCTCGATCTGGCCGGCAGCATCACCTACGCCGATTCGGTCATCACCCAGAACGACGCCAATCCGGCCACGGTCGGCAAACGGCAGCCGCGCGTGCCGGACTGGCGCGCCACCGTCAGTGCGACCTACCGCCAGAATCCGCAACTGTCGTACGCGCTGGCCGGGCGCTACAGCGGCCGGCAATACAACACGCTCGACAATAGCGACGGCAACGCCGACACCTATGGCGGCGTCAGCAAGTTCTTCGTGCTGGATCTGCGCCTGCGCTACAAGGTTGACCGCCAATGGAGCGCCGCGGTCGGCATCGACAACCTGACCAACCAGCAGTATTACGTGGCCCACCCGTACCCGCAGCGCACGCTGTCGGCCGAACTGAAATACGATTTCTGATAAGGAACTGCGATGATCGACTCTTTATTACGCATTCCGCTGGTGTTCTGCCTGACGCTGCTGCCGCTGGCAGTCCAGGCCCAGGACGGGCATGCACATCAACCGGCCAAGGCCGCAAAAAAACCCGCGCTGGCCATAGGCGCCGCCTTTGCGCCCGATGGCGCGCTGTGGGCGGTCGGGCTGGATGCCCAGGCGCGCCTGGAGTTGCGCATCAGCCGCGACGACGGCCGCAGCTGGCAGGCGCCGCGCCTGCTCGATAACGGCGGCGAAGCGGTGGCGGCCGACGGCGAGAGCCGCCCCAAGCTGGCGTTCGGGCCGCAGGGCCAGGTGGTGGTGGCCTACACCACGCCGCTGTCCAAGCCGTATACCGGCGCAATCCGGCTGCTGCGCTCGACCGATGGCGGCGCCACCTTTGCCGCGCCGGCGACCGTGCATCACGACCGCCAGCTCATCACCCACCGCTTCGAGTCGATTGCCTTCGACGCCCAGGGCCGGCTGCATACGGCCTGGGTCGACAAGCGCGATCTGGAGTTGGCTAAAAAGGGCAGCGGCAAGCCGGCCTATCGCGGCGCGGCGATTTACCACAACGTGTCGCTTGACGGCGGCGCGAGCTTCGGGCCGGACACCAAGCTGGCCGATTACAGTTGCGAATGCTGCCGGATTGCGCTGGCGCCGACCCCGGATGGCCAGGTGGCAGCGTTATGGCGCCATGTGTTTGCGCCGAATATCCGCGACCATGCGTTTGCGCTGCTGGGCGCTGCAGCGCCGGCGGCAGCTCCGGTGCGCGCCACCTTCGACAACTGGGCGGTCGATGCCTGCCCGCACCACGGCCCGGCCTTGGCGCCGGCGGCCGACGGCGGCTATCACGCGGTCTGGTTCGGCGAGCGGGCCGGGCTGGCGCAGGTGCGTTATGGCCGGCTGGATCGGGATGGCAAGCCGGTGGGCGCAGTGCTGGCGTTGCCGGACGAGCAGGCCGAGCATGCCGATGTGCTGAGCGCCGGCAAGCGGGTGGCGATCGTCTGGCGCAGTTTCGACGGCAGCAGCATGAACCTGAAAGCCTGGGTGTCCGACGATGATGGCCAGCATTTCATCCTCAGGCAACTGGCGCGCAGCACCGCCGAGAGCGATTCCCCGCATCTGTTGCGCAAGGGAACGCAACTGTTCGTGATCTGGAACACCGCAGGAGAACGCCATGTCGCAGCCTTATAAAACCCATGTGCGCAGCGCGGCTGCGCTGTTGCTGGCCCTGTGCGCTGCAACCGCACAGGCGGTGCCGCAGAAGATCGAACAGTTCGAAGCCGACAGCTGGCAGCGCTTCCAGAGCGCATTGCCGCGCCCGGCAGCCATCGTGTTTGCCAGCACCGACTGCACCCATTGCCCGGCCGCCATCGCAGCGGTGGCCGAGCAGCTGAAACACCGCAAGCCGCAGATTCCGCTGGTGGTGGTGGTGATGGATGGCGAACAGCATGAAGACCTGCTGCGCGGCCCGCATTACCGCCAGGCCAGCCGCCTGTTCGTGTTCCGCGGCCAGAGCGCGGCGCTGCAGTACACCGTCAACCCGAAGTGGCGCGGCATCACCCCGTATGTGGCGCTGCTGCCCAAAAGCGGGCCGGCAACCCTGATTACCGGCCGCCCGTCGGAGCAGGAATTCGGACTGTGGCTGGCCGGAGCGGCAAAGCCCTGAGCGGACCGGCAAAAATCCGGGGCGCAGCCGGCACCCCGCTGCCATATACTGGCACCTGAAGAAGAAACGCGCATTTCAGATAAAGGAGCATGCCATCGCACCTGCCAGCCCACCGATTTCCGGTAGCCAGACGCGCTGGCAGGATGCGCTTGCCGGGCTGTCAATCGCCGGCTTGCTGCTGCCGGAAGCGATCGCGTATTCCAGCATCGGCAACCTGCCGCCGCAAGCCGGGGTGATCGCGCTGTTCGCCGGACTGGTCTGTTACGGACTGTTCGGCAGCAGCCGCTTCGCCATCGTCTCGGCCACCTCCTCGTCGGCCGCCGTTATGGCCGCAGCGACCGCATCAATCGCCAATGGCGATGCCGGATTCAGGCTGACGCTGGCGATCGGGCTGGTGATGATCACCGGCCTGTTTTTCCTGCTGGCCGGGCTGGCGCGGATGGGCAACGTGACCGACTTCATCGCCAAGCCGGTGTTGCGCGGTTTTGCGTTCGGCTTGTCGATAGTTATCATCCTCAAGCAATGGGCCAGCGTGGTTGGAGTCCATCCGCCGAACGGCGACATGCTGCGCTTCGCGCCGGCGCTCTTCGGCCAGATCGGAGACTGGAATCCGGCCGGGATCGCGGTCGGCGCGACTGCACTGGCGCTGCTGTTCCTGCTGGCCCGCTGCAAACATGTGCCGGGCGGCCTGATCGTGCTCGTGCTCGGGATTGCCGCCGGTAAATGGCTCGACCTGCCGCATTACGGCGTCGGCCTGGTCGGCACCATCCGGCTGGAACTGGCAGCGCCGACGCTGCCGCTGCTGTCGCGCAGCGACTGGTTGCGGTTGGGCGAACTGGGCTTCGCAATGGTGATGATCCTGTACGCGGAGTCATACGGTGCGATTCGCGGCTTCGCGGTCAAGCATGGCGACAGCGTCGCGCCCAACCGCGACTTGCTGGCGCTGGGGGCATCCAACCTGCTGTCCGGCCTGTTCCACGGGATGCCGGTCGGCGCCGGCTATTCGGCCACCGCAGCCAATGAAGCGGCCGGCGCCCGGTCGCGGCTGGCCGGTTGGATCGCCGCGCTGACGGTGCTTGCCATCGTGCTGACGATCCTGCCCGGCATCGCCCTGACGCCGCAACCGGTACTGGCGGCGATCGTGATTCATGCAGTCGGCCATACCCTGAACCCGGCCATTTTCCAGCCTTATTTTCGCTGGCAGCGCGACCGGCTGGTGATCGTCGCCGCCGTACTTGGAGTTCTGGTGCTGGGCGTGCTGGACGGCCTGATAGCGGCCATCGGGATCAGCCTGATGCTGCTGTTGCAGCGTTTTTCGGAATCGACCATCACGCTGCTGGGACGGCTCGGAGAAGGCCATGATTTCGTGAACATGGCGCTGCATCCCGAAGCCAAGCCAGTCGCCGGCATCCTGATCCTGCGTCCGGATGAGCCGTTGTTCTTCGCCAACGTCGAACGCATCCTGCACCAGGCCAGACGCGCCATCGCCGCCGCAGACCCGGCGCTGCACAGCGTCATCCTGAGCCTGGAACAATCGCCTGATCTGGACAGCACCAGCCTGGAGGCGCTGCAGGATTTTTATCGCTTCGTCGCCGGCCGGAACCAGCAGCTGCTGCTGGCCCGGCTGAAAGACCCGGTATGCGAACTGCTGCAACGGGTCGCACCCGCCGCCGCAGCGTCCTTCAGCACCCTGAGCGTGGATGAGGCGGTACGCATGGCGCAACTTTCATGCTCCAATGCGCCGGCTCGATGTCCAGCGTTGCAGTAAGCGAAACAGCGGCCCGATCGACAGCACCAGGGTCGCCATCCGGGTCACGTGGAAGGCGGTGACGATCGGCACCCCGAGCTGCAGGTGTTTGGCGGTAAGCGACATTTCGGCGATGCCGCCGGGCGAGGTGGCGAGGATTGCGGTGGCCGGGTGAATCCCGGACCAGGCTCCCAGCAGCAGGCCGAAGCCGGCCGCCACCAGGATTGCGCTGAATGCGCTGAGTGCGACGCCGGCCAGGTAGCACGGCGCGGTGTGCAGGAAAGCCGGCGTGAAACGGGTGCCGAGCGAGACGCCAATAAACAGCTGGCCGCAATTGATGATCCATTGCGGCAGCGCTGACAGATTCACGCTGTTGGCAGTCAAGGCAATAGCCACCAGCAGCGGGCCGATGACCCAGGCATTCGGCCAGTTCAGGCGTCGCAGCAGCAAGGCGCCGCAGCAAGTCAGGCCGATCAGGGCCAGCAGCCCGGGCACATCCACCACCCTGGCGCCCTGCACAAACGGGTCGATGCCGTGCACACCGGCGAACTTGAAACCGAACGGGATGATGACCACCACCATCATGATGCGCAGGCTGTGCGCGGCGGCGATCCGGTCCACCAGCCCGCCGTGGCGCTCGCCCTGGACCGCCATTTCGGAGGCGCCGCCGGTGGCCATCGCAAAGAAGGTGGTGGTGCGGTCGACCCCGGTCAGCCGGTGCAGCAGCCAGCCGGCGCCGGCGCCCAGCAGCAGCGCGAACGCCACCCCGACCGCGATAGTGCCGACATAGGACGACAGCACATGCAGCACGGCCGGGGTGAAATACAGGCCGAGCGCGGTGCCGATCGCCCATTGCCCGGCTTCGCGCACCTGCACCGGCGCGCGCAGTTCGATGCCGGCCATGCGCGCGGCGGCAGTGGCAACGATCGGCCCGATCATCCACGGCAACGGGGTATGGAGCCAGACGCACAGGCTGGCTGCGCTTACCGCGATCAGCAATGCGCGCAGCAATGCGGTAGTGGCCGGGGGGAAATAAAATGGCATGTCAAAAAAATAATCGATTGGGTATGGCAAAAAATAGTGAAGTTAGCGCAGATACTCATGTGCAGAATTGAAAATACACGCCCCCGTACAAACGCTCGCCCGGAGTTCAAGCATGCACAGGAGAAGGCGCGCTCCGGACCCGGCCGCGCATCAATGCAGCGGACGCAAAAACACTACAGTTTACCCTGCGGCAGCTGTACCCAGTACTTGCCGGAGATTCGGCGCGGCACAGCCGGCGCTCGAAGCGAAGGCAGCGGCCTGCTCCGGATACGTTCCGCACGGATTCGCACAAATGCACATACTATTATCTGTATTATTCAATGCCGCATTAAATACAGTGGAAATTCACATGTTTTTATGCATACTCCTATGCTAATGAAACACAAAGCAAGCCCGATGTGCTTTTTCAAAGGCCAAACCGGCCTGCCTCAAAGCCGACCCCCAATTCAGGGCAAAAAGAACGGCAACTTCGGAAATGCCGAATGCAAAAGATAATTAGTGTGAATTTACTCCCCATAGTATAATTTTCGCACAACCACATTAATCGAGGAGTCCCACCATGTCATACGAAGCCCCCCTGAAGGTCTTGAGCGGCACTGCGCTGACCGACGAACAAAAGAAAGATTTGCTGAACCGCCTGGCACGCGTCGAAGGCCAGGTGCGCGGCGTGCGCAAATTGCTGGCTAAAGCGGTAGTTCCGGACGACTGCGATGGCGTAGCGCAGCAGATGGCCGCCGCCCGCAAGGCGCTCGACCGCGCGTTCGTGAACTTACTCACCAGCTCGATGGTCACACACACTTCAGGCTCGACCAGCTTGGAAGATGCGGCTGACCGCGCCAAGCACTTGTCCGAAATGCTCAACAAGTTCGCCTGAGTTGTTTGCCTGGCAAGCGTTGTTTGATGCCGCGCATGAAAATCTGCGACGCCTGCACCACAAGCGCAACGGCGATCTGCCCTCGCTGCATAAATACGGTAAGCTTTGCCGCCTTTAACATCTGATTCAGGAAACCTGCAATGGCTCGCTTATCGCCTGTCGCACCTGCAATAATACTCAGCCTGGCGCTGGCTGCTTGCGGCGGGGGCGGGGGTTCGCCCACCCGGGCAGCGCCAGCCCCTGCTGCGGCGATCACCGGGCAACAACTTGCGCAAGAAACAAACGCACCGCAAATTACCGGCAATATGGCGACCGATGGCCTGAACTGGTTCAATTTCCGCCGGCAACAGATCATGCTCCCCAGCCTGACGCGCAATGGCTTGGTCGACATTGCGGCACAAGGGCATTCCGAGTATCAAAAACTCAACAACACTATTACCCACGATCAAATTCCTGGAAATCCCGGTTTCACGGGCATTGATTTGCCCGCCCGATTATCCGGAGCCGGGTATGGCCTGATACCAAGCTATGCGATCGGGGAAGTCATTGCAAAGGTCGGCAACGCCGACGGCTTCGCCGGTGCCGAAGCGTTGATCACGGCGATCTACCACCGCTTCGTGATTTTCGAACCGATGTTCAAGGAAGCAGGCGCAGGGTATGCCACGGCGGCCAGCGGTTATACCTACTTCACCACCGATTTCGCCGCCAGCAATGGCTTGGGGCAGGGGCTGGGCACCGGTAATTTCAGCACCTATCCCTACGAGGGCCAGAAAAACCTGCCGAACAATTTCTTCAGCGATGCAGAAAGTCCAGATCCGGTACCGGGCAAGAATGAAGTCGGCTATCCGGTCAGCATTCATGCCGACATCACCACAAAGGTAACGGTGCAGAATTTCACCGTCCGGCCGCACGGCGGCGCGCTGCTGCCGGTGCAATTGCTAACGAGCACTACGGATACCGAAACGCCGACTTCTGCCGCCGCCATTATCCCGCTCGCGCCGCTGGCCACCGGCACCACCTATGACGTGGCTTTTTCCGGCAGCATCTGCGCCATCAAGCCCGATAACACCTGCGTCAGCCCCGGAACCCCGGTTGCAAAAAACTGGTCGTTTACAACCAGGTAAGGACCATGACCTGCCGGCCGACACGGTCGGCTACGCAATTGCGCTCCACTACTTGGCTCGTGGCCATGCTGTTCAGGCAGACCGGCGGCAGAAACAACAACGGGCGCATGCCGCCTGCCGCTGTAAGTCATGAAGCCGTCGCGCCGGCCAGATCCTCGCCGGTATCGATGTCACGCAAAATCGCCGTGCTATCGAACGCCACCAAACGGACCTGCTCGGCATGCTCGTTCAACAACACGCGCCCCCCCACATCGCCGGACAGCCGCGACATCTGCTCGAAGTAGCAACGCGGCCACAGCACGGGGTTGCCGCGTTGCCCGGCGCACTGCGGCACGCAGATGACCTCGGGCTCGGCCCGATGGGCGTCAATTAACCGATCGATATGTTCTGCAGTCACATAAGGCATGTCGCCAAGCAATATCAGTACCGCCTCAACATCGGGCGGTAGCGCCTGAAGCCCAACTGACAGTGAGGTAGCCATTCCGCTTGCGTAAGCCGGATTGTGCACGATGAGCGGACCGCGGCCCCCCAAAAGCCGATCGATGTGCGGCGCATCGTGGCCCGTTACCACGACCACCAGACAGGAACGGGAGCGCAATGCGGCATTGGCCACGCGTTCGACCATGGGTACGCCAGCAATTGGAATCAATAACTTGTTTTGCCGGCCCATGCGCGTCGAGCGGCCGGCCGCCAGGACCAGCGCGGCCACGCCGGAATCGGAACGCAAGGCTTGGAGCGGGGCTATGCCGCAATGCGTGGTTGGAAGTGACTTATTCATAGGATGCTGGGTCTTTTACTGCAGCTGCGGCTGTTTTTTCAACCGTCAATGGCGGCATGGGCGAGAACAACGAATTAATACGCCTGCCTACCGTTATCCACTCCCATTCCGTGCCGCCGCATAAGCCTGTTGCAGCAGTTCATCGTCAGACGCGCTACAGCATTGCCACAAAATCCGGCGCGGAAACTGCGTGCCAAATGGTTCCATAATGATCCAGCCTCATTGCGCTGAGTCCGACAAACCCCTGGCCTCGCAAAGGCCGGCAGGCGATCGGTCAGACGTCGTTTTTTGCCAGTTTCATCAGCAGCTGGATCAGCTGCCGCGTCTCGCTTTTAGTCAGACGCGTCAGGATGCGCTTTTCGTGCAGCCTGACCCGCCTCTCGACTTCGACCAGCAACTGTTCGCCTTCGTCGGTCAGGTGCAAGTAATTGCTGCGCCGGTCCTTGGTTGAGGCTTCCCGCTCCAGCACTTTGCGCTTTTCCAGCTTGTCCAGCAATGGCACCAGCGAAGAGCGGTCGAGCCCGATGGCCTGTGCCAGCCGGGTCTGTGTCAACCCCTGGTTCTGGCGCAGGATTTCCAGCACGCCAAAAATGGCGGGAGTGATGTCGAGGTCCGACAGCTCGCGGTCGAAGTCCTTGAAAACCATCACTTGTGCCATACGCAGGTTGTAGCCGACCAAGTCTGGCAGGCTGCCTAGGTCGAGGGGGGAGGATGTGCTTGTCATGGATGCTTGGTTCGTAATAAATGCTGCTGAAAATGATGGGGCGGGACAAGTGCTGCAGACTAACACAGTGCGCAAAAGCGCGTTTGCGTCCACCAATTATGAACTCCCATCCGGATCAACAATCCGTTTTACGAAAATTCAGATAAACCCGCCATTTTGATTTGACATCAAACAGTTTGTCTATATTATGGCTAATGGCGATATCAGATTCCGAACCGGAGCATTGCGGTTTTGTCTGGTCGGTAACGTATGCCGGAGGATTGCGCATTCCCAGTGCTACGCTTGTTCATGACGGAGACTGAATTTGAAACCATCCCTGTTTTTCCTTTTTCCTGCCGACACCGCCGGCCTTGACCGAAAGGCGGCCTAACATGCGCACCTCGATTTACCGCCTGAAGGTTGAATTCGGCGACTGCGACCCTGCCAACATTGTTTTTTACCCAAACTATTACCGCTGGTTCGATGCCGCGACCCACCATCTGTGCGAGGGAGTTGGCTTGGACTGGATCAGCCTGCGCGATCAATACGGCGTGGTCGGCATGCCGCTGGTCGAGACCGGCGCCAGCTATCGGCTGCCGGCCAGTTTCGGTGATCATCTGGAGATCGAGAGCAGCGTCGTCGAGTGCGCCCGCAAGTCGTTGCGGCTGCAGCATCTGGTGCGGCGCGGCGATACGCTGCTGGTCGAAGGCTTCGAAGTTCGCGTGCTCGGCGCACGCCACCCCGACGACCCGCAGCGCCTGCGTGCGCTGGAAATCCCGGAGAAAATCCGCAACGCACTGACACAGGGAGAGTAGTCGAACACACAGTGGCGCAGAGGATACAGGCACCTACAACCCAAGGAGACAGACAATGAAAAAATGGATGATGTTCGGGCTAATTGCGCTGGCAACCGGCCAGGCTTATGCGGCAGGCAATACGATCAAGGTCGGCGTGTTGGCCGAGATGAGCGGGACGTTTGCCGATTTCGGCATGCAGATCACGAACGGCGCGAAAGCCTACATGAGACAGCACGGCGACACGGTCGCCGGCAAGAAAATTGAACTCGTGGTCAGGGACACCACTGGTCCCGCGCCAGATGTCGCCAAACGCTTGGCGCAGGAACTGGTGGTCAAGGACAACGTCGATTTCATCGTCGGTTTCGGACTGACGCCGAATGCGTTTGCGGTGGCGCCGATTGCGACCGAAGCGAAAAAACCGACCATCATCATGAATGCCGCGACCTCGGTGATCACCGTCAAGTCGCCCTATATCGCGCGAGTGTCGTTTACGCTGGCGCAAGTGACCGAGCCGATGGCGCAGTGGGCTTACAAGAGCGGCTTGCGCAAGATATATACGGTGGTTGCCGATTACGGCCCGGGCCATGATGCCGAGCAGACTTTCAAGAAAGCGTTTTCCAGACTGGGCGGCGAAGTGATCGGCGAACTGCGGGTACCACTGAAAAACCCGGAGTTCGGGCCATTCGTGCAACGCGTCAAGGATAGCAAGCCGCAGGCGATCTTCGTGTTCGTGCCGGCCGGCGAACTGGCGGTCGGTTTCATGAAGGCATACAACGAGCGCGGCCTGGCGCAGGCCGGCATCAAGCTGCTGTCGACCGGCGACGTGACCGACGATGGTGTGATCGAGGCGCTGGGCGACAATGCACTGGGCGTGATCTCGACGCACCAGTATTCGGCTGCCCATCCGTCGCCAGAGAACAAGGCTTTCCTCGCCGCCTACAGTCAGATCAATCCAAAACAGCGCCCCAATTTCATGGCGGTCGGCGGCTACGATGGCATGGCGGCGGTGTATGAAGTGGTGCGTCAGCTCAAAGGCAACATTGATGGCGACAAGGCGATGCAGGTACTCAAGGGCATGAAATTGAACAGCCCGCGCGGGCCGATCCAGATCGATGCCGAAACCCGCGATATCGTGCAAAACGTTTACGTGCGCGAAGTCAGGAAAGTCGATGGCAAGTTGTATAACGTCGAGTTCGAGACCTTCACTGCAGTCAGGGATCCGGGCAAGTAACGGTGCGCTCCGGTCCGATCCTGACTGCAGCAAAAAGCCGCATCCCCTCATCCCGTCCCTTTCAGCTTATGGAGAGGGCAAGCACGGGGGCACGATGAAATTTTGACTTCATCGTGCCGAATTAATAAAGGATACCAACAGCGTGGATAACTTTCTCGGCGTACTGTTCGACGGCCTGGCGTATGGCACCCTGCTGTTCCTGATCTCGGTCGGACTGTCGATCACGCTCGGCCTGATGGGCTTCATCAATCTCGCGCATGGCGTGTTTGCAATGGCCGGCGGCTACCTGTTGGTGACGCTGATGGGGCAGGCCGGAATCGGCTTCCTGGCAGCGCTGCCGATCGTGTTTTGCGCAATCGCACTGGGCAGCCTGTTACTCGAACGCGTGCTGTATCGCCCCCTATATAAAAGTACCGCGCTGAACCAGGTGCTGCTGACGGTCGGCATCATGTTCATTGCGATTGCCGGCGCCAGCTACCTGTGGGGGCCGGGCCAGCAGCCGGTGCTGCTGCCGGAGGCGCTGAACGGGCAATTTACGCTGTTCGGAATCGACCTGTCGCGTTATCGGCTGTTTCTGATGGCGGTCGGAGCAATCATCACGCTGGCGCTGGTATTTGGCCTGGAACGCACCCGCTTCGGCGCAATGATCCGCGCCGCGGTCGATAACCAGCGCACCGCCACATCGATGGGAATCCGGGTCGAACGGGTGTTCCAGCTGACGTTCGCGCTCGGCAGCGGCCTGGCCGGGCTGGGTGGCGCGCTTGGAGTCAACGTACTCGGGCTGGACCCAAATTTCGCGCTCAAGTACCTGGTGTATTTCCTTTTGGTGGTGGTGGTCGGCGGGCCGGGCTCGGTGATCGGGACCTTGCTGGCGGCGCTACTGCTCGGGGTAGCTGACATCGCTGGAAAATATTACGCGCCACAGATCGGCGCCTTCGTTATTTACGGCGCGATGATCTTGCTGCTGTTGCTGTTTCCACATGGCCTTCTGGGCCGCAGGGGGGGATGATGAACATCATGCAATTCACGGTTCCGGCCCAGGCCGAGGCGGCCCGGCAATGCCTGGCGCTGCAGGCACGCGAACGCTGGAAGCCAGCTGAGATCGGATTCTGGCTGGCGTTGGCAAGTGTCTATTTCGCGCTTCCGACCAGCCTGGTGTTTGCGACCCAGATTGTAATCGCCGGCCTCTTTGCGCTGTCGCTTGACCTTATCCTCGGGTATGCGGGAATCGTCACGCTCGGGCACGCGGCATTCTTCGGCATCGGCGCGTATGCAGCCGGCTTGCTGGCCGCGCATGGCTGGCACGAGCCGCTCACCGGCCTGCTGGCGGGCGGGCTGGCTGCCAGCCTCGCCGGTTATCTGGCCAGTTTCCTGATGTTGCGCGGCAGCGATCTGACCCGCTTGATGATCACACTCGGAATCGGATTTCTTCTGTATGAGGTGGCGAACCGTGCGATTGCGCTTACCGGGGGGGTCGATGGTTTGCAGGGCGTCGAAATCGGCAAACTGTTCGGCGTCTTCAATTTTGATCTGTACGGCAAAACCGCCTACCTCTACGTGCTCGGCATCAGCTTCCTGCTGTTTGTGTTGACGCGCAGTCTGATCCATTCGCCCTATGGCCTGTCGCTGCGCAGCATCCGTGAAAACCGCGTGCGTGCGATTGCGATCGGCATCCCGGTCGGTGCCAGATTAACCAATATTTATACTTATTCGGCGCTGCTGGCCGGTGTGTCCGGCGCGCTGCTGACGCAGACCACGCAATTCGTTGGCATCGATGTGTTCAGTTTTCAGCGCTCGGCAGACCTGCTGATCATGCTGATCATCGGCGGCACCGCAACCCTGTATGGCGGTTTTGTCGGTGCCGCCGCCTTCCTGCTGGTGCAGGATTACCTGGCCAACCTGAATCCGCAATACTGGCTGTTCTGGCTCGGCATCCTGCTGATCGTGACCACCCTGTATCTGCGCGGCGGAATCATGGGCGGCTTGGCGCTGCTGCCCCGGATGCTGGCCCATGAGTCGGCTGCGGCGCAGCACGCCAGTCCGTCGTCGGCCACACCCATGGCACAGGTGCTGCAGACCCGCGATCTGTGCAAGTCGTTCGGCGGACTGGACGTTACGCAGTGCCTGAACCTGGCGCTGGCGGCCGGTGCGCGCCATGCGTTAATCGGGCCCAATGGCGCCGGCAAGACCACTTTGATCAATCAGCTGACCGGCATATTGCGGCCATCGAGCGGATCGATCTGGCTCAACGGTGCCGACATCACGCAGCTGGCGCCCCATGAACGGGTCGCGCGCGGCCTGTCGCGCACGTTCCAGATCAACACCCTGTTTCCACAGTTAACACCGCTGGAGGCGGTCACTAACGCGATCTGCGAGCGTGAGAGAAGCCGCTTGAGCGTGTGGCAACGCAGATTTTTCGGACTGTCGCGGCGCAACGATGAAATCGGCCAGGCTTATGCTTTGCTGGCGCAACTGAATCTGGCGCAAGACTGCATGCGTGAAACGCGCATGCTGGCATACGGCAAGCAGCGGCTGCTGGAAATCGCGCTGGCGCTGGCGGCGCGACCGCAGGTGCTGCTGCTCGACGAACCGGCAGCCGGCGTGCCGGAAGGCGAGAGCGATGAGCTATTTGCCGTGCTGTGCGCACTGCCGCGCTCGATCAGCATCCTGCTGATCGAGCATGACATGAGCTTGGTGTTCCGCTTTGCCGATCGCATCACGGTGCTGGTTGGCGGCGCCGAACTGGTGACTGGCACCCCTGCTGAAATCGCGGACGATGCGCGGGTGCGCGAAGTGTATCTGGGGAAGGGGCATTGTAATGCTTAGACTTGAAAACCTGGTTGCCGGTTACAGCGACGCCATCGTGCTCGATGATTGTTCGCTAACGATGAAGGATGGCGAAAGTCTGGCGCTGTTAGGCCGCAACGGCGTCGGCAAAAGTTCGCTGCTACTTACGCTGATGGGGCATACACGGGTGCGGCGCGGCGCCATCCGCTGGTGCGGCCAGGACCTTCTGAAGATGCCTGCCCATGCACGCGCCCGTGCCGGCTTGGGCTGGGTGCCGCAGGAACGCGAAATCTTCCGTTCACTGAGCGTCGAGGAA
This sequence comes from Herminiimonas sp. CN, assembly GCF_000622895.1. GTDB lineage: Bacteria > Pseudomonadota > Gammaproteobacteria > Burkholderiales > Burkholderiaceae_D > AVCC01. The sequence goes on from NZ_AVCC01000011.1 coordinate 23,992, forward strand.
AATTTGACGATGACCGCGTTGCCCGGCAAATGGAACCTGCAGGCAGTCTATGCGTTGTTTCCGCGACTGCAGCAGCGGCGCAAGAATTTCGGCAATCAATTGTCGGGCGGCGAGCAGCAGATGCTGGCAATCGGACGCGCGTTGATGCTGAATCCGAAACTGCTGCTGCTCGACGAGCCGCTGGAAGGTTTGGCGCCGGTAATCGTCGATGAACTGTGCAGCGCAATTGCCGGCATGGTGCGCGACCATGGGCAGGCACTGATCCTGGTCGAGCAGCACGTCGAACAGGCGCTGCAACTGACCCAGCGCGGTATCGTGCTCGAGCGCGGCCGCGTAGTGCATGCGGCAGACAGCGCAGATATTCTGGCCAATCTCGGAATCCTAGAGAAATGGGTCGGAGTCCGCCTGCAATAGGTCCAGTGTGCTGGGATTGACTGGAATTTGCTGGCAGAACCGGTGCCACGTCACATGCGATTGCTCCGAACAGAATCAATCGGCACATTGCCTGCACTCTGCGCACGCGACCCTGGACAACACTGGGGCAGGGACGGAAGAGCTGCCTATCCAGGATAGCCGCGCGGCGGCTATCCTTGCCAGTTGAAGCAACCAGCTACCAGTTTTGAACGTGCATTCCGCGTCGTAAATCACTTTGAGTCGGTGCCATACTGTTTCTTCTGGCGGTTTTTGCCAGCCCGATTGAAGCGCAACAGCTAAAAAAAGAGGCGCTTTTACACGCCCCAAAATCTTCAGAGGAGAACGCAGAAGATTGATCCTGACCATGGCCGCCTGGTGCGTCAGGCGGCCATGGCGAAACTTTCCTCCTGTACCGTCACGGCCTTCTGCGGCAACAGGAAATAAGCGAGTGCCGGCAGCAGGATCAGCGCACCCAGCATGTTCCAGACAAACATGAAGGCGAGCAGAATGCCCATATCCGCCTGGAACTTGATGGGCGAGAAGGCCCATGTCGCCACCGCAAGCCCTAGCGTGACACCGGTCAACACCACCACCCGGCCGGTGAAGAGCAGCGCCTTGTAGTAAGCCTCCGACAGGCTCATGCCCTCGCGCAGCCGCGCGAGCGTCACCGTCAGCACGTACAGCGCATAGTCGACGCCGATGCCAACCCCCAGGGCGATCACCGGGAGTGTGGCGACCTTGACCCCGATGTTGAGATACACCATCAGCGCCTCGCACAGAACCGAGGTGAGCATCAACGGCAGCACCGCACAGATTACCGCGCGCCAGGAGCGGAAAGTTATGAAGGCGAGCACGATCACCGCCGCGTAGACCAGGAGCAGCATCTGCACGTTGGCGCGCTTGACCACGATGTTGGTCGCCGCCTCGATCCCCGCATTGCCCGCTGCCGAAAGGAAGCGCAGTTCCGCGTTGTTGTGCTTGGCGGCGAAGGCCTCAAAGGTCTGTACCACGCGGTCCAAGGTATCTGCCTTGTGGTCCTTGAGCGAGACGTATATGGTCAGCAGGTCGCAGTTCTGGTTGAAGAGCTCCCGCGGTGCGCGCGTGATGATGGCGTTAAGCATCTCCTGGCTGCGCGGGATCTCGTACCACTTCAGGCTGCCTTCGTTCATGCCGGCCGCGGAGCGCTTGGCCAGTGTCGCCAGCGAGTTGGTCGATTCCACTCCGGGCAGTTGCTGCAGCTGCCATTCCAGGGCATTGACTTCCAGCAGCGTATTGTAGTGCCCGCAGTGAAACTGCGGAGTCTTCACCATCACCACATAAGTGTCGCTGCTAGCTGCGTAGTTGGCCACCATGTAGGCATTGTCGATGTTATAGCGGGAGTTGGGCCGCAACTCCGGCGCCCCGGGGTCGGTGTCGCCGATCTTGAGCTGCAAGCTGATGGCAAAACCGATCACCCCGAGTATGGTGGCGCTCACGATAGCGATCCTTGCCCATTTTGGTCTGGTGAAAAGATCGAGAAAGGCCCAGAACGGGTGTTTGCGGTGCTGCCCGTCCATTTTATCCATTAGCTCGGACTTGAGGCTGCGCTGGGCGGCTTTCGCGTCCACCCCGGTATACGAGAGCAGGATCGGAATGAGCACCAGATTGGTAAAAATCAGCACGGCAACACCGATGCTGGCCGTCACCGCAAGATCCTGGATCACCTTGATGTCGATTACCATAAGCACGGCAAAACCAACAGCATCGGCCAGCAGTGCGGTGATGCCGGCCACGATCAGGCGCCGGAAGGTATAACGGGCGGCCACCAGCTTGTGCGTGCCGCGGCCGATGTCTTGCATGATGCCATTCATTTTTTGCGCACCGTGGCTCATGCCGATAGCGAACACCATGAACGGCACCAGGATCGAGTAGGGATCGAGCTCATAACCCAGGGTCGGCAACAGGCCGAGCAGCCACACCACCGCAATCATCGAACAGAGAACGACCAGCATGGTGCTGCGCAGGCAGCGGGTATACCAGTAGAGCACGCCGGTGCAGATGGCAATCGCCCCGGCGAAGAACAGCAGCACCTGCTGCAGGCCATCGATCAGGTCGCCCACGACCTTGGCAAAACCGGTGATGTGGAGCTTGACGTTTTCGGTTTCATATTTCTGCCGCAGCTGCTCCAGACGCTGCGAGAGCGTGTGGTAGTCGATGAGCTCTCCCGTTTCCGCATTCTTATCCTGGAGCGGCACGAGCACGATGCTGGATTTGTAGTTGGCAGCCACCAACTGCCCGATTTCACCCGAGCGCTCCACGTTCAGCCGCACTTGGGCGAGGCTCTTGGCTGAGCCGTCGTAGTCCTCGGGAATTACCGGGCCGCCGTCGAGTCCATCTTCCGTGACGCCAGTCCAGCGCGTGGCCGTGGTCCACAGCGACTTCATGAAGGGGCGGTCTACGCCAGGATACAGAAAAACCTCGTCGTTGATCTTGCGCACCGTCTCCAGATAGGCTGCGTCGAAGATAGTGCCATTCTTGCTCTCGACGGCGATGCGCAGCGTATTGCCGAGCCCTGCGAGCTGCCCCTTGTTCGCCAGGTAGTTGACGATGTAGGGGTGCTTGGCGGGAATCATTTTCTCGAACGCGGCGTTGAGTTTCAGGCCCCGCGCCTGGTAGCCGAGCACGGCGGTAATGATCAGACAAAGCACCACCAAGAGAATTCGGTGGTTGAACAGCAGGCGCTCGACCATCGATCCGGATTGGCGGTCGAAATCTTCGAGGTTGCGGATGACGGGGTGCTCCGCGAGCTGGGTATCGATACTCACTGTTTATGCTCCGGGAGATTATTTTTTTGAGGAGAAAGCCGCGTCATACCGCGGACGCCGCTTAAGATCAGGCTGCCGTCGGCAGCTTGCGCCACACCAGTGAAGGGCGAGGGCTGAGACACGGGCACCGCCTTGAAACTGCGTCCGCTATCGCGGCTTTGCAGCACCCGGCCGGTCTCGTCTACCAGCACCAGCGAGCCGTCCGCCAAACGACTGCCGGCGGTAAGCGTCACGGGCAGGCCCGTGTCGATCTTCTGCCAGACAACGCCGTTATCGTCGGAGCGATAGACGTTGCCGCGCAGTCCAAACACGACGAGTTCTCCGCCCTGCGCTGTGAGCGCACCGAAGTAGGTTCCCACATAAGGCGTCTTCACTTCGCCAAATGTCTTGGCTGCGTCGCTGGAGCGGTACAGCGCGCCCTGCTCGCCAGCCACATAGAGCTCTGCTCCGGCGGCATAGATGCTGTACAGGTGTTTGCCCCTGGGATTGTCGAGGTTTTGTTTGAGCGACTGCCAGGTCTTGCCGCCATCGTTCGTGGCAAAGATCAAGCCGTAGGCACCGACCACCAAGCCGTTGTTCTCGTCGGAGAAGTAAACGTCGAGCAGCGGTTTGTCGGAACCGTCCTTCACCAGCTGCTCGGCTTCCCTCAGGTGCTTCTCGGCGGCAGGGCCGCCTTGCACCATTTCGGACTTGGCCGCTTCCAGTTCCAGTTGCGCGGCCTGCCGGCCGTCGAGCTGTTTGACCCAGGTTTCGCCCGCATCGCTGCTCTTCAGTACGACCCCGCCGTGACCCACGCTCCAGCCCTTGCCGGATGTCGCGAAGTGCACGCTGGTAAGCGCCACGCTGGTGGGCACCTTGGCTTGGCGCCAGGTGTTGCCGTTATCGTCAGACAAGAGGATGATGCCCAGTTCGCCGACCGCCACCAGACGCTTTTCGACGCGATTTACGGCCAGCAGCACGGATCGGCTGGCGTGCGAGCTTACCTGCGCCGGCCGATTCAGCAAGTCCGCCTCCGCCCGCGCCGGCTCTGCCAGGCAATTCGAAGCGCCGCCCGCTGCCGCCAGCAAGGCTGCCAAAACACACCACTGCCGCCGATAAAAATACATTGACATTCACTGCTCCATTTATTCTGTTGCGGACATGAGGTTTTGTCCTGCCGAAGGTAGCATCTTCCCGCAGAGGGCGACCGGCGTTGAACCCGGCCTCCCCCCGCGATCTGCTTGTTTAACTCAGCGACTGCTCTCGGCGGCTACCGCTTCACCCGTGTAGAAGTTCTCCGGCTTGCGCGGCACGACCCGATACGTTTCTTCGTTGAGAAACTGCACCGCGCTCATGGTGTTGGCCTGCAGGTTGAACACCACGACTGGCCTCAACACCACTGCCGGAATTTTCGGCACCACGAACGGCGTAACCTGCGAAGTGCGCCACAGCTTGCCTTCGGCGTCGTAGCCGTCGACCAGAGTAACGAGCCAGCTATCCTCGTCAACGTAATAGCGCCGCTTGGGCACGGCGTGTCGCTTGCCCGGCGCCACGTTTGCCTCGACCACCCAGACCCGGTGCAACTCCCAACGCAGTTTGTCCGGATTCAGGTGCGACTTGCTGAATGCCTCATCGAGCTTTGCCGCAAGAAAGTGGTTGTCGTTGTACGGAATGTACATCTCCCGTTTCTCGACGATCTTCCACTGATAGCGGTCCAGCCCCCCAAAAAGGCCCTGAACCTCGTCAAAGTAGTTGGCGCCCGACGCCACAAAATCCGGCGTATCGTAGCCCACGGTCGGCGCCCGCCGCACGCGGCGCTGTCCCACCAGATACTGCCAAGCCTGTCGCGGCTGGGCCGCATCGATGCCGTCGTGGATCACCAGCGATTCGCCGACTTTGAAAGAAGGTGCCGTGGTGTTGAAGCGCTGAAGGGAATACTTTCCTGACCACTTTTCAGCAGAACCGTCCTTGTAGTAGTACGGCATACTCCAGTAATTGTCGTTCCTTGTCGCTATCGTCCATGTGGCGTCAGAGGAGCCGACCACATTTTTGAACCCGTATTCGATCGATTCCGCTTCCACCCTCAACAAATGGTTCCACATCACTTCAGTGCCGTCCTTGGGCATGGGGAACGGGACGCCTCCATAACAACCTTCGACCGAAAGACCGCCATCCTTGGTCTTGCAGTTGGTCGCATTCTTCAGGGTATTGTCGTAGACCCACTTTGGAGCCGCTGCGGTGCGGTGCGTCGGGTAGACGTCGACCCGGAAGGTGTCCGGATATTTTTTCAGCAACGCACGCGTGCCTTCGGTCAGTTTTTCAGCATGTTGCGCCATGTTCTTCGCAGTAATCTGCAGCAGCGGTTTCTCGTTGGCGAACAGATCCACCGGTACGTCGCCGCGCATGGCGCCCGCCGGTGCCTTGGTCATGCCGCCGTCCCAGGCGGGAATCGTACCGTCCTTGTTGCCGGCCTTCTCCCCGCCGAGCGGGGTCAGCGTGCTTTTCAGCTTGGCTGCTTCTTCTGCGGAAACGGCGGCCAGGGCTGTACTGCTCGTAGCGATGCCTGATATAAGGGCCAAGGCCAGGGCGAGCGTTTTCGGTTTCATAGTCATGTCAGTCTCCTCCATGTTTTTAGAATGTACGCTGAATAGACAGCGTGATGAAATCGCGATCGGCGTAGTACTGCTTGTAACTTGCCTGGGTGTTTGTGGCCGGATCCAGTGATGGCGCCGGCCCGGCTGACCCGAAGTAGTGGGTGTACTGCAGCCCGGCTTTCCAGGTTTTCTTGTAGTCAAAATTCAAACCGATGCTGACATCACCACCGTGTTCGGGAGCGACCTGGAAGATTGCCGAGCGCCCGCTGATGCCGTAGCCCACTGCGATTGGCACCTGCAGATCCATCCCAGGCAACACTTGAAAATACTCAGGCTGGAAAACAAAGCGCGTCGCCCAGGCATCCCGTGTGTGGGTGCTATTTAGTACCCCGTTCGGAAACGCCGGATTTACCGGGTTGCGCGTTACGCTGAGCAACCGGTTGAAAGCAAGCTCGCCGACAAAGCTTGCGCCTTGCCAGAGCGCCGTCGCAGGCAACAAGGTAATGGCCGAGAGATTGGCGTGCAAGCTATTGCCGACCGCATACGCCGTGTTCTGGTCGTTGTCGGCAGCGTTGTTAAAATTGATCACCAGGTCGCCCACCGGGTGCAGCGGCGTGTTGCGGCGCGTCGACAGCTCGCCGCCCACATTGGTTTCCCCGATCAAGGTGGAGAAACTGGCCCCGTAGGTCTTGATGTTTTTGGCATAAGCCAGTCGATAGGTCCCGGCACCAAACGCACCGTTCGGATCGGTGACATTAAGGATCGGAATCGGCGCCTTGTCGTCATATCTCGCCGCGTACAGTCCAAATTCCACGTCATTGCCGGGAATCTTGAATTTCACTTGCCCGCCGAATTGACCGGAATCGCGCCCCTTCTGGTCTGCAAGCCGGTTCGCCGGACCGCCTGGCCCCAGCAATAGGTCATTGCCGTCCCCCACAAAATCGGCCGGACTGAAGTAGCTTCCGGTCGCTGGCAGACGCAATGGGCGCCACTCGTACTGGTAGTAGCCGCCCACGGAGACATTCGAATTGATCTGCAAGTTGCCCGAGAGCTGCCCGACCGGCATACCGATTTCCTTGAACTGCGTGCCAGGAACGGAAAAAGCCTTGATCAGATCCACCGGTCCCTGCGCAGCCGCGATGCCGTTGGCGCCCAGAAACAGGGTTTCGCCATAGAGCAGGGTGTGCCGGCCGGCGCGGCCGCTCAGCTTCATGCCCTCCCCCAAATCGGTGCTGCCCCACACGAAGGCGTCCGAGAGTTCCGCCTTCCGACCCATCACGCGCTTGGTCGGGTCGGTGAATCGATTGTTGGGTCCGCCATTAGCCGCACCAAAGGTATTCGGAAACGGTATCGATGCAGGGAAATCGGTGCTGTCTTTGTTGTAGACGCTGTCATACCAAGCAGCGGCGGAAACGCGCGCTCCGAAATTCTTGGCGGAGATATCCAACTCGGTCAGCCAGTCGAGTCGATTGTTGATCAAACCCTTCTTCAGATTAAGGTCGCCCGCATCGACGTTCGGATTCGCAAAGGAAGCAGCCACCCGTTGGTCTGGATCCTTTAGACGCTGGCCCGCCGTATATTTGAAAGTGTTGTCCCAACGTGCCTTGATGTCCGGGTTTCCGGTGTCGAATTCAACCGCCCAGACCGCCTTCACCGGCAATACCGACGCCAATGCAATCGCAAGTGCCGTTGCTCTTGCAGGAAAAACCCCGCTTATTATTTTCATACCACTCCCCCAGAGATGTGTCCGCTTATTGGTTACCCGCGTGAATCACGCTATTGTTTTCTCTTTGTTACGCCAGGGTTATGTGCATGAATCGTGCCAGAAACTAACTACTTGAATATATTGGTTTTTATTTTAATGCACCGCAACATATTGATTTATAAGGGTTTATCAAATGATTAAAAAAAAAGAACTTTGATTATTTGGTAAATATATCGATGCTATAGTTTTCATCAATCACGGATAAATTCATCCGGTTGTACACAAATGACGCTGGCGTCAGGCTGCCGCGTCACCGATGCTAAGCCTCATGCTCGGCTCCAGTTGGTGACCGTAAATTTCATCTTGGGAATGGTGGCGCCGGATTATTACCTTGGCACCGTTGGTGTGGGCCGACGACAAGCGGGATAGCAGCGGCCCGGAGGTGCCGGCGCGGGGCGCGGCAATGAAGCTGACCGGCCTGCGCCGTTTCACAGGCGAATGGCGTGCCATTCGAAATCCCGGCTACACCCTGCATCTGTCGCCATGCGCAGCAACGCGGCCGGCGGGGGTCGATGCCGGGTGCGGCAACCGGATTTTTCAGGCGGCATCGCTTGCCGTCAGGCGATTGAATTTTTCCTGCAGCTGCTCGGCAGATTCGGTGCGGTCCGGATCGATAGTGATGCAGTCGACCGGGCAGACGTCGATACACTGCGATTCTTCATAATGCCCGACGCATTCGGTGCATCGGTCAGGATTAATTACAAAGATGCCGTCGCCGGCGCTGATCGCGCTGTTTGGGCATTCCGGTTCGCATACTGCGCAATTGATGCAATCGCCGTTGATTATCAAAGCCATTTCATGCTCCTTTTTAAGTTAGTCGGGGCCTTGCGTAAAAAATCATCACCCCAGGTTTTTCCTGATTTCATAATTGCGTGAAGGATCGCCAGCAATGCATGCATACCTGCGACCAGCGCAATTTTGGCGTGTATAGGCAAAAACAATGCTATGTCACCCTATTTAATTGTGGACTTTAAAATACATACACCTGTATTTTCGAACCGCAAAAGCCTGCCGCTGCGTCATTCTGCTAATCCAGCAGTGGCCGGCTAAAAATTTAATTTATTTAATTTTTAGCCAGACACTGCTTTTTGTTAATCCGAACCTCAGTCAATGGTCCACGTATCGCCGCTGTTGAGCAGGTCAGAAAGATTGCCCTTACCCCTGGCTTGCAGCGCTTTGGCGGCTTGTTCGATGTTGCGTTGCTGGTAGGTCGGCATTTCGAGTGCGCGGAATACGCCCAGCGGTACCGGGAAGTCGGGCGCTTCGAACTGCGCCAGCAGGAACGCCAGTGCGCTGCTGGTGGAAGTTTCATCGTGCACCATCAGGTCCGCTTCGGTGATGCCGTTCTCACCAACGCGGACCACTTCAGGCGTCAATCCGCGCAGCCGGACGCCATGCTTGCCGTCATTGCCAAACAGTAGTGGCTTACCGTGTTCGAGCACGATACGGGCGTCGGCGCGGGTCTTTTTGTTGGTTAGGCTGTCGTACGCGCCGTCGTTGAAAACAATGCAGTTCTGTAAAATTTCGACGAAGGCGGTGCCCTGGTGCTGCGCCGCGCGCGCCAATACGCGTTGCAGGTTCGGCAGATCGGTATCGACTGCGCGGGCGACGAAAGTGGCGCCGGCGCCGAGCGCTAGCGCCAGCGGGTTGAACGGGCGGTCGATATTGCCCTGCGGGGATGTCTTGGTTTTCTTGCCCATTTCAGAGGTTGGCGAATATTGGCCCTTGGTCAGACCGTAGATGCGGTTGTTGAGCAGGATGATTTTCAGGTCGACATTGCGCCGCATTGCGTGAATGAAATGGTTACCGCCAATCGCCAGCGCATCGCCGTCGCCGGTCACGACCCAGACCGACAGGTCCGGCCGCGATAGCTTCAGACCGCTGGCAATCGCCGGCGCGCGGCCGTGGATACTGTGCATGCCGTAGGTTTCCATGTAGTACGGAAAGCGACTGGAGCAACCGATGCCGGAAATAAACGCGAAATTTTCGCGTGGGATGCCGAGCGTCGGCAGCAGCTTCTGCACTTGTGCCAGCACCGAATAGTCGCCGCAGCCCGGACACCAGCGTACATCCTGACTCGATTCGAAATCCCTTTTAATCAGGCAGGAGGGGGCGTCGGTGGCCGTGGCAACTGTTGTTGCAATGTGAATCACGTCTTTCATCTGGTTCATGTTGTTCTCCTCAGCTTAGTTCAGATCAATTCCATGATGCGCTCGTAGATTTCCGACACCTTGAACGGCTTGCCCTGTACCTTGCACAGCGGCAGCACATCAACCAGATAGCGCTCGCGCAACAGCTTCGACAACTGTCCCTGGTTCAGTTCCGGCACCAGGATGTGCCGGTAGCGGCCAAGAATCGCACCGAGATCAGCCGGCAGCGGGTTCAGGTGCCGCAGGTGCAGGTGCGCGACCGACTTGCCTGCAGCTTCAGCCTTTTCGCGGGCTTGCGCGATGCTGCCGCAGGTGCTGCCCCAGCCGACGATCAACAACTCGCCGCTGTCCGGCCCCGCCACCTGTGAAGCCGGGATGTCCTGCACAATGCCAGCCACTTTGGCCGCGCGCACCTCGACCATGCGCTGGTGATTCATTGGATCGTGCGAGATATCGCCGGTCAGGAAATCCTTTTCCAGTCCGCCGATCCGGTGCTCCATGCCCGGCGTGCCAGGCCTGACCCACGACCGTGCCAGGTTGGCATCGCGCGCATACGGCTGGAAGCCGTCCGGCTCGGTACGGTAATGCACTGCCAACGGCGCCAGATCGGCCACGCTGGGGATCAGCCACGGCTCGGCGGCATTGCCGATGCCGCCATCGGACAGCATGATCACCGGCGTCATGTATTTGACTGCGATGCGGAACGCTTCAATCGCACAGTCGAAGCAGTCGGCCGGCGAACTGGCTGCGACTACCGGCAGCGGACATTCGCCGTTGCGGCCGTACAGCGCCTGCAGCAGGTCGGATTGCTCGATTTTGGTTGGCAAGCCGGTCGACGGGCCAGCGCGCTGCACGTTGATCACCACCAGCGGCAATTCCAGCATTACCGCCAGCCCCAGCGCTTCGGTCTTCAGCGCCATGCCGGGGCCGGATGTGGTGGTCAGCCCCAGCGCGCCGCCGTAGACCGCGCCGATAGTCGAGCAGATCCCGGCAATTTCGTCCTCAGCCTGAAAGGTGGTGACGTTGAAATGCTCCAGTGCGGCCAGTGCGTGCAAGATGTCAGTGGCCGGCGTAATCGGGTACGAACCGAGAAACAACGGCGTGCCCGACAGCTCGGAGGCGGCGACGCAGCCGAACGCGGCGGCCTGGTTGCCGGTGATGCTGCGATATTTGCCGGGGCGCGGCTCCGGATGGCGTACTTGATAGATAGCGGGGAATATTTCGGTCGCCTCAGCATACGCATAACCGGCGCGCAGCGTGGTGATATTGGCGGCGGCAAACTGCGGTTTTTTGGCGAATTTCTTGCCGATTTCTTCAATTTCATCTTCCAGCGGGCGGCTGTATAGGCACAGCATCATGCCCAACGCGAAATAGTTCTTGCATAACTCGATCTCTTTTTTGGACAGGCCCGATGCGGCCAGCGCATTGCCGGTCAGCGTCGTGATGTTAATGCTGTACAGCGTATAACGATCCAGGCTGCCGTCTTCCAGCGGATTATCGCGGTAGCCGGCCTTGGCCAGGTTGGCGTCGCTGAAAGCGCCGGTATTGGCGATAATGGTGCCGCCATGCTTCAGATCGGACAGATTGGTCTTCAGCGCGGCCGGGTTCATCGCGACCAGCACGTCGGGCGCGTCGCCGGAGGTGAACACCTGATGCGTCGCATACTGGATCTGGTAGCCGGAGACACCGAACAGGGTGCCGATCGGCGCCCGGATTTCGGACGGATAATCCGGATGCGTGGCGAAATCGTGCCCGGCCTTCGCCACCGCCATCGAAAAGCCGTTGCCGGTCAGTTGCATGCCGTCGCCGGAATCGCCGACGAAGCGAATCACGACGCTATCCAGTTCTTCGACTGGGCGTTGCTGTACGCCGCTGGTTGCTGCTTGTGTTTGCATGGCCCTCATCCTTGATAGTGGCGCGCTGCGCTGGAGTGGCGACAGTCGCGATTTGGTGGAAGATGGATTACATTATGCAGCAATAATAGTTTTATATCAAACAAATATTTGATGTTTTTTTGTCGATTTTTACGGCATGCAAAGGCTATCTATACTGACCTATCGCCCCGCCATGTTTTTGCATATGCCGCTTCCCATCAGATATTTTGCATTGATATCAACCTATATTCAGCTGCAAACGGCATGCACTGCATCAATCGCAGCAGGAAGGCCAGGAAGATCGATTGTGCGCATGGAGTTCGTCGCGGATGTGATCGTTCCGCGCAACGCCATTTACATGGATGCCGTACTGACGCCCGGTTCCCGATCAGGGTGCCGGCAGGCTTTCAACATGGGGCCGCAACCATATCAACATACTGACTCGTTACTTGTTTACGGCTCATGATTCGGCCGCCCGGAAAAAGAGCAAAGCCGGGCTGAAAGTTGAAAAAGACGGAAAAGGCTGATCAATGGCCGCCTGCCGCCGGCAGTTTCACCAAAATTCAACACGGATTTGCGCTCAATTTGCTGCTTTCGCCATACATTGCGCTGCCGCTAAAACCGCCACCAACGCCGCACGCATCCCGGCTCTCCAGCAAAAACATCAACAGCAAAATGCTGGCACTGAAATATGATTGAAATAAATCATTTATTTTAGATATGCAGAAGTGTTTGCGATAAATTAGACAAGCCCGACATTCTTCGAAAAATATGGCGTCAATTAAGACAAATACAGATGATGCACTCCGCTCACAGAACACCTTTCCGAATGAAAATTGATGAAATATTTTGTTTTATATAAAACAAAATATGCGCTATACTTTTGAGCATGGGTACGAATTAACCACATCATCCATCGAAGGAGAACGCTTCATGAAATCAATCGTCCCGATGCGGATCAACGGTCAGCCGCGCGAAGACGCGATGGCGGACAATTTGCTGCTGATCGATTACCTGCGCGAACAGCTGGACCTGACCGGCACCAAGCAGGGTTGCGACGGCGGCGAATGCGGCGCCTGCACGGTGCTGGTCGATGGCGTACCGCGCCTGGCCTGCCTGACTCTGGCAGCCAGCGTCGCCGGCTGCCACGTCGAGACGGTCGAATCGCTGTCCAGCGCCGGCCGCCTGTCGGCGCTACAACAGGCGTTCAACGAGAAACTCGGCACCCAGTGCGGCTATTGCACGCCTGGCATGCTGATGGCGTCCGAAGCATTACTGCGCAGCAATCCAGCGCCGTCGGTCGAGCAGATCCGCGCCGCGCTGGCCGGCAACCTGTGCCGCTGCACCGGCTATGTGAAGATCATCGAATCGGTGCAGGCGGCCGCCAGCAACTTTACCAACCTCAGCCGTAAAGGAGCCGCAGCATGAAGCCGACCCTGAACAAAGGCGCCGGCCAGCGCATCGCACTGGTCGACGGAATCGAAAAAGTGAGCGGCCGCGCCAAGTACACGGCCGACCTGTTTGCACCGGAAGCGCTGGCCGGGCGCATCTTCCGCAGCCCGTACGCGCACGCCGAGATCATCCGCATTGACATCTCCGAAGCGCTGAAGCTGCCGGGCGTGGTCGCCGTGATTACCGGCGACGCCTGCGACAAGGCGTACGGCATCCTGCCGGTGGCGCAAAATGAATTTCCGCTGGCGCGTGAACGGGTCCGCTATTTCGGTGAACCGGTGGCAGCCGTTGCGGCAGTCGACGATGCCACCGCCGCCGCCGCACTGAAACTGATCAAAATGGAAGTGCGCGAATTGCCGGTGTATACCGATGCTGCCAGCGCCCGCGCAGCCGATGCGGTGCTGCTGCACGGCAATAAAAAAGGCAATATCGAACGCGAAGTGCACAACGAATTCGGCGACACCGAAGCCGGATTTGCCGAGGCCGACCTGGTGCGCGAAGAGAGTTTCGAATGCGCCGAAGTCACGCACGCGCACATGGAGCCGCACGCGGCGACGGCTTGTTTTGACGTCGAGCGCAACCAGCTGACGCTGCATTCAGTCACACAGGTGCCGTACTACGTGCACCTGACGCTGGCGCGCTGCCTCGACCTCGACACCTCGCGCATCCGCGTCATCAAGCCGTTCGTCGGTGGCGGCTTTGGCGCCCGCACCGAAACCCTCAATTTCGAAATCATTTGCGCGCTGCTGGCGCGCGCTGCCGGCGGCACCGTGCGCATGAAGCTGTCGCGCGAAGAAACCTTCCTGACGCATCGCGGCCGCCCGGAAAGCCAGGTACGTCTGAAGCTCGGCATGAAAAACGATGGCCGCGTCACCGCCTGCCAACTCGAAATGGTGATGCGTGGCGGCGGTTACGGTGGTTACGGCATCGTTACCATCCTGTATGCCGGTGCGCTGCTCAACGGCCTGTACGACATCCCGGCGGTCAAGTACGACGGCTACCGGGTCTACTGCAACACCCCGCCGTGCGGCGCGATGCGCGGCCACGGCACCGTCAATACCCGCTTCGCGTTCGAGGCCGTGATGGATGCAATGGCCAAGGAACTCGGGCTCGATCCGCTGGAAGTGCGCCGGCGCAACCTGCTGGCGGCGCCGACCGACACCATCAACGGCTTGAAAGTAGTGTCGTACGGTTTGCCGGAATGTATCGACCTGGTCGAAAAAGCCAGCGGCTGGCGCGAACGCATCAACAACATGCCGCCTGGTCGCGGCCTCGGCATCGCCTGCTCGCACTTCGTCAGCGGTTCGGCCAAGCCGGTGCACTGGACTGGCGAACCGCATGCGACGGTGATCCTGAAGCTCGACTTCGACGCCGGCATCACGATCCTGACCGGCGCTTCCGACATCGGCCAGGGCTCGTCGACAATTCTGACGCAAGCGATAGTCGAAGTGCTCGGGGTCGATTATGGCCGGGTGCGCGTGATCGCCAACGATTCCGCGATCACGCCGAAGGACAACGGCTCGTACTCGTCACGCGTGACCTTCATGGTCGGCAACGCTGCGATCCAGGCCGCCGAGAACCTGAAAAAGATCCTGCTCGAGGCCGCCGCTCGCCGGCTGCAAGTCACGCCGGAGCAGGTCGATTGCCTCGGAGAAGCATATGCAGTGTCGAATCAGCCAGAGCGCACTGTCGCCTTCAACGATGTCGTAGAAGAAGCACTGGTGAATACCGGAACGCTCACCATCAAGGGCACTTACACCTGTCCAATCGAGTTCCAGGGCGGCAAGCAAAAAGGCGGCGCAGTCGGCTCGACGATGGCGTTCTCGTATGCAGCATCGGTAGTCGAAGTCAGTGTCGACAGCGAGCTCGGCACCGTCACCGTCGAGAAGGTCTGGACCGCACTCGATTGCGGTTTTGCGATCAACCCGCTGTCGGTCGAAGGCCAGGTGCAGGGTGCAGTCTGGATGGGCATGGGGCAGGCGCTGTCGGAAGAAACCAACTACGCGAAAGATGGCAAGCACACCGCTGCGAACTTCCTCGATTACCGGGTGCCGACCATCGTCGAATCGCCCGATATCGAAGTGCACATTGTCGAAACCATTGACCCGAACGGTCCGTTCGGCGCCAAGGAAGCCAGTGAAGGCCCGCTGGCCGGGATGCCGGCGGCGATTGCGGCAGCCGTCCAGCATGCCACCGGCACCAAAATCAACCGTTTGCCGATGACGCCGAACTTGGTGCTGGACGCATTGAGCGGCCGCAAGCGCCCTGCCGCACGCACACAACCCGCCGTCACCACTGAAAAGGAAGTCGCCTGATGGAACTGCTCTCTCAATTCACGCTGTTGCGGCCGAACTCGGTTGCCGAAGCGATTGCCGCGCGCGCTGGCAAAAGTGGCGCCCGTTTCCTGGCCGGCGGTACCGATCTGCTGCCCAATATGCGGCACGGCCTGGTGCAGCCAGATACCCTGATCGACCTCGGCGGTATCGCCGAGCTGCGCGGCATCACGCACGATGGCCAGTCGCTGCGCATCGGTGCCGGCACCACGCTCGAACAGCTGGCGAACGACCCGTTGCTGCGCGATACCCCGGCGCTGGTCGAAGCTGCACTGGCGATTGCGGGTCCGACCCATCGCGCGGTCGGCACCATCGGCGGCAACCTGTGTCTCGACACCCGCTGCCAGTTCTACAACCAGAGCGACGCCTGGCGCGAAGCCAACAATTTCTGCATGAAACTGGCCGGCGACACCTGCCGTGTCGCGCCTAAGTCGGATCGCTGCTATGCCGCCTTCAGCGGCGACCTGGCGCCGGCGCTGATGGTGCATCGCGCAGTGGCCGAGATCGCCGGCCCGTCTGGCGTGCGCCACAGTCCGCTCGCTGAAATTTATGCCGACGACGGCATCGCCTACCTGACGCTGGCGCCGGAAGAAATGCTGGTCGCAGTGCGGGTGCCGCTGGTCGCAGGGCTGCGCTCCGGCTACCAGAAAATCCGCATCCGCGGTGCCATCGACTTCCCGCTGGCTGGGGTCGCTGTCGCACTGCGCGTTGAGAATAATCAATTGCACGACTTAAGAATCGCCGCCACCGGGGCCGAATCGCGTCCGCTGCTGATCAACGGCCTCGATGCGCTATGCGGCATCCCGCTCGATGACGCGCTTGTGCAACTCGACAAGCTATTGCGCAAGCAAGTCGCGCCGATGGAAACCAGCATCACGCCGGCCGCCTACCGCCGCCGCGTGCTGCCGGTACTGGCGCGGCGCGTGATCAGCCGGTTGATTGCAGCTAGCGCGGAGTAAAAATCATGGACAGCGTCGACCTCCAGGTACTGAAAACAGCCGCCGCCTGGTCGCGCGCCGGCTACCGCTCCACCCTCAGCACCGTGACCCGCACTTGGGGCTCGGCACCGCGCCCGGTCGGCGCGATGATGCTGATCCGTGACGATGGACTGGTGGTCGGCTCGGTCTCCGGCGGCTGCATCGAAGACGACTTGGTCGAACGCGTGAAAGTCGGCCAGCTCGGATTGCGCAAGCCCGAACTGACCAGCTACGGTGTTTCCGGCGATGAAGCCCGGCGCTTCGGCCTGCCCTGCGGCGGCACGCTGCAACTGGTGATGGAGCCGATTGGCGATTGTGATTGGATCGCCGACATCCTCGGCATGCTCGATCGCGGCGTGCCGGCGGCGCGCACCCTCGACATGCAGAGCGGAGCCGTCAAAGTCGCCGAGGCCAGCGCCGACAGCCCGCTGTGTTGCTTCGATGGCAGCACACTGAGCAGCAGCTTCGGCCCACGCTACCGGCTGCTGATTATCGGCGGCGGCCAGTTGTCGGCCTACCTGGCGCAAGTCGCGCTCGGACTCGACTATCAAGTCACCGTCTGCGACCCGCGCGAAGAATATGCGGATAGCTGGGCGGTGCCCGGCGTCACGCTTACGCGCGAAATGCCGGACGACGCCGTCATCGCCTTGCAGCTGGACGCAAACTGCGCGGTGGTGGCGCTGACGCACGATCCGAAACTGGACGACATGGCGCTATTGGAAGCCTTGAAATCGCCCGCATTCTACGTCGGTGCGCTCGGCTCGCGCGCCAACAATGCCAGGCGGCGCGAACGGCTGCAGTTGTTCGATCTGACGCCGGAGCAGATCAGGCGCCTGCACGGCCCGATCGGTCTCTACATCGGCAGCCGCACCCCGCCTGAAATCGCAATCTCGATTCTGGCAGAAATGACCTGCATCAAGAATGGGGTACTACCTGCCAATACTCTACGAGCGCCGGCACAAATTGGCGCAGATGGAGAGACCTGCTTGGCTTAAAAATAGCAAGCCGCCCAGCCTCTGCCCCAACAGCACCAGCCTGGTAGGCTGAAAAGCATGGAATCCGACGTTTTGTAGAATGCGACAAACGGAGGACGAAGATGGAACGGATACCTGTTTTATTTAAGATAGTTGCGCAGAACAGAACGCGCTTCTAGGAAATATTCTTGTTCGACCAGGCGTGAAGCCACAGCGAGTCGGGTGTCGGCTTCCGGCTGCGCGCCCAACTCGCCGTCGATCGCCTTTCGTACTTGCGCGTAGTCGGCAGCACTGACCACGCTGAACTCGCCTTTGACTAGGTTGGTGCCCTGTTTGAGGCTCCAGCGGTAGCTCACGCCCGGTTCGAGTACGGCAACCGGCAGGGTCAGCTTGCCGCCCCTGATAATGACTGAAAATGGCGGTTTGCCGGTCGATTCGAGGCGAAACGCAGCCCCGCGCGCTGCCTCGGCATCAAACAGGACGATCTCCAGCGGCACACCAGACTGGACGATGTGCCCGGCCGGAAACGACTCATACAGTGCGTCGAAATCGACCGCCGCGCGCGACATTCCGAGGCGCGTTTTCTGATCGGCTGCAAGCATGATCCCGATCTGGTGAAAAATGCCGTTGGGGGCCCCCTCTCCCTTCCTGACCAGCGGACCGCGTTCGACTGTAGTCTCCACCAGTTTGCCGGCAGCGGACTGGTACATTACGCGTACCACACCCCCCGCCACTTCCAGTCGTTCGCACTGGTTGTCAGACGTCCAGCCTTCCGGCATAAGCACTTCACCGGAAAACCGCACCAGGCGCGCATCGCCATTCTGGCCTTTGAAGGCACACTGGGTTGCTCCGACCTGGGTAACACAGCCGAGCAACAATCCGGCCAGGAGGGACGTGTAAAGGGTGCGGATCGACATGGCTACCTCGTATCAAAAGTTAATGGATGCTTGCCAACACCAGCAGTAAGGCCGTCAATGGCAGCTGAATGAAGACGCTCGCCGGATGCTCGGACACCAGTCGATGTAGCACTGAGTCGTGCTTTTCCGCCGAGTTCTGTTCTTCCGAGTGATGCGTGTGGCGCAGTGACAGCGTGTGCAGGAACATGCCGATAATGATGGGCCCAGGATTGAGCCACATGCCCGATGTGAAAAACTGCGCCGACGCGTACATGGCGATGTAGGCCGCTAACAATGGTAGTAGCCAGATGCCTAGCAAGGCGAAGCGCAACATGGTGAACTTGCGCCACCAGGCACAGCATAGCTGGAATGCGCCGAGATTTTTTTCGTATGCGGCGTATTTACCCCAGATCCACTGGAATGAAAAACCGATTGCCACGCCGATCGCCAGGTCCAGCAGCGCAACCATCCAGAGGGGCGCGTCGTCAGTGTCAAGCGCGAGCGAAATGTAGGAGGCGGCATGCACCGCTAGTCCGGATGCAGGACCGCCGATGGTGACGAAGCGCTCGGTGTCGGCGTAGCTGCCGCCGATGAACACCACATGCCTGAGCGATGCGCTGTCCTCGATCGCCGCAGCACCCTTGATCAGGCCCATGCCGTGGCTGGCGGTGCGCAGGAAGCGCCAGTCGCTGGCAATCGGATTGAGCGGCCGCGGCTCCGCAGCTGGATGTACCACATGCGTACCGGCTTCATCCGCGCCCGTGACGCTGTCCTGGAACACCTGTTCGTCTTGCTGGTGTGCCGCGAGTGAGCACACGCGACCGGCCAGGGCAACATCACCATGTTCGCCGCCTGGTGCGGCGGCCAGCGCGCGCGCCACCAGCGCCAATGTCGGCGTATCGATATGGACGCGGCTGACCACGCCCAGACGTTCGTGCAGGGTTGGATCGGCAAACGCGACGCCGTCGACGCAACGTGCGCGCACCCACGCCAGGTTGCTGCCGGGCGCGCTGGCGGCGGTGCTGGGCAGTGCCAGCACGACGCGGATGCCGCGCCTGACCAGCCGGGCCAGCGCTAGGTCGAGCTCTCGTTTCACGCCGGCCGCACGTTCAGACACGGTGGGTGACAGGTCGATGTCGATCGCAAGCACACCGGTGCGCTGGCGGTCAATTTGATCGAGTAATTCGACCAATCGCGCCCGGTTCAGCGGGGCCTGCTCGGCGAACACCGACTCATAAGCTTTGCGGTCTATTTCGATGATGCTCGGACGCTGCGCCTCGGCGGCGTCGCGCTGCGCCGGGAGCGGCGAGCCGCCGACCGCAGCGATGCGGATCATGGCCGCATCGAGCCATTCGAGCATCTGTTTGTGTTCGAGAAAATGCAGCACCGCAAACAGCATCGTTGCCGCGATCAGATGGTGGGCCAAGTCGACCCAGCCGGCGCCGGGCCGGCATTGGTGGGCCGCCATTATTGTTTGGGCCGGAAGTAGAAGTCACCTGTCAGCGAACTCACTTCGCTCGGCTCCTGCCGGTTTTTCGAGTCGAGCAGCACGCCCACGCGCACCTGCTTGAGCATGTCCTCAATCTTCAGGTTGGGCGTACCGACAACGGCTGCAAAATTTTTGGTGAACACACTGTTTTTACCGCTGCCGTCAGCCGCTGTCTTGCCGGGCGCCGTGGCGAACACGATCATCGCGCCTTTGGGCGCAGTACGCAGGGGGGCTAGGCCGCCGGCCAGCGAACGGCTTTCGCTCGGCATGGGGTTGTCGCGGCAGGCATCCAGGAACAGCAACTTGATGCGCGGCGGCGTGCCGGAGTCGAGCCGCGCCAGCATCCAGCCGAGCGGCACCGAACCTTCACGCAACTCGTCGAGCGAATGAATCGACTTGTTGTCGACCGGAAGCAGGTAATTTTCGCCTTCGGCCTGAATCGCGTGGCCTGCGTAGTAGAACAGCGCCACATCCGCGCCGCTGGCCTTGTTTGCGAAGTCATCGATGACGGTACGAAAGCGGGCGCGGTTGATGTCCTCGACCCGGGTCACCTGGAAACCGAGTTTACGCAAACTTTTTTCAATCAGACGCGCATCGTTGGCCGGATTGATCAGCGCGCCCTTGTCATAGCGCGCATTACCCACCACCAGCGCCACGCGGCGGCCGGTCGGTACGTAATTGTCCTGCTTGCCCGGCTCGGCGCGTGGCTGCAAGGCCGCGACCGTAACGATGCCGACTTCCTTGATGGTGCGCTCGGTGGCCGACAGGTGGCGGTCGATCTGCGCATCGGGCCGGCCGGTCAGGTCTGAGGCGCGCCGGTAGCGCGTTGCGGCACTAATCAGGTCGCCGCGCGCTTCGTCGCAAAACGCGGCGTTGTAGGTTAGCGCCGGTGACTCCTTTTCGCCGTCGTACAGTTCGGCAAAGCGGGCGCAGGCCTCGTCGAGACGTTTGGCGCGCCCGAAACTGAGGGCTTGCTGGAACCGAGAAATGGCCTCGGCCGACGCAATCGCCGCATCCGACTCCTTGAAATCGAGTGGGCGCAGCTCGATGCTCGGGGCGAGCGTGGTGAGAATGCTGCGTTCGACATTTTGCAGTGCCCGGGCAAGCAGAACATTGTCCGGACTGGCAGCGTCGCTGCTGTCGTTGCAGCGCGCTTCCGAGAACATGCCGTTGACGGTATCGCTCAGCACGACTGTTCTGCTGCTGCGGTCAAACACACGCAGGTCGGCGCCTGCATGCCCGATGCGCTCCTCGCAGGACACCTGGCGGGTTTGCTGTGCATCCTTCGGACATAGCTGGAATAGGTTAGTCTTCTTGCTACAGTCGAACCGCGTCTCCTGATAGGCCCGGCGTGTGACCTCCCCTTTTAGGGATCGGATCGTCACCACGCCCGTGGTACCAGAGCGGTTCGCAATGGCTTGCAGCTGACTAGCACCTGCCACATTGGCCGCAAGCGGATCTTCAAGCACGACCTTCTTGTAGTACGTTTCTTCTTGGAACTTCAGCTTGAGCATATCGCTTTCCACGGCGCGCGCGAGCAACTGCGAGTCAACCGAAGCGAGCGGCACAACCGACACCGCACGCAATGTGGCAGCCGCAGAGCTGGCGGCCGGCACGATGAATGGCACCTTGGTCGCAAACGGATTGGCGAGCATTTCCAGGCCACCGATGTTGGTACAGGCAGACACGACCGCCGCCGCGGCAACCGCTACACAGAGTGATAGCAAGGTATTTTTGAACATGCAGGAGACGCCTTAGGTTGGAATGGACGTAAGTTCGCATGAGCAATGGAAAATATTGCATAATGCAAACTATTGCATAGTAGCATTAATGGTGTTAATTCAATTTTTCCATTATTGGGGTCGGCTCACGAAACGGAAAAAATCGTACGTTAGCAATGAAAGTGTCAGGTTAAAGCCTGAGATGTCGGCGCGATGGCGTCAGACAATGTCAAAACAGACCCTAGCCTAACGCGCTTTGCTCTTCGCACCTGACGTCCGATTGAGGTATGCTTTACTCAGACACCAGCTTCGGGGTTCTCTTACGCGAAGGTAGCCGATGCGATGGCATCCTGGGAAGACTTCTTCCGTTCACACTTTCCAACTTGACCTAACCACTCAACCTTTTTAGCTTTCAATCAATGACCGAGCGGCTCACATTTGAGCGAGGCACAAAAAAAGCTAGCGTATGGAGCGCTAGCTTTTTTATCACAAAATTTCAAATGTGGCTCTCGACAGGCAATCGCAATGCCTAAGCAAAAACTCATCTATTTGAGATTTTTCTCAACTATTCTGAGAACCTACAACAAATCAAATATCAATATTCCCCGCATGCATTGCATTGTTTTCAATGAATGCCCGCCGCGGCTCCACGTCATCCCCCATTAATGTGGTGAAAATCTGGTCCGCGGCGATCGCGTCTTCGATTTGCACTTTCAGCAGGCGGCGCACGGTCGGGTCCATGGTGGTTTCCCATAGCTGTTCCGGGTTCATTTCACCCAGGCCTTTGTAGCGCTGCTTGGAGACGCCGCGTTCGGCTTCGTCGCGCAGCCAGTTGACTGCCTGCTGGAAGTCGCCGACCCTGGATTCCTTGGCTTTTTCGCCTTCGCCGCGACGGACGAACGCGCCGTCGCCGATCAGGCCCTTGAAGGTGGCGGCGGCGTTGGTCAGGCTCAGGTAGTCGCCGCCTTGCACGAAGTCGGCGTCGATCGCGCTGACCTTGATGTTGCCGTGGTACATGCGCTCGATGCGCAGCAGGTGCTTCTCGGACAGCGCATCGGATTTGACCACCGCCTTGACGGCAGGGTCGTTGATGGCGGCGGTCAGCGCGCTGGCCGATTGCTCGGCATCGGCCAGGGTGTCGAGGTTGAGCAGCACGCCGGTCATGATCGCGGTCAGCGCGGCGCGGTCGATGACGCGGGTCAGGCGCAGCATGATGGTGTTGGCGAGGTTGTACTGGCGCACCAGTTCGGTTAGCGCATCGCCGCTGATCGGGGCGGCGCCTTCGCTCGGGATCAGTGCCGCGCCGTTCAGGGCGACCTGCATCATGTAGCTGGCTTCTTCGATGTCATCCTTCAGGTAGCGCTCGTCGCGGCCGGCCTTGACCTTGTACAGCGGCGGTTGCGCGATGTAGATATGGCCGCGCTCGACCAGTGCCGGCATCTGGCGGTAGAACAGCGTCAGCAGCAGGGTACGGATGTGGGCGCCGTCGACGTCGGCATCGGTCATGATGATGATGCGGTGGTAGCGCAGCTTGTCGACGTTGAACTCGTCCGGGCCGATGCTGGTTCCGAGGGTGGCGATCAGGGTCGTGATCTGCTCGCTCGACAGCATTTTTTCGAAGCGGGCTTTTTCGACGTTCAGCACCTTGCCGCGCAGCGGCAGGATGGCCTGGAACTTGCGGTCGCGGCCCTGCTTGGCGGAGCCGCCCGCGGAATCACCCTCGACGATGTACAGTTCGCACAGTGCCGGGTCTTTTTCCTGGCAATCGGCCAGTTTGGAGGACAGGCCGAGGCCGTCCATCACGCCCTTGCGGCGGGTCAGTTCGCGCGCCTTGCGGGCGGCGTCGCGCGCCCGTGCGGCTTCGACGATCTTGCCGCAGATGATCTTGGCGTCGTTCGGCCTTTCCTGCAAATAGTCGGACAGCGTCTTGGCGACGATCTCCTCGACCGGGCCGCGCACTTCGGAGGACACCAGCTTGTCCTTGGTCTGCGAGCTGAACTTCGGTTCCGGCACCTTGACCGACAGCACGCAGGTCAGGCCTTCGCGCATGTCGTCGCCGCTGACTTCGACTTTGGCTTTCTTGGCGAACTCGTGTTCTTCGATGTACTTGTTGATGACGCGCGTCATCGCCGCGCGCAGGCCGGTCAGGTGGCTGCCGCCGTCGCGCTGCGGGATGTTGTTGGTGAAGCACAGCACCTGTTCGTTGTAGGCGTCGTTCCACTGCATCGAGACGTCGACGCTGATGTTGGTGCCCTGATCGGACAGCTTGTCGCCGGTGGCCTGGAAGATGGTCGGGTGCAGCACGCTCTTGTTCTTGTTGATGTATTCGACGAAGCCGCGGGTGCCACCCTCGAAGGCGAACAGTTCTTCCTTGCCGCTGCGCAGGTCGGTCAGCCTGATCTTGACGCCGTTGTTCAGAAAGGACAGTTCGCGGATCCGTTTGGCCAGGATTTCGTAATGGAATTCGACATGCGTGAAGATTTCTTCATCGGCCCAGAAGTGGACCTCGGTGCCGCGCTTGTCGGTGTCGCCGATGACCTTGATCGGCGACACGGCAACGCCATCCTGGATTTCGACGATGCGGTTTTGCGGTACGCCGCGCACGAATTCCATGCTGTATTTTTTGCCGTCACGGCGGACGGTCAACTTCAGCAGCTTCGACAAACCATTGACGCAGGACACGCCGACCCCGTGCAGGCCGCCGGAAACCTTGTACGAGTTCTGGTCGAACTTGCCGCCCGCGTGCAATTCGGTCATCACGATTTCGGCCGCGCTGCGTTTGGGGTCGTGCTTGTCGTCCCACTTGATGCCGACCGGGATGCCGCGCCCGTTATCGGTGATCGAGATCGAGTTGTCGGTATGGATGGTGACGTTGATTTCGGTGCAATGGCCGGCCAGCGATTCGTCGATCGAGTTGTCCAGCACCTCGAACACCAGATGGTGCAGGCCGGTGCCGTCAGAAGTGTCGCCGATGTACATGCCGGGTCGTTTGCGCACCGCTTCCAGCCCTTCCAGTATCTGGATGGAGGAAGCGCCGTATTGACTGCTGTCGGACTGGCTGGCGTTGTCTTGTTGAATCTCGGACATGGATAGCTTTCTGAAAAAACGAATTACTGACTGCTGCACTGGCTTTACTGCACACGCTGGATGCTGTAAATATACTACATATTGTATATTAAGCAATCGCAATAAATATGTGAGGGAATGCCGGTGTTATCCGGCATACCCCTAGTTTTTTGATTTTAATCAGCGAATCAAATCCGCATCGGCATCACGACGTATTTGAAATCGGCATTGTCCGGAATCGAGATCAGGGCCGATGAGTTGGAGTCCCCCAGCGCGATGCAGATCTGTTCGCACTTCAGGTTATTCAGCACATCGAGCAGGTAGGAGACATTGAAGCCGATATCGACGCTGTCGCCGCCGTAATCGATTTCGAGTTCTTCGACCGCCTCTTCCTGGTCGGCGTTGGTGGAGCTGATCTTCAGACTGCCGGGGGTGATGATGCAGCGCACCCCCTTGAATTTGTCGGAGGTCATGATGGCGGCCCGCTGCAGCGCGCGCAGCAAGAGGTCGCGATCGAGCGTGAAGCTGTTTTTATAGCCTTTCGGCACCACCCGGTTGTAATCGGGGAACTTGCCTTCGACCAGTTTCGAAATCAGTTCGATGTCGGCGAAGGTGAGTTTGACCTGGTTGGCGGCGATTTCGAGCTCTACCGGATCATCGTTTTCTTCCAGCAAACGCTGCAATTCCAGGATGGTCTTGCGCGGGATGATGACTTCCTGGCGCGGGAAGTCCTGCTCGGTCTCGACCTGGCAGAATGCCAGCCGGTGGCCGTCGGTGGTGACTGCGATCACGTTCTTGCCATCAACCACCAGCAACAGGCCGTTCAGGTAATAGCGGATGTCTTGCTGCGCCATCGAGAAATGCACCATGTTGAACAGGTGCTTCAGGGTCTTTTGCGGCAACGTGACGTGCGCGTTGTAATGCTCGGCTTGCGCCACCGTCGGGAATTCCTCGGCCGCCAGCGTTTGCAGCGAAAAGCGCGATTTTCCGCTTTGTACCGTCATGCGCTTGTTGGTCAGCGACAGGGCGACGTCGCCGGATTCGGGCAATGCGCGCAGGATGTCGAGCAATTTGCGCGCCGCCACCGTGGTCGCCGCGACTTCTGCGTCGACGCCGATCTGGGCGTGAGTAGTGATCTGCACCTCGATGTCGGTGGACAGGAAAGAAACTTTTTCGCCATCCTTGCGAATGAGGATATTGGCCAGAATCGGCAAGGTGTGCCGACGCTCGACAATACCGCTCACGATCTGCAAGGGTCGCAGCAGCGCGTCCCTATGAGTCTTAACCAATTGCATAGTCATATCCTTGAGTGTCGTGGTTGAATGTTGCCGCTGGCTTCTGGCGCCATGTTCGGCATAAACGCCCGTAAAACAGAGTAAAGCCCACCAAACCTGCTTCCTTGCTGCAACTCCCGGCCGGTATCGCAACAAACCTGGCCGATAGTACATTATCCATAAATTACGCTGACTATTGGCAATAATGCCGATCTTCCAGCTTTCACAGCTTGTTAGCCCTTCAGCGTCTGCTCCAGCACATGCAATTCATGATTGCACTCCGGGTTCTTGGTGCGGTCCAGCGTGATCTTGCGTACCGCATGCAAGACCGTGGTGTGATCGCGTCCGCCGAACAGGTCGCCGATCTCCGGCAAGCTTTTCTGCGTCAATTCCTTGGCCAGATACATCGCAATCTGGCGCGGCCGGGCAATATTCGCCGGCCGTTTCTTGGAATACATGTCGGCCACCTTGATGTTGAAGAAATCGGCCACCGTCTTCTGGATGTTTTCCACCGAAATCTGCCGGTTCTGCACCGACAGCAAATCTTTCAGGGCTTCCTTGACTACATCGATCGTGATGTCCTTGCCGTGAAAGCGCGAATACGCCAGGATCTTGCGCAGCGCGCCTTCCAGTTCGCGCACGTTGGAGCGCAGATGCTTGGCGACGAAAAATGCCACATCATCGGACAGTGTGACGCCCTCCTGAGTGGCCTTCTTCAGCAAAATCGCGACCCGCATTTCCAGCTCCGGCGGCTCGATCGCAACCGTCAGGCCGGAATCGAAGCGTGAAGTCAGGCGGTCATCCATGCCGGTGATTTCTTTCGGATAGGTGTCGCTGGTGATGATGATCTGCTTTTTGGCCGCAATCAGCGCTTCGAACGCGTAAAAGAATTCTTCCTGGGTACGGTTCTTGCCGCCGAAGAATTGAATATCGTCTATCAGCAACAAATCGAGCGAATGGTAATAGCGCTTGAAGTCATCGAACCCCTTGCGTTGGTAAGCGGTCACTACGTCGCGCACGTACTGTTCGGCGTGAATGTAGCGGATTTTCGCATTCGGTTGATCCAGCAATACCTGATTGCCGATGGCATGGATCAAATGCGTTTTACCGAGCCCGACGCCGCCGTAAAAGAACAGCGGATTGTAGGAAATGCCTGGATTATTAGCGACCTGGATCGCGGCGGCGCGCGCCAGCTGGTTGGCCTTGCCGGTGACGAAGCTGTCAAACGTCAGCGCCGGATTGATGCGGCTTTGATCGCGCCGCGGCGAAATTTCTGCCGGCATTTCGGCAATATACATTTGCGCATCCGCAGCCATCGGCGCACCCGCCGGATCGCCGCTGGCTGCAGGCGGATTCGGACGGCGCGGCGCATTGAGTTTCGGGTCCAGCACGAATTGCACTTCAATCGGCATTTCCCAGAACTGGGTTGCGAGGACATTGATGCGGTTGGCGAATTGCGTCTTGACCCAATCGAGCTTGAAGCGGTTGGGCGCGGCGATGCGCAATACCCCGTCGTCAAAGTCGAGCGGTGTCAGTGGCTTGATCCACGCACTGAATTGCTGCGGCGTCAGTTCCTGCTCCAGTTGCGCGGAGCAGGTCTGCCAGAAATTTTCCATGAATCTTCTTGAGTGAAAAGGTGTGGGGGAGGGCGTATCGCTATGAGTTCCGCGCAATGACTGCGATGCAGTCCCGCAGAGGATTGCCACACAACTGCGCTATTCTACCCTTGCCGGACCAAGTTATCCACAGGCTGGCGTACTTTTAGATTGCTGATGTACATTGAGGCCTGTGGATAAATGCATCTATTGTATTGACAAACCTATGCGGGATATTGTCTAATCCAAGGTTCCCTGTCCATTAGATGGTCGTTTTAGCGCATACCTTTGCCGGCATGCGCGGTGCAAACATCAAAAATGTGGCGCTGGGCGTAGTGACCCGATTTATTTTTGCTGATTAGCGAGACCAACATGAAACGTACATACCAACCCTCCGTCGTGCGCCGCAAACGTACCCATGGCTTTCGCGCACGCATGGCAACCCGCGGCGGCCGCGCCGTATTGAATGCGCGTCGCGCTAAAGGTCGTAAGCGTTTGGCTGCTTAAGCCGAACGCATAGCAGGCAAGCTGACTGCGTGACGGACGATTTTTCACGTGCTCGGCGAATCGTTAAAACGGATGACTTTTCATCCGTTTTTCGTTTGCGCCCCGCCTACAGAACCGCCCATTTCGTGCTGTATACCCGGCCGGCCGGCTTGCCCAATGCGCGCTTGGGCATCGTGGTCGCAAAGCGGTTCGCGTCGCGTGCGGTAACGCGCAATACGATCAAACGGGTGACGCGTGAATTGTTTCGCCAGGCCGAGTTGCCACCGCTGGATTGCATCGTGCGCCTGTCCAAGCCGATCAATGCCAAGGTTGATCCGGCAACTTCGGTGCAGTTGAAGATCTTGCTGCGCACGGAATTGACGCGCCTGCTGGCATCGCAAAAATTGCCGGAGAACTCCCGATGAAGGCGTTATTGCTGCTGTTGTTGCGTGTATATAAGCTGTGCATTAGTCCTTTTCTGGGGCAAAATTGCCGTTTTTATCCGAGTTGCTCCGACTACGCCAGCCAAGCGGTGCGCGAGCATGGTGCATTCAAGGGGAGCATTCTGGCGACCAGGCGTGTATGCAAATGCCATCCATGGCATCCGGGCGGATTTGATCCGGTACCGGGAAAAAACTCCGAATCCACTTCTGCAATCGCTAACGATTGCAGCCATTCCTGAATTTCTGATTTCTCCTGATAAATACACTTATGGATATCAAACGTACCGTCCTTTGGATCGTGTTTTCGATGTCGTTGTTGATCCTCTGGGACAACTGGATGCGCTACAACGGAAAGCCATCGATGTTTTCGTCATCGGTGACGCAGCAAGCCAAGCCTGCGGCTGGCGGATCGCCCAAAACCGAAGTGCCGCAGCCGTCGCTCACGGGCGCACCGCAGTCACCGGCAGAGATTGCTGCAGTTACCGGCACAACGCCAATCAAGAGCGAACTGGTGACAATTACCACCGATGTCATCAAGGCGCAAATCGATACGGTCGGCGGCGAATTGAAGTATCTTGAACTTTTAAAGCACAAGGATACGGTCGATCCGACGACAAATCTGGTGTTGTTCAATGCCACTGCCCAGCACACTTATCTGGCCCAGACCGGTTTGATCGGCGGTGCATTCCCCAATCATAAATCGACTTTCACGGTTCAGCCCGGGACCCGCGAACTGGGATCCGGCAACGAAGTGAAACTGGTGCTGGAGTCCGACGCCGGCGGCGTCAAGCTTCTGAAAACCTTCACCTTCAAGCGCGGTGATTACAACATCGATGTCAAGCACGACATTACCAATGCATCCGCAGCACCGGTTACGCCTTCGCTGTATTTGCAGTTGGTGCGCGATGGCAACAAGCCGGGCGGCGAATCCAAGTTTTACAGCACGTTCACCGGCCCGGCGGTATATACCGATGCGGAAAAATTCCAGAAGCTGGATTTCGGCAGGATCGCAGACGGCAAGGATGAACATGCGAAAAAGGCCGACAACGGTTGGGTGGCGCTGGTGCAGCACTATTTCGTCTCGGCCCTCATTCCGCAAGACAAGGCGCCGCGCGAAATCTTCACCAAGAAAGTCGATACCAACTTGTATGCGATCGGCACCATCCTGCCGCTGGGAACCATCGCTCCGGGCGCCACGGTATCGATGGATGCGCACCTGTACTCTGGTCCGCAGGAAACCCGCGCGCTGGAAAAAATTGCTCCCGGCCTGGACCTAGTCAAGGATTACGGCTGGCTGACCATTATTGCCAAGCCGATTTTCTGGCTGATGACCCAGATCCACCAAGTGCTCGGCAACTGGGGCTGGACCATCATCATGCTGACGGTACTGATCAAGCTGGCGTTCTTCCCATTGTCGGCAGCCAGTTATCGCAGCATGGCCAAGATGAAGCAAGTTACTCCGAAGATGCAATCGATTCGCGAACGCTTCAAGTCCGAGCCGCAAAAGATGAACCAGGCGATGATGGAGTTGTACAAGACCGAGAAAATCAATCCGCTCGGTGGCTGCCTTCCGATTGTGGTGCAGATTCCGGTCTTCATTTCGCTGTACTGGGTCTTGCTGGCGAGTGTCGAGATGCGCAATGCGCCATGGCTGGGCTGGATTCACAATCTCGCGGCGCCGGACCCGTTCTATATTCTGCCGGTAGTGATGGCAATATCGATGTTTATCCAGACCAAGCTGAACCCGAAACCACCTGATCCGATGCAAGCCAAGATCATGATGTTCATGCCGATCGCATTTTCAGTAATGTTCTTCTTCTTCCCAGCCGGATTGGTATTGTATTGGGTCGTCAATAATGTATTGTCTATCGCGCAACAATGGGCCATTACCAGGAAAATGGATGGCAGCAAGAAGGCATAGGCGCATCCATTTATGTGAGGCATAATTAAAAGGTGGAATCCAGAAAGATTCCACCTTTTTTTATTAAAGGTATCCCTATTTTTTGACCGTTATTTAAAAGCCAAACCTTTGCCAGGGGGTATGCTGGTTGATGCACGCTCGGCATTGAATTAGGAATGGACTTGATTGGTTTATTATTTCGCCATCAAACTGTGTTTGAAAGTACTGTTTACCATAATTTTCTGCAAAAATTCTCTGCATTGGAACAGGACGTCAACATATCGCGCAAAATAATCATCCAGTTATGTCGTAGAATATTGAATTGCTGCAACACTAGGCGAACAGTAAGAAAAAATCATGAGAGGCATGGATTATGAGTGACAGTTTGGAGGATCTGGATGCCCTGTTCGAGCAGATATCTGCTCAGCACACAGAAATTGCAGTGGTCGTACCTGACGCTCCGCTCCCCGCTACCGAGGTCCCGGAGGCAACACCAGAAGGGACTGCAGAGGCTGAAAAGCCGATGTACGAACGGCTCGGAGGTATTGTCCGGATATTGCATGACTCAATACGTGAACTAGGCCAGCAGCATCCGTTCAACTCCCTAAACACGCATATCGGCGATGCCCAGGATAGGTTGGCCTATGTTGCGACACTGACTGAGCAGGCTGCGAACAAGGTGCTGAACGCAACAGACGTTGGCATGCCGGCGCAGGAAACCCTGTCGAACAGCGCCAAGGAAATGAATGCGCGTTGGACCGATATGTTTGATGGCAAACTTAGCGTAGAAGAGTTCAGGCTGCTCGCGGACGACACCAGAAGCTTCACCTCTTCGGTAGTCGAGGTCGCCGAAGGGGAGAAAGCACGTTTGCTGGAAATCATGATGGCTCAGGATTTCCAGGATTTGACCGGTCAGCTGATCAAGAAAGTAGTGACAATTACCCAGGCTGTCGAACGCGAACTAGCGAAACTGCTGTGGGATAACGCTCCTGATGCAATCAAGGACAAACCACCGGCGCAGAAAGACGCTGAGGTTGATCTGATGCAGGGCCCGGCGATACCGTCTGCTGCGATGGGACAGGGCGATGTGGACAGCCTTCTGGATGATTTGGGTTTCTGATGGATGACATGCTCAAGGAGTTCGTGGTCGAAGCGCTGGAGCTCGCCACCAATGTTGAAGAACATCTATTGGTGCTGGAACGCCAGCCGGATGATCAGAATACTTTGAATGCGCTGTTCCGGTCGTTTCATACGATCAAGGGCGGTGCCGGCTTCATGAATCTGACGGCAATGGTATCGGCCTGTCATCTGACAGAAAACCTATTTGATGCTCTGCGCACCGGTGCCGCACCTGTGACGCCGATTGCGATTGAGGCAGCCCTGCAGGCCAGCGGCTTTGTTGCGGATCAGCTTGGCGAGTTGGCCAATGGCACTGCAGCCGAACAATTGGCGGCCATGCCTGATGCACTGCAGGCCATCCTGACTGCGGCGATCGACGGCAATGCGCAGCTTGCTCCACCGGCTGTGGTCGCCGCTGTGGTGCCGAATCTTGCTGGTCAACCGGATTGGGATGCATATTATCATGCACTAATTCCCGCGCATGTGCTGCCGTCTACGGCGCCAGCAATAACGCCGACATCTGCTCCAGCTTTGGCCTCCGCTGCAGTTGCAACCTCTGCAACGGTAACAAAAACCGAAAAAACTCCTCCTGGAACCCCTGCAGCCAAATCAACAGCACCCGTGATTGAAGATAGCATCCGGATTGATGCGGTTAAGCTCGACACATTGCTGGAGGTAGCAGGAGAGTCCGTACAGGCCGCCAACCAAGCAGCCGTGTTGTTGGAAAAATTGGCGCAATTCAAGTTCGAAGGCGATGCTACGACACTGGTGGCCACGCTGACAGAAACAATAGAGCGCGCGTCGCGCTATTCAACCGAATTGCAGCGAGCCACTCTGGCTACCCGAATGCAGCCGGTCGGCCGGTTGTTCCAGAGATTTCCCCGCCTGATTCGGGAGCTGGCCAAGGATCTCGGCAAGGAAGTCGAACTGGCGATCAAGGGAGCAGAAACTGAAGTCGACCGGGTGGTGGTCGACAGCTTGTATGACCCGCTGGTACATATGCTGCGCAACTCGCTTGATCATGGCGTGGAAAGCCAGGAAGATCGCATCAAGGTGGGAAAACCCCCGAAATCAACCATATCGCTAACCGCCTGGCAGGAAGCCAGCAGCGTGATGATCGAGGTGGCCGATGACGGCAAAGGCATGAACGCGCAGTTTCTGCGCGAGAAAGCCCGCACCAAAGGATTGATCGGCGAGAACGATGCGCAGACCGATGAAGAAGCATTTCAACTAGTGTTTTTACCCGGATTTTCCACCAAGGAAGTCGCTACTGCGGTATCGGGTCGCGGAGTCGGCATGGACGTGGTAAAAACCGCGGTCGACAAGCATCGCGGCACGATTCGGATTGATTCCCGTCTCGGGCAGGGCACGCGTTTTCTGATTCGCCTGCCAATCGAGCTCTCGATTGTGCCGACCATGCTGGTACGCACCAGCGGTGCGGCGCTGGCAATGCCGCTGGCAGTAATCGAACGTGTGGTAGAACTGCCGGAAACATTTTCCGAAGTCGGCGGAGCTCCTACGCTGCGCGATCAAGGTCGACCGTTGCTGGTACGCTCACTGGCCGAGATTCTCGGTTATGAGGCATGTGTGGAACGGGTTGGGATCGTGATTGCGGCACCGCAGCCCTATATTCTCGCCATGGAAGCAGTTGAAGGCACTGCCGATCTGGTCATCAAGCCATTATCCTGCCTTAATGTTCCCGGCATTACTGGAACCGCACGTTCTGCCGAAGGCGAACTGGTACTGGTAATTGGCCTGAGCTACTTGCTCGACAGTTGCCGCACCGGTGCGCGCGTGACAGCATAACAGCTTGATTACCTGCTGATGGGATACCGCATCGCATGGTGCGGTTCTCATTTTTCGATTGAAAAATCCCGCTAACCCTGACAGTCAGCCCGACAACTGACTGCAGTCGAACATTGTTTAGGGGGGAGACGCAGATTAATTCATGTCGTCAGAACTAGGCCCCAATAAAATCAACAACTTACCGTGGATTTTTCTGGAGTATCGGAATTAATCCCCGCTTCCTTAGGTAAAATCGCAGCATGAATCTTGATACATCCCCCATAGCAGCCATTGCCACCGCTCCAGGACGCGGTGGAATTGGCATAGTACGCGTGTCCGGCAAAAATCTTGCTACGTTACTGCAAACACTGGGTTTCCAACTCAAGCCGCGTCAAGCAACTTATTTGCCTTTCACACAGGCTGATGGCAGCATCATCGATCAGGGGCTGGCAATCCATTTCAAGGCTCCACATTCCTACACCGGCGAAGATGTACTGGAACTGCAGGGCCACGGCGGGCCGGTAGTCTTGCGCATGCTGCTGGCACGCTGCTTGGAAGCGGGGCAGGAAATCGGATTGCGGCTGGCACAGCCAGGCGAATTCACGCATCGGGCTTTTCTTAACGACAAACTCGATCTGGCACAGGCCGAAGCGGTTGCCGATTTGATCGAAGCCTCGACCGAGGCTGCGGTAAAGTCGGCTTCGCAGTCGTTATCAGGTGTTTTTTCGAAGGTAATCCATCTTCTGGTCGAACAAGTGGTGCAATTGCGCATGCTGGTTGAGGCGACCCTTGATTTTCCAGAAGAGGAAATTGATTTCCTGGAAAAATCCAATGCACGTAACCAACTGGCACACATTCAGCAGACTTTGCACACAGTCCTGCTGCAAGCACAGCAGGGCGCCCTGCTGCGCGAAGGCTTGAACGTAGTACTGGCCGGTAAGCCCAACGTCGGCAAATCCTCGCTGCTGAACGCGTTGGCCGGAGCGGAAGTAGCGATCGTCACGCCGATTGCCGGTACCACGCGCGACAAGGTGACTGAAACCATTCAGATCGAAGGCATCCCACTCAATATCATCGATACTGCCGGCATTCGCGCCGCCGATGATGCTAATGACGAGGTCGAGCGTATTGGCATTGAGCGCACTTGGATCGAAGTTGACAAGGCCGACGTGATCCTGCATCTGCTGGACGCGGGGCGGGGACCGACCCGCGAAGATGAAACCATCGTAGCGCGTTTTCCAAGCGGAGTGCCGGTGATTCGCATCTGGAACAAGATCGATCTGTCCGGCCACAAGCCCAGCATCGACACCATGCTGGACGCCACCCATATCTACCTATCAGCACAGGACAAGAGCGGGGTTGAGCTGTTGCGTGCGGAATTGCTGCGCATTGCCGGCTGGCAGCAAACCGGGGAATCGGTATATCTAGCACGCGAACGCCACCTGCTTGCATTGCGTGCCGCACGCGACCATATTCAGGCGGCAACGGAGTTTGCCGCACAAAACGATCATTCACTCGACCTACTGGCAGAGGAGTTGCGCTTGGCTCAGGAGCAGCTCAACAGCATCACTGGTGAATTTACGTCCGATGATTTGCTGGGAGCAATTTTTAATCGTTTTTGTATAGGCAAATAGATGGGCGGTTTCAATGCCAAAGCGCAACAAGATCAAGTTTACTTGTCCACACAGCATCAATTTTTTTACCTGGTTCGGAATAAAACGGAAGGCTGCGTTTTCGTCACGCTTACGGATTACGCGGTTTTAAATCTCCCCGAACGGGCATAAAAACCAACCC
>NZ_AVCC01000012.1 GCF_000622895.1 Herminiimonas sp. CN
GTNTTTTTTTATGCATCAGACGACTTACTGCACAGTCACGGTATCGGCGACATCGCTGAATTCCGGGATCTTGTCGAAGTTCATGTAGCGGTAGATATCGGTTGCGTTCTTGTCGAGCACGCCGATATTCGCCATGTACTCTTCCTTGGTCGGAATCTTGCCCAGCATCGCGCAGACCGCGGCCAGTTCAGCCGAACCGAGATAGACCTGAGTATCGATACCGAGCCGGTTCGGGAAGTTGCGGGTCGAAGTCGACATTGCAGTCGAACCCTTGCGCACTTGTGCCTGGTTACCCATGCACAGCGAGCAGCCCGGCATTTCCATCCGGGCGCCGGTGCGGCCGAGCACGCCGTAATGGCCTTCGGCGGTCAGCACCTGCTGATCCATCTTGGTCGGCGGTGCGATCCACAGCCGCACCGGGATGTCGGATTTACCTTCGAGCAACTTGGAAGCAGCGCGGAAGTGACCGATGTTGGTCATGCAGGAACCGACGAATACTTCGTCGATCTTCGCACCGGCAACTTCGGACAGCATCTTGACATCATCCGGATCGTTCGGGCAGGCCACGATAGGCTCGTGGATGTCGGCCAGATCGATCTCGATCACCGCTGCGTATTCGGCATCGGCGTCCGGAGCCAGCAGCTCCGGTTTGGCCAGCCAGGCTTCCATCGCCTGGATACGACGCTCCAGCGTGCGGCGATCCAGGTAGCCGGTCGCGATCATCCACTTCATCAAGGTGATGTTGGATGTCATGTACTCGATGATCGGCTCTTTATCCAGATGCACGGCGCAACCGGCAGCTGAACGCTCGGCCGATGCATCGGACAATTCGAATGCTTGTTCGACCTTCAGCTTCGGCAAGCCTTCGATTTCGAGGATGCGGCCGGAGAAGATATTTTTCTTGCCCTGCTTCTCGACTGTCAGCGTGCCCTGGCGGATCGCATACAGCGGTATCGCATTAACCAGGTCGCGCAGCGTCACGCCAGGCTGCATTTCACCTTTGAAGCGGATCAATACCGATTCCGGCATGTCGAGCGGCATCACGCCGGTGGCGGCAGCAAATGCGACCAGACCGGAACCGGCCGGGAACGAAATACCGATCGGGAAACGGGTGTGCGAATCGCCGCCGGTGCCGACGGTATCAGGCAACAGCAGGCGGTTGAGCCAGGAGTGGATCACGCCATCGCCCGGACGCAGCGCGACGCCGCCGCGGTTCGAAATGAACGCCGGCAACTCGTGGTGGGTCTTGACGTCGACCAGTTTTGGATAAGCGGCGGTGTGGCAGAACGATTGCATGACCAGATCGGCCGAGAAACCGAGGCAAGCCAGGTCTTTCAATTCGTCGCGGGTCATCGGGCCGGTGGTGTCTTGGGAGCCGACGGTGGTCATTTTCGGTTCGCAGTAGGTGCCAGGGCGCACGCCCTTGCCTGCAGGCAGGCCGCAGGCGCGGCCGACCATTTTTTGCGCCAGCGTGAAACCCTTGCTGGAAGAAGCAGGGTCGCTCGGCAGGCAGAACAAGGTGCTTGGCGCCAGGCCCAGAGCTTCGCGCGCGCGTGCTGTCAGGCCGCGGCCGATAATCAGCGGAATGCGGCCGCCGGCACGCACTTCATCGAAAATCACCGGGGATTTGACGGTGAATTCGGAGATGACTTCGCCGTTTTTCAGCGCCTTGCCATCGAACGGACGCAGTTCGATGACGTCGCCCATGTCCATCTTGGAAACGTCGAGTTCGATCGGCAATGCGCCGGCATCTTCCATCGTATTGTAGAAAATCGGCGCGATCTTGTTGCCGAGGCAGACGCCGCCGAAACGCTTGTTCGGGATGAACGGGATGTCTTCGCCGGTGAACCAGAGCACCGAGTTGGTTGCGGATTTGCGCGAGGAACCGGTGCCGACCACGTCACCGACGTAGGCCACCAGGTTGCCCTTGGCCTTGAGCGCTTCGATCTGCTTGACCGAACCGATCTTGCCCGGCTCGTCGGCGACGATGCCCGGACGCGGGTTTTTCAGCATCGCCAGCGCGTGCAGCGGAATATCGGGGCGGGTGGTTGCATCCGGCGCCGGCGACAGGTCATCGGTATTGGTTTCGCCGGTGACCTTGAACACGGTCAACGTCAGGCTTTGCGGTACTTCCGGACGGGACGTGAACCACTCGGCATCGGCCCATGACTGCAATACTGCCTTGGCGTTGGCATTGCCCTGATCGGCCAGCGCCTTGACATCGTGGAAGTAATCGAACATCAGCAGGGTTTTTTTCAGGCCCTCGGCTGCGATGCCGCCGACCACGGGGTCAGCCAGCAGATTGATCATCGGCGTGATGTTAAAGCCGCCCAACATGGTGCCCAGCAATTGCGTCGCTGTCTCGCGCGAGATCAACGCACAGGCTTCCTCGCCTTTGGCGACCTTGCCCAGGAACGCGGCCTTGACCTTGGCAGCATCGTCGACACCGGCAGGAACACGGTAAGTGATGAGATCAACCAGTGTTTTCTCTTCGCCCTGCGGCGGATTTTTCAGCAGGCCGATCAACGCCT
Source organism: Herminiimonas sp. CN (assembly GCF_000622895.1). Lineage (GTDB taxonomy): Bacteria > Pseudomonadota > Gammaproteobacteria > Burkholderiales > Burkholderiaceae_D > AVCC01. The sequence goes on from NZ_AVCC01000012.1 coordinate 2,532, forward strand.
CGGTCTGCTGTGCCGACAGCGGCAAGGGTGGAATACCGAGCGCAGCGCGTTCGGCGACATGTTGGCGATAGGCTTCTAGCATGGCAGATCCTCACAGTTTGGTTAGTGGTGGCGCAAAGTGCTTGAAGCGCCGGAAATAATGAAAACTAAATGATGAAAATTCATGAATTCAAGTCAATTTGGCGAACAATCACAACCGGACTCAAATCAACTCTTATATATTATATCTTTTACTTGAGTTCTTGCGCCATTTTCACTGAGCGCGTTTTTTCCAACATAGGCAAGGCACGCACAAAATAACACTACTGCTGTCATACCAAGACGGGATCGGCAGAAAATTTCAGCCCGGATGGGCGGCACGCAATTCGACAGGGAACCATGCCAGAACGCAGAGCGCACGAACGCAATTTCGCGCTCGCATCAAGCGGGAATTTCGGAAGCTTACGTGAGATTTTGGAGATTTTTGACAAGTGCATCCGACTCCCAGATGATATGATCTCAAGCATGTTTGCTTGGCACATCAACCGGGTGGATATTGGCGTCCCCAAGGGGATTCGAACCCCTGTACTCACCGTGAAAGGGTGATGTCCTAGGCCTCTAGACGATGGGGACAGTGATCTGTCCGTACTACCTGACTTGCTTGACGCCTGGCATTAAATGCCGCAAATCCATGCTGGGTCGGATTTGCTTTTTACTGGCGTCCCCAAGGGGATTCGAACCCCTGTACTCACCGTGAAAGGGTGATGTCCTAGGCCTCTAGACGATGGGGACTAAGCTGCACTACTGTTTTTTCGCTGGTGGAGGTAAGCGGGATCGAACCGCTGACCTCTTGCATGCCATGCAAGCGCTCTCCCAGCTGAGCTATACCCCCTTGCGAAGAACAAAATTATAGCAAGCTTCGTTACCGTATGTAAATCCTCTTTTTGAAAAAATTAGAGATATTTTGTCAGGCGCGCCAAAACCGTATCGCGGCCAAACAACTCAATGACTGCATCGATCGATGGCGTCTGCAACTGCCCGGTCAACAACAGGCGGAGTGGCATGGCCATTTGCGGCATCTTCAGCTTGTGCGCAGCCAGCATTTCTTTCAGCAGCGCCGACAACGCATCCTTTTTCCATTCGACGGCTTGGCAACGCGCGGCATAATCCTGCAGCGCCGGCCTGGATAATTCATTCAGGTGCTGCGCCAGCAAATCTGCGGCAGGATTCGGCGTGCGATAGAACAGCATTGCCGCATCGGCCAGCTCATTGGTGGTATTGACGCGCTCCTTCATCAATCCGATCACTGCCTGCAGGTCGGGAGCATTCGTGAAATTGGCGCCGTCCTTTTCCATCAAAGGCTTGACCAAGCCTGCCAGCCGGTCATTGTCGGCCTGCTTGATGTAGTGATTATTCAGCCAGGCCAGTTTTTCCGGATTGAACTGCGCCGGCGACTTGGACAGATGATCCAGATCGAACCAGGCGCAAAACTGTTCCATCGAGAACACTTCGTCGTCGCCATGACTCCAGCCCAGGCGTGCCAGGTAATTCAGCATCGCTTCCGGCAAATAGCCTTGCGCCGGATAATCCATCACGCTGACCGCGCCGTGACGCTTCGACAGTTTTTCGCCATCGGCGCCGAGAATCATCGGCACATGGCCGTACAGCGGCAAGGTCGCTCCCAGCGCCTTGAGGATATTGATCTGGCGCGGCGTGTTGTTGACATGGTCATCGCCGCGGATGACATGGGTAATCTGCATATCCCAATCGTCGATCACCACGCAGAAGTTATAGGTCGGCGTACCGTCCGGGCGGGCAATCACCAGATCGTCCATCTCGCGGTTGGCGATGGTGATCGTGCCTTTCACCACATCGTCCCAGCTGACATCGCCATCTGCAGGATTCCTGAAGCGCACCACCGGCTTGCGGTCGGCCGGAATCGCGGGCAGTATCTTGCCAGCCTCGGGGCGCCAGGTGCCGTCGTAACGCGGTTTTTCTCCGGCAGCGCGCTGGCGTTCACGCATCGCTTCAACTTCTTCCGGCGACGAATAGCAATGATAGGCAGTGCCAGCGGCCAGCATTTGCGCCACGACTTCACGATAACGATCCATCCGCTGCATCTGATAAAAAGGGCCCTCGTCGTGAGACAGCCCAAGCCAGCTCATGCCTTGCAGGATTGCCTCAACCGCCTCCGGCGTGGAACGCTCCAGATCGGTATCTTCGATGCGCAGGATGAAAGTGCCGCCAAAATGACGGGCGTAAGCCCAGGAAAAAAGCGCGGTGCGAGCGCCGCCAAGGTGTAGATAGCCGGTCGGGCTAGGGGCAAAGCGGGTGCGAACGATCATGGCAATAAAAACGGCCTTGGTTGACCAAAGCCGAGATGGCATTAAAAGAGTATTTTACCGCGTTGCATAGGCGCTGCGTTACTTGCGTCTATCGCCTTGCTTATGCGACTTTGAGCGATTTCGAAACGCCGCCTTCACGCAAATGCGGCTCCGCAATGAATCTGTGCTTGCCGGTCAGTAAAAGGAAGTGCTTGCCGGTACAACGGGCCAGCAATGTCATGTCGACCCGTTGCGCTACCGCATGGCCCATTTGGGTAGTGCCGGAGCGCGACAGCAAGAAAGGAATACCCATCTGTGCGCCCTTGATTACCATTTCCGAAGTCAGGCGGCCGGTGGTATAAAAAACCTTGTCATGCCCGCTGATGCCGTCTAGCCACATCCTCCCGGCGATCGCATCCACCGCATTGTGGCGGCCGACATCCTCGATGAAATACAGTAACTCCCCTGTAGCATCGAACAGCGCACAGCCGTGCACCGAACCCGCCTGTTTGTAGATCGACGCCTGGGTGCGGATCAGATCAACAATTTTGTAAAGCGTGGACTGCGTCAACTTGGCATCAATTGGCAGAGTGATGGTATCGACCTCGTCCATCAGTCCGCCAAACATCGAGCCCTGGCCGCAGCCGGTGGTAACGACCCGCCTGGCGGTGCGCTCCTCGATGTAATCGACGCCGTGATACGTTGTGACTGCCGCAGCCTCGACTTCCCAGTCCACTTGCACTGCCGCGATTTCTGCAATTGCTTTCACCAGGCGCTGATTGCGCAGATAACCCAACACCAGCGCTTCCGGCGCGCCGCCCAGGGTCATCAAGGTCACCAGTTCGCGTTTATCCAGATACACCGTCAAAGGACGCTCGGCCGGAATGTCTATGGTCGATGCACGGCCCTGTTCATCCAGCACTTCCACCGGATAAGTCAGTGCTGCGCATGCATTGGAAAGTATTGGCCCTGTCGTCATGGGAAACATTCTGATCCGATCACAGGCTGCCGTGGTTATTTTTTTGCCGTGGCAGCTGCATCAGGTGCAGCTGCCGGACCGGCAGCAACTGCACTTGCGGCAACATAAGGCCCGGGATCGGAGCAAGCTGGCGTCGCATCGGCAGGCTGCGCGCTGGTGCTTTTTTCCTGCCGGTAGCGCGCGACAACCTTATCCTGCGACAGGCACAGCTTATATGCATCCAGTTTGGAGGCCCAGGCAGTCTTGGCCTTGGCTTCCGCAGCCTTGGCGGCAGCCTCTTCGCTTAATGGCGGCAGCTTGGCAACAGCCAAGCCTGTCGCCATCAAACCCAGCGCCATGCAGATAAATTTATTCATGCCTGCTCCACCATGCAAGTTATACGTTAGCCTGTTTGACGGTTTCGATTTGCTGTTCTGGCGCACGATTGCGCGCCACCTTCCCAGACTGGATATCGTCATACCACAGATCATGATGCTGCTTGGCCCACGCATCGTCCACATAGCCGGTACGCATCGCCTGGTAGGCGCCCTCCATTCCCAGCGTGCCAATGTAGATATGGCCAAGAATCATGCTGGCAACCAGTACCGCAGCGGCAATATGGATAATGTTGGCGATCTGCATGTTGCCGCGCGTGTAAACCAAACCCGGGACCAGCATGTCAAGCACAAAACCCGAGGCGCTGATAATCAGGCCAAACAGCACGACAGCCCCCCAAAACATGAGCTTCTCGCCCGCATTGAATCTGCCCGAACTGACGTGCTTGCCGCTCAGCAAGCCGCCGAACTTGGCAAACCAGTTCAGATCGCCCTTGCCCGGCAAATTGTCTTTTACGAAAAGCACAAAAAACACGACTATTGAGCCGGTAAATATCGGACCGACGAAATTATGGATATTTTTACAGGCAAAAGCCAGCCAGCCGAATAGCGTCAATCCGAAGACCGGGAGCAGCACGTACTTGCCAAATAACACGATGCCGCCGGTGAGCGCCAGCAAAACAAAACTGATTGCCATGGTCCAGTGCGCCATACGCTCGAGCGAGGTGAAGCGCTCTATCAAACGTCCGGTGAGGCTGCCTTCCAACTTGATCTTTCCTCTTAACAAATACATCGCAGCAATCAACAGCAGCACGACTAGCAATATCCAGCCGCCCATATGCGTAAGCGGGCCATTGCGATATTGCCGCCATGCCTCGCCAGCGGTAGTGGCGCGAACCTGGCCCGGAAACTGCGCCTTCGGTTGTATCAGTACGCTGGCCTCCAGCGCGGGCAGGCTGGAATAATTTGGCGTGCCGGCATTTACGATCCGATAGGTCGGTGCCAGATTGCCGGGCTGGCTCTGGCTGCGCTCGGCCTGATTCTGTTTCAGAATATCAATCGATTCAACAATGGGCACCATCGGCGATGCCTGACTGACATTTTCAGACGGCTCGCCCTGTGCTGCCTGTGCTGCCGCAGCGCCGATCCAACCGACAAATAGGCAGACACCGAATACCAAACCACGAAATTGCGTCTTCATGTTGCCTCCGCTGAGCGGCTTGCCAGCGCAATCAATTTATTCGAATGTATTCGTTTTGATTTTGATTGCGTGTATGGATTTGCTTTTCCCAGTTATCTTTATCGCCGGGGGTCCAGCCACCGGCAACAAAATCATTCTTCGCACCCTGCCAGGGTTTGCCATCCGACTTGACGGGCGATCCAGTCAGCGACTGGTCTCGTTCGCTGCATGCGATCAATGCCAGCGCGCTCAGAAACACCAATAGCAGGCGCATCATGATTTATTCTCCCCGGACTGTTTTGCCTCAGGTTGCCGGGTGCGGCCATAAGCTGTGCCCCAGCCCCACACTTCACTGCCGGCACCGCGCTGAACCACGCGGTTGCGGAAAATATCGGCAATCACGTCGCCATCGCCGCCCAGCAACGCTTTGGTCGAGCACATTTCCGCGCAAGCCGGCAATTTGCCTTCGGCCAGACGATTGCGTCCGTATTTTTCAAACTCTGCCTGCGAGCCGTCTTTTTCGGGGCCGCCGGAGCAGAACGTGCATTTGTCCATCTTGCCGCGCAAACCGAAAGTCCCGTTGGAAGGAAATTGCGGCGCGCCGAACGGGCAAGCGTAAGAGCAATAACCGCAACCGATGCACACATCCTTGTCGTGCAGCACCACGCCTTCGTCGGTGCGGTAAAAGCAGTCGACCGGGCAAACCGCCATGCAGGGAGCGTCCGAACAATGCATGCAAGCAACCGAAATCGATTTTTCCTGGCCGATAACGCCATCATTGATGGTGACGACCCGGCGCCGGTTCACGCCCCAAGGCACCTCGTGCTCGTTTTTGCAGGCGGTCACGCAGCTATTGCACTCGATGCAGCGTTCGGCGTCGCAAATGAATTTCATCCGTGCCATTTAACGTTCCTCCCCAGCGTGCTTGCACGCTTCACGCAACAAATTTTTCGATGTTGCAGATGGTCGTCTTGGTTTCCTGCATCATCGTGACGGAGTCGTAACCGTACGTGGTCGCCGTATTGACCGCTTCGCCGCGCACAATCGGCATTGCACCCTCGGGGTAATACTCTTTCAGATCCCTGCCCTGCCACCAGCCCGAGAAATGGAACGGGATAAACGCGGTTTCGGCATTGACGCGCGGCGTGACCAGCGCCTTGACCTTGATGCGCGCCCCGGTTGGGGTTGAAACGATCACGTATTCGCCATTGCGGATGCCCCGGTCGGCAGCAGCCTTCGGGTTCAGCTCGACAAAGGCATCTTGCTGCAATTCCGCCAGCCACGGATTGGAGCGGGTTTCCTCGCCGCCGCCCTCGTACTCGACCAGGCGGCCCGAGGTAAGGATGATCGGGAATTTCTCGTACAGCTTCTCCGCGACATTCTTGTCCTGGATCGACTTGTACAGGGTCGGCAGGCGCCAGAACGACTTTTTATCGTCATGGGTTGGGTATTTCGCCACCAGATCGGGCCGTGTTCCATACAGCGGTTCGCGGTGCATCGGCACCGGATCGGGGAAATTCCACACTACAGCGCGCGCCTTGGCATTGCCGAACGGATGGCAGCCGTGATTCTTCATCACCACGCGCTGAATCCCGCCGGACAGATCGGTCTTCCAGTTCTTGCCTTCCGCCGCCGCTTTCTCGGTATCGCTCAATTCATTCCACCAGCCCAATTTTTTCATCAGCACATGGTCGAATTCCGGGTAGCCGGTGGTGATATCCGCACCCAGCGAGTGCGAGCCGTCCTCCGCCAGCAAATTAACGCCGTCTTTTTCGACCCCGAAATTGGCGCGGAAATTGCCACCGCCATCCATCACGTGCTTCGAAGTGTCGTACAGGTTGGAGGTGCCCGGGTGCTTCATTTCCGGCGTTCCATAGCAGGGCCACGGTAAGCCGAAATAATCCCCGGTCAGGTCGTAGCCGGTGGCTGCATCCTTGCCGCCTTTGCATTTCAATGTCTTGACATCGAACAGGTGCATGTTGCGCATGTGCGCCTTGAGCCGCTCCGGCGACTGGCCGGTATAGCCGATGGTCCAGGTGCCGCGATTGATCTCCTGCAGCATCGATTCCGGCTCCGGCTCCATCATGCCGCCCTTGCCCGGGACCAGCTTGATCTTTGCGACCAGTTCCTTGCCGAAACCGAGTTTTTGCGCCAACTGGTACATGATCATCTGATCGGTACGCGACTCGAACAGCGGTTCAATGACTTTTTCGCGCCATTGCAGCGACCTATTGGACGCCGTGACGGAACCCGAAGTTTCGAACTGGGTCGCAGCCGGCAACAGATATACGGCGCGGTTGGGATTCAGTTCCTGGCCATCGACTTTCATGGCGGCCATGGCTGCGGTCGCCGACGGGTAAGGGTCGATCACCACCAGCAAATCGAGTTTGTCGAATGCCTTTTTCATTTCCAGGCCGCGGGTTTGGGAGTTCGGTGCATGGCCCCAGAACACCATCGCCTTGACATTGTTGTCCTGGTCGATGAACTCATTCTTTTCCAGCACAGCGTCGATCCAGCGCGACACGGTAGTGCCGGACTTTTCCATCATTTCCTGCGATGCAAACTGTTTCTTGACCCATTCGTAATCGACGCCCCACACCGCGCACCAATGTTTCCAGGAGCCGGTCGCCAAGCCGTAGTAGCCCGGCAGGGAATCAGGGTTCGGCCCGACATCGGTTGCTCCCTGCACATTATCGTGGCCGCGGAAAATATTGGTGCCGCCACCCGATTTGCCGACATTGCCCAGCGCCAGCTGCAGGATGCAAGACAGGCGCACTATCGCGTTGCCGATCGTGTGCTGGGTTTGCCCCATGCACCAGACCACGGTCGAAGGGCGGTTTTTGGCAAGGGTTTCGGCGACCTTGAAAACCTCGGCCTCGGTTACGCCGCACGCCTCCTCCACTTTTTCGGGCGTCCAGGTCAGCGCTTCCTCCTTGGCCTTGTCCATGCCGTAGACGCGGTTGTTGATGTATTCCTGATCTTCCCAGCCGTTCTTGAAGATGTGGTACAGCAAACCGTACAGGAATGGGATGTCGGATCCGGAGCGGATCCGCACGTATTGTTGCGCCTTGGCTGCGGTGCGCGTGTAACGCGGGTCGACCACAACCACCTTGCAGCCGGTTTCTTTCGCGTGCAGCAGATGCAGCATCGACACCGGATGCGCCTCGGCGGCATTGGAACCGATATACATTGCCGCCTTCGCGTTCTGCATGTCGTTGTAGCTATTTGTCATTGCGCCATAGCCCCAGGTGTTGGCAACACCCGCAACCGTGGTGGAATGGCAGATCCGTGCCTGGTGATCGCAGTTATTGCTGCCGAAAAATGAGACGAATTTTCGCAGCAAGGCGGACTGTTCGTTGTTGTGCTTGGAGGAGCCGACCCAGAACACCGAATCCGGGCCGCTGACCTTGCGGATATCGAGCATCTTGGCGGAAATCTCGTTTAGCGCCTGATCCCAACTGATGCGCTGATACTTGCCGTTGACCAGCTTCATCGGATATTTCAGCCGGTACTCGCCATGGCCGTGCTCGCGCAGCGCAGCGCCCTTGGCGCAATGCGCGCCGAGATTGATCGGCGAATCGAAGACCGGCTCCTGCCGCACCCAAATGCCGTTTTGGACCACTGCGTCCACCGCACAACCGACCGAGCAATGGGTGCATACGGTGCGCCTGACCTCGATCTTGGCGCCGGCCGTCTTGCCTTCGACCGCCGCCTTGGCTTTTTGTATCAGGCCCAATTGCGCAGCGGCGATCCCGGCCCCGACACCAATGCCGGAGCGTTTCAGGAACAGCCGGCGATCCATCGTCGGTAACGCGCGCGACAGGCTGGCGGCAAGGCCGGATGTAAAACGGCTGGGCGGATGCCGGCCTGCGTCGCTTTTGCGGGTCAACAGCATGTTGTCACCTCGCTATCAGATGGTGGTGGTGCGGTAGTATTTTTTGACATGCTCCGTCAGTCGATAGCCGCCGCCGGCAGGCTCGGTAGCGACGGCGCCCAGCGCCTTGCCGGCAGGTGCTCTGCTGGAAATCCTGGCCGCAACACCAGCCGCAGCAGCCAAGCCGAGCCCGGAAAGGAATGTCCGGCGTGCGATTTTGTTTGTATCGGCCATGACGGTCTCCTGAATGCAGGTTGGGAATCCTGATCTTCTTGCAGGCGCTCGTGAATCGTGATTTGACTGCCTATCATCTTGCATCTTATGCAAACCATTACAATTGTTCAATAAACAATTGCAATTAAAGATTTCAGAACGTCAGCTTGAAACCATGCCGGATCAGGCTTCGCCAGTCTCGTCTGCAGCGCCATGCAAATAATACAAATTATGGGGTATCAATAAAAATAGGTAATTATAACAATATTTATATGCCGAAATTAAAATACACAACCCCAGTATATACACAACGCCGGAAACCCTGCCGCACTCTGATTGCGGTCGTACCTATCTCAGCGTAGCGGCAATTTCCGGCGGCAATTTAAGCCATATCAAAGGCCTGCATCTCCACTTCGAAAAACGTCCGCGCCAGGTTGGCCACTGCCGCGTACAGCCTGGCATGGCTGTTGGCATTGATTGCGGTGCAGGCATCGAACACCCAGGCTTGCATGTGGGCGGTAAAAAAGGTTTTTTGCACTGCGATATTGGCTTGCAGTACGTCATCCGACGCGATCAGGTGGCGCATCACCTCGCACAAGGTTGCGATATGATCCTCGCTCTCGGTCACCGCGGCCGTCCGCTCCAGGCCGAGTCGGTCCAGGTCGGCGCGCAACGCCGCCAGCGGCTTTTCCATCAAGAAGCCGGACAGGTAATACGAACCGTACAGCATCACTTCCGGCTTGCCGGTGCTGATGAACAACTGCTCGTATTCTTCCCGCGCTGCTTCGGCTTGCGTATTCTTGCAGGCCAGCGCCAGCTCGATCCAGGCGCGTTCCAGCACGCCGTCGCCGCCGGACTGCGCGGCAGCCACAGCATCGATCAGCGCCTGCGGCGGCGGGGCGTAAAACAGCGTGGCCAGCAAGCCGTACAAATCCGCGCGGGCGGCTTCCTCGCCCTGGTCCGGGGTTTCAAACTTCATTGGCTGGCTGGTGGCGTTCATGCATTCTCCGGCTCACTGCGGTTGTTTCAGGGCGGTTATCGAAGCCTCGTTTTTATTTTCCATCATGTCGATCACGCGGCAGTCGGAACACATCCTGATGCGGTCCAGATTGCCGGCGAAAGCGCCGTGCGCCGACAGTTTTGCCAGCATGTTGTCGATCATCTGCAGCGTGCCGAACGGCGTATTGCAGCGGATGCAATGGTAGGGCTGCGCTTCGTTCAACACCACCGCTTGCCTGGCGGCGTCGGTAAACAACAGGCGCGGCGACAGCGTGATCGCCGACTCGGGGCAGGTTTTTTCGCACAAGCCGCACTGCACGCAGTTTTTCTCGATAAAACGCAACTGCGGCAGGCTCGGGTTATCGGTCAGCGCGGATTCGGGGCAGGCGCCGACGCAGGACATGCACAGCGTGCAGGCATCCTTGTCGACTGCCACCGCGCCGTACAAGGCGCCGGCTGGCAAGGCAATCTGCTCTACTCTGGCCGGCGCATGCCGGTGCAAATGCGCGAGCGCGAACTCGAGTGCGGTGCGTTTGTCAGCCGCCAGATTGAAAGTCGCGCAGCTTTGCGGCGCCTGGGCTGGCGTCAGCGCATTGACTGCGGCGTCGAGTTCGGCGGCGGTCCTGGCACGTATCAGCTGCACGTGGATGCCTGCATAGCCCAGCCCGGACAGGATGGTTTGCGCCAGTTCCATCTGCTGCTGCAGCGCCTCCAGGTATTGCGGCGCTTCCTCGCCCGTCACCAGCACGCTGACATCGGCCGCGCCGTAGGCAAAGGCGGCGAGCCAGACGTCGATGCCGGCCGCAGCCGTGTGGTGCAGCTCGAGCGGGATGATGCGCGCCGGCATGCCGCGCCAGCCGGCCTTGGCCAGCCTGCCCGTCTGCTCCACCAAGGTGGTGCCCTGCCCCTGGCTGTGGAACAGCAGCCCGGCTTGGCGGCCGCCTGCCTTGGCATAGGTGGTCAGCAGCGTCTTGATGCGCAACCCCATGTCGGGGGTACGCGGGTACGCATACGCGAGTGCGCCGGACGGACAGACCGTGCTGCAGGCGCCGCAGCCGGCGCACAGATTGGGATCGACCCTGACGCGATTGCCGTGGTGGCTGATCGCTTCGGCCGAGCAGATATCGATGCAGGCGTTGCAGCCGATTTTTTCATTGCGGCTGTGGGCGCACAGCTTTTCCTTGTAGGTGACGAATTTCGGCTTTTCGAACTGGCCGATCATCTGCGTGAGCTTCAACGCATCCTCAAACTGGCGCGCGACATCCGGCCCGGGCGCGAAATATCCCTGCGGCAACTGATGGACGCACAGCAGCGGCGTACGGGACAAGTCGAAGATCAGATCGAATTCGCCGCTGCGGTCGTTGGCCGCCTTGATGTCGCCGCGCGCAAAATCGATCGCGCCGATGCTGCCGCAGGCCTTGACGCAATCGCCGTGCGAGCGGCACAGGTTAGGATCGATCTGGTAGCTCAGGTCGATCGCCCCTTCCGGGCAGGCTTCGATGCAGGCGTTGCAGCGGACGCAGGCTTCCAGGTCGATCGGGTTGTCTTGCTGCCAGCGCACCTGGAACGCGCCCAGCCAGCCGGAAATCGCAATCTGCTTGCCCGAAAAGCTGGGAAAACTGCGCTCGCCCAGCATCTGATTCTGGCTGCCGGATGTCAGCAGCACGCTGACATCGACTTGATCGCCCAAGCGCCGGACCCACGGCAACACCTGATCGGCCGGCCCGATAATCAGCGCATGCCCGGCCGAATCGAAATCGACGATCGGTACCGGCTCCGGGTCGGGCAAGGCGGCGGCGGCCAGCAATGCCGCCATCTTCGGCAACGCGGTCTTCGATTCCGCGCTCCAGCCGGCGGTTTCGCGGATATTCACGAAGCGAATCGGCACCATCGTGTTTTTTTGCTGCGCCAGTTCGGCAAACAGCGCGCGCTCCTGGGTGCAGGCGACGACCACCTCATCGACGCCGTCCAGCACCTCCAGATAGGCGCCGATCTCGCGCCGGCAGAGCTGGCTGGCCACCGGCAGCGCACCGCTGCCGAGCGCGGCGCCTAGCTGAGTGCCGGCCGCAGCATCGAGCGGCATGCTGCGGTTGCAGTTGCAGATTCTGAATTGGGTCGTCATACAGCCTCATTCTTGTGCGTTGCGACGGCAGCCGGCAGCGGCAGCGGCAGCGGATTCGGCACCAGGACCGGCGGGGTGTCCGGTTGAACCTCTTGCTGCGGCAGGGCGGGGGCAGGATCGTGTGGTGCTGTTGTGACGGTCGGGAGCAGCGGAACCGGCTCGGGCGGATTGACGGCAGGAGCTTGCTCTGCCTGTTCCGGCATCGGCATCGGCATCGGCTCCGGCAATGGCGACACCGGCCTGGCAAAGAATTGCGCCGGATCGAGCGCGCCCCTGGCATGTTGCAACGCTTCCAGCATGCCGGGCGGCAGCGGGTCGGGCTGGCTGTAGTCCCCGACGTAAATATCGAGCCCATCCATGATGTTGAACTGCGGCAGCGCAAACAACTTTTTCATCGCGGAGCGCTTGACGGTCTCATCGACGCCCTTGGCGACAAATGCGGCGTAGTCGGAGTCCGCCGTCAGGCCTTCGACATCGGCTAGCGTCGGCAGCGGCTTGCCTGCCGTTGCCGAGCCGCTGCCGAGCTGCGCATCCGCAACGACGGCGGCAGGATCAAGAGCGGCAGGTGGCGGTACAGCATCGACCTTGCGCTTGCTCCAGCGCGCGAAAAAATCATCGGCTGCCATTATCCTTGCCCTCCGCCTGCGCCATCCGATCAACGCCAGCACCGCCTTCAAACGAAGGCTTTTTGCGTTTGCGTTTGACCTCGGACTGATAATGCTGCTGGGTGAACATGCTCAAGCGTTCGATGATCGCCGCCGACGCCGGCAGCGTTTCGACCTGTTCGCCGCCATCCATCAGGCGCGCCGCCTCGTTGTATGACAACGTGACAGCCTTCGGCACCGCCACTTCTTGCGCGCCGATCTGCTCGATGCGCCACATGATGAACCAGCATGGGACGGCGGAACTGAGGTTGAGATAATAGCCCTCGCCCTCGTCGCTGAACAGCTTGATGGCGAAGCCGGGAAATATCCAGCGCGTATCGTCGACATCGTCCAGCAGGCAGCGCGCGCCGCCGGGTGGCAAGGCGGCTGTATCGAGCACCTCCAGCGGGAGCCACTGATGCGACTGCCAGCGGTTGTCGAGCGCCTTGCGCTGCATGATGACACTCACATCGATTGCCTGCGTCTCCACCTTCGGGCCTCATTTCTGTGCACTGGGTCAGACTGCTTCCCGCCGCAAGCGGCAAAAAGCTTGCTTGATGTCAATATACTCTGCAATGTATTTCAAAAACACCAGGACAACCCTGTGGGAATCCCAGTGCCTTAAATCATACTCCCAATATTAAAGATAACGCCACAAGCGGGAAGAAGGTGCACGGATTGGGCTACAGCCGGCCCGTTCATGCAAAAACTCAATCGTTCTTGACCACGATACTCGGAAACTTGCCGCTCATGTCGCGCGCTTTTTCCGCCACGCCGATCGCGATTTTGCGGGCGATTTCCTTGTAAATCGCAGTCACCGGGCCATCCGGGTCGGCCACCACGGTCGGGCGGCCGGAGTCGGCCTGCTCGCGAATCGACATCGTCAGCGGCAGCCCGCCGAGGAAGGGAACACCGTATTCCGCACACATCTTCTCGCCGCCGCCGGCGCCGAAAATCGATTCCGCATGGCCGCAGTTGGAGCAGATATGGGTGCTCATGTTTTCGACGATGCCGAGGATCGGAATCCCGACCTTCTCGAACATCTTCAAGCCCTTGCGCGCATCCAGCAAGGCGATGTCCTGCGGCGTGGTGACGATCACCGCACCGGTCACCGGCACTTTTTGCGACAGCGTCAGCTGGATGTCGCCGGTACCCGGCGGCATATCGACGATCAGGTAATCGAGGTCGCGCCAGTTGGTCTGCTCCAGCAATTGCTGCAGCGCCTGCGTGACCATCGGGCCGCGCCACACCATCGGCTCGTCGGGGTCGATCATGAAACCGATCGAGGATACCTGCAGGCCGTAATTTTCCAGCGGCTCCATGGTCTTGCCGTCGAGCGACTCCGGCCGGCCGGCGATGCCCATCATCATCGGCTGCGAGGGGCCGTAGATATCGGCGTCCAGAATCCCGACCGACGCCCCTTCGGCGGCCAGCGCCAGCGCCAGATTGGCCGCAGTGGTCGATTTGCCGACGCCGCCCTTGCCGGAAGCGACAGCGATGATGTTCTTCACATTCTGCATCAGCTTGACGCCGCGCTGCACCGCGTGCGAAATAATCTTGACATACACATTGACGCTGACATTCCCGACGCCGGGAATGCCGCGCAGCGCAGCGATCGCGCTTTTGCGGATCGCATCGATCTGGCTTTTAGCCGGATAGCCAAGCTCGATATCAAGTGCAATATCGGCACCGTCGAGCACAATGTTTTTGACCGATTTGGTGGATACGAAGTCCTTGTTTGTGTTCGGGTCGATTACTGTAGCCAGGATTTCCTTAACCGTTTCTACCGTGATGCTCATGCTTGTCTCCATAGTTGATAGGCAAGTCTAGCGCAAAACCGCGCGCGCAACAGCATATCCCTTATGCACCACATGTCTATTGCACTGTTAAAATGACGTTTTCTTCATGTCAAAAGCGCACCAACCATGACCCGCAAGCTGTTCGTTACCACCGCCCTCCCTTACGCCAATGGCGCATTTCATATCGGCCACATCATGGAATACATCCAGGCCGACATCTGGGTCCGGTTGCAGCGAATGCAGGGCCACGAAGTGCACTTTGTCGGCGCCGACGACGCCCATGGCGCGCCGATCATGATCGCAGCCGAAAAGGCCGGCGTCACGCCGCAGGAATTCGTCGCCAACATCGCCGCCGGGCGCAAGCAATATCTGGACGGCTTCCATATCGCGTTCGACAACTGGCATTCGACCGACGGTCCGGAAAACCACGAACTGTCGCGCGACATCTACCGCAAGCTGAAAGCCTCAGGCTTCATCGCCACCAAGACCATCGAACAATTTTATGACCCGGTCAAGAACATGTTCCTGCCGGACCGCTACATCAAGGGCGAATGCCCGAAATGCGGTGCCAAGGACCAATATGGCGACTCCTGCGAAGTCTGCAGCGGAGTATATGCGCCGACCGAGCTGAAAAATCCGTACTCGACGCTGACCGGCGCCACGCCGGTGATGAAGTCGTCCGAACACTTCTTCTTCAAGCTGTCGGACCCGCAATGCGTGGAATTCCTGCGCGAATGGGCGCTGGACCCGCAGCGGCTGCAGCCGGAAGTGGCGAACAAGGCGCGCGAATGGCTGGAAGGCGGAGAAGGCGAAAGCAGCGGCCTGGGCGACTGGGACATCAGCCGCGATGCACCCTACTTCGGCATCGAAATTCCCGACGAGCCGGGCAAATACTTCTACGTCTGGCTGGATGCGCCGGTCGGCTACCTGGCTTCGCTGAAGAACTACTTCGGCAAGACCGGACGCGACTTCGGCGCCTTCATGGCCGACCCGACCACCGAGCAATACCACTTCATCGGCAAGGACATCATCTACTTCCACACGCTGTTCTGGCCGGCGATGCTGAAGTTCTCCGGCCAGAAAGTGCCGAACAATATCTTCGTGCACGGCTTCATCACCGTTTCCGGCGAAAAAATGTCGAAATCGCGCGGCACCGGCATCTCGCCGCTGCGCTACCTCGACATTGGCATGAACCCGGAATGGCTACGCTATTACATCGCCGCCAAGCTCAACGCCAAGGTGGAGGATGTCGATTTCAACCCGGACGATTTCGTCGCGCGCGTCAACGCCGACCTGATCGGCAAGTACGTAAATATCGCCAGCCGCGCCGCCGGCTTCATTGCCAAGAAATTCGACGGCAAACTCAGCATGGACTGGGCCACCGACAGCGACGCCTTCCTGGCCACGCTGCGCAGCGCCGGCTCCGAAATCCTGGCGCTGTATAACGGCCGCGAATACGGCAAGGCGCTGCGCGCAGTGATGGACCAGGCCGACATCGTCAACGCCTACGTCGATGCCAACAAGCCGTGGGAACTGGCGAAAGACCCGGCCAAGGCGGCCGCGCTGCATGAAGTCTGCAGCCGCCTGATGGAAGCATTCCGGATTCTGACCGTGTACCTGAAGCCGGTATTGCCGCAACTGGCGCAACAAGTCGAAGCCCTGCTCAACCTGGCGCCGCTGCAGTGGTCTGACGCCGCCGTGGCGATGCCGGATAACCATCAAATAAATCCGTATGCACATCTGATGCAAAGGGTCGAGCCGAAAATGCTCGATGCGCTGTTCGAGGCGCCGGAGACTGAAGCACCAGCGGCAGCACCGGCTGCCGATGCCGGCACGGCCAGCGCGAAAAAAAACCTCCCTCACCCCGGCCCTCTCCCGGAGGGAGAGGGTGAGAACAGCGGGGCGATTGAAGCGCTCGCCCCTGAGATCAAGATCGACGATTTCGCCAAGATCGACCTGCGCATCGCCAGGATCGTCAATTGCGAACATGTCGACGGTTCCGACAAGCTGCTGCGCCTGACGCTGGACGCAGGCGAAGGCCGCTTGCGCAATGTGTTCTCCGGCATCAAATCCGCTTACCAGCCGGAACAGCTGATCGGCAAACTGACGGTGCTGGTAGCCAACCTGGCGCCGCGCAAGATGAAATTCGGCGTGTCCGAAGGCATGGTGATGGCGGCCTCCGCCGCCGACGAGAAGGCCAATCCGGGGATCTACATCCTCAACCCGTGGCCGGGCGCGGAGCCCGGGATGCGGATCCACTAATGTGCAGATCAGACGGAGCGATGTGTGCCTTTTAACAAGTCCCTGTTTACGCGCTCTCTCTAGCCCATGGATTTCTTGATACGCGAAGCAAGCCCGGACGATGCGGACCTGATTGCCGACCTGACCTGCAACGCCTGGAATCAAACAGTCGCGGCCAACTCCAGCGGCCACCACGAAACCAGCGCCAGGGTTCTGGATGATTTGCGGCTGGGCGGCGGCTTCATTCTGCTGGTCGACGATGTCGCCGCCGGCTCGGTGCGCTGGCTGCCGACGGACACCGAGCACGACATCTGGGAAATCATCCGCATGGGCGTGACCCACGCCTTCCGCGGCCAGAGCCTGTCGCAGCACCTGCTGGAAGCGGTGATCCACCACGCGCTCGGCTGCGATGTCACCGAACTCCGGCTGGCGGTACGCACCGACCAGCCGCGCCTCATCGACTTTTACGCCGCACTCGGCTTCGAGATCGCCCCCGAACTCGAATACAGCCACGCCAGCCCGCAAGAACCGGCCCTGACCGTGATGCGCAGGGTTCTCCGGCGATAAAACATACTCAATGCTGTATTTTATTTTCCGCAATTAATATATGATGAAATAATATTTTTTACATCATACTCCCATGTTTTCACAATAAATCAGGCTGACATGCGGCGCTCCGCTGCTGCTAGCCGCTCCACCACAGGCGCTGCGTGCGGCGCATGCCATCAAGCCGCGATTTGCCAGTTGACCGGGTGTTTCTGCCGTCGATCAGCAGCGCGTCCGGCACGTTCCTGGGCGCAGCTCATCCGCGCAGGCTTGATGAATATCTTGAAGTATCCTTGCGGCAAGGTGCACAATAGAAAAAACAAACAACAAATATTCGGCACGATCGATGCCGGGGAGGCCGCTGGATATCTCGTCTTGGCTTGATTCGCCCCTTCCCTCGCGAACAAACATAAGGAACGACGGTGCCAGACTTGATTTCCATTGATTACATATTGCTGGTCATCGCAGGCTGGCTGCTGATCGGCGCATGCGGGCTGCTGGCCCTGAAGAAGACCGCTTTTGTGGCGCGTGCGCTGTTCCCGCTGGGCGCAGTGCTGGGCATCATCCTGGGCGCCACCGGCCTGGTCAGCGCCTTCGGGGGGCCGCAAACCGCGGTGCTGCCGATCGGTTTACCCGACTTGCCGTTCCATCTGCGGCTCGACAGCCTGTCTTCCTATTTCCTGTTCGTGTTCGGCATCGTCAGCACCGGGGTCTCGATTTTTTCCGCCGGCTATTTCCGCAAGGGCGAAGGAACCCCGCCGGGGCTGTTGTGCCTTGAGTATCACGTCTGCCTGGCCAGCATGGCCTTGCTGTTGATCGCCGACGATGCCTATGTGTTCATGGTGGCGTGGGAAACGATGTCCCTGTCGGCGACCTTGCTGGTGACCGCGAATCACCGGCTACCCGAAGTGCGCCGCGCGGGCTTCCTGTACCTGCTGATATCGCATGTCGGCGCGCTGGCGCTATTGCTGTGCTTCGGGCTGCTGCAGGCCAATACCGGCGACTACACCTTTGCCAACATGCGCCAGCAGCATTTGAATGTGTTCTGGGCAACGGTCACTTTCTTTCTCGCGCTGTTCGGTTTCGGCGCCAAGGCCGGCATTTTGCCCTTGCATATATGGTTGCCGGAAGCGCACCCGGCGGCGCCATCGCCGATCTCGGCCCTGATGAGCGCCTTCGTCCTGAAGACCGGCATCTATGGCGTGCTGCGCGTCACCTTCGATCTGCTGCATACCCAGGTTTGGTGGTGGGGCGGCATTACGCTGGCGCTCGGACTGGCGACAGCCTTGTTCGGCGTGGTACTGAGCGCGGCCCAGACCGACATGAAGCGTCTGCTGGCCTACTCGTCGATAGAAAATATCGGCCTGATGTTTGTCGGCATCGGCTTGACGATCCTGTTTCGCGCCTACGACATGGCGGGCATGGCCGCGCTGTCGCTGACCGCAACGCTCTATCATGTGGCGAGTCATGGCGCTTTCAAGAGTCTGCTTTTCCTCGGCACCGGCACCGTGCTGCATGCGACCGGCGAGCGCAATCTCGGGCATCTGGGCGGGCTGATGCGCTTCATGCCATGGACAGGATGGGCGGCGCTGGTGGGCGCACTGGCGGCTGCCGGCCTGCCGCCGTTCGGCGGTTTCGTGTCCGAATGGCTGTTGTTGCAAAGTTTCCTGTTTACACCCGGATTGCCGAATTCCTTCCTCAACATGCTGATCCCCATCGTCGCCGCGGTGATCGCACTGGTGGGCGCACTGGCCGGTTATGTGATGGTCAAATTCTTCGCGATCATCTTTCTCGGCCAGCCACGCGAGCAAAAACTTCTCGATGCGCATGATGCGGATAATTGGGAGCGCCTTGGTTTCGTATGGCTGGTTGCAGCGTGCATATTCTTCGGTTTGTTTCCGGTGCAGATGGTGCTGGCGATCGATCGTGTCACGCACCTGCTGGTGGGAGGCGGCATTGGCACCGCTGTTCTTCAGAATGGCTGGCTGCTGCTTGCGCCGGTGGATCCCGACCGCGCCAGCTACATGCCGGTAGCATTCGTGATGATATTGGCGGCATGTTGCGTTGTGGCTTATTTGCTGGTGCGGCGTTTGTACCATGGCCGCTTCCGGCGCTCGATACCGTGGGGCTGTGGATTCCCTTTCCAGACTGCCAGGATGCAAGACACCGCGGAAGGATTCGGTCAGCCGATCCGGGAAATTTTTGGTTCCTTCTTCCGGATGACGCGGCAACTGCCTTCATCGTTCGATAAAGCGCCGCGCTATCAGGTGACGATTGAAGACCCATTCTGGGGTCTGCTGTATCGTCCGATTGCCGCCATTACCGAGCGCATCGCACGCATCATCAGCCTGCTGCAGCAGGGCCGCATTGCCGCATATCTGCTCTACAGTTTCCTGACTCTCCTGATATTGTTGCTGGTGGTGAATCAATGATCACGTTCTTTGGGTTTTTTTCACAACTGCTGGAAATACTGCTTGCGCTTGCGGTTGCGCCGCTATTGACCGGGTGGATCAATCAGTGTCGCGCCTGGCTGCAGAATAAAAGCGCGCCCAGCCTGTTCCAGCCGTATCGGATGCTGCACAAGCTGTTCCATAAAGAGTCCGTACTGGCCGAACATGCCAGCCCGCTGTTTCGCATGGCGCCCTACATCGTGTTTGGCTGCATGACGCTGGCGTGCGGCATCATCCCTACCCTGTCGACCGATCTGCCGCTGTCGCCTGCCGCCGATGCGATTGCACTGGTTGGCCTGCTTGCGCTGGCCCGCGTTTTCATATCGCTGGCCGCGATGGATATCGGCACCGCGTTTGGCAGCATGGGTGCGCGGCGCGAGATGCTGGTCGGCTTCCTGGCTGAACCGGCGCTGCTGATGGTGTTGTTTTCGGCTTCCCTGATCACGCAATCGACCTTGCTGACCAGCATCGTCGATAGCCTGGTGCATCGCGAACTGGCGATCTACCCCAGCCTGGCCTTTGCCGGGGTCGCATTTACGATGGTGTCGCTGGCAGAAAATGCCCGCGTGCCGGTCGACAATCCCGCCACGCATCTGGAACTGACGATGATTCACGAGGCGCTTTTGCTGGAATACTCGGGACGCCATCTGGCGCTGATGGAATGGGCCGCCAGCCTGAAACTTTTTGCCTATTCCTGCATAGGAATCGCACTCTTCATACCTTGGGGAATTGCCGAAGCCAGCCGTCCGCTGGCGCTGCTCTCTGCGCTTCCGATCCTGCTGCTCAAACTGGCGCTCGGCGGCGCGTTGCTGGCCCTGATCGAAATGAGCAGCGCCAAGATGCGCATCTTCCGGGTCCCGGAATTTCTGACCGCAGCGTTTCTGCTGGCCGTCATCGGCATGCTGGTGCACTTCCTTTTGGGGGCATAGAACAATGCCAAACTTCACGCTACAAATACTGAATCTGCTGGCTGCCACGCTGCTGCTGCTGACGTTTGCGATGCTCAGCCAACGCCGGATTCTGTCGCTGATTCACTTGTTCACCTTGCATGGCGCGACGCTGGTTGCCTCCGCTCTGGTGGTCGCGTATGTCACCAATGACCACCATCTGTATTTTTCTGCCGGTCTGACCTTTGCGCTCAAAGTGGTGTTGATTCCCTGGATACTCCACAAGCTGATCCTGCGTCTGAATGTCAAATGGGATGTCGAACCTTTGATCAATGTCCCTGCCACCATGCTGATCGGGATCGTACTGGTGATCATCGCCTTCAATCTCGCGATGCCGGTCGCAAAACTATCCTCTTCGATCGCGCGCGGCACCCTTGGCATTGCGCTGGCCTGCATCCTTCTTGCTTTCCTGATGATGATCACGCGTTCCAAGGCGGTGCCGCAGGTGATCGGATTCCTTGCGATGGAGAATGGCTTGTTTTTCGCTGCGACTGCGGCAACCAACGGCATGCCGATGATCATCGAACTCGGCATTGCCCTTGACGTTCTGGTCGGCATTTTGATACTCGGCGTGTTCATGTTCCAGATCCGCGAACAGTTCGATAACCTGGATATCCACAATCTGGAAAACCTGAAAGAGGACTGACATGGATCCATTATTGCTGGTTCTCATCACGCCGCTACTCGGCGGCATCGTGCTGGGCCTGGTCGGGCAACATGAAGCGGCGCCTGAAATCAACGTCGGCTTCAGCCTGGTCACTTTCATCGCTGCGGCATTATTGACCGCAAAGATCATCGCCAGCGGCCCCATCTTCGCTTTCGGGAAATTATTTTTCGTCGACCCCCTGAATGTATTCCTCGTCACATTGACCGCTTTTGTCGGCCTCACCACCGCATTATTCTCGCGGCCCTACATGCGCATCGAGCGCGATCACGGCAAGATGACTCCGGCCCGCATGCGGCTGTATCACAGCATGTTTCAACTGTTCATGTTCACCATGTTGCTGGCTCTGTTGACCAACAATATGGGCATCCTGTGGGTGGCGATGGAAGGTGCAACGCTGGCCACCGTGCTGCTGGTCAGCGTGTATCGCACCGCGACCAGCCTGGAGGCGGCCTGGAAATATTTCATCTTGTGCGGGGTCGGCATCGCCTTGGCGCTGTTCGGGACGATACTGCTGTATCTTGCCGCCGACCGCCAGCTTGGCGGAGACAGCGATGCGCTGTTATGGACTAATCTGAATGCCATCAAGACCCATCTTGAGCCGGCCATCATGTCGCTCGCCTTTGTGTTCCTGCTGGTTGGCTACGGCACCAAGATGGGCCTGGTGCCGCTGCATAACTGGCTGCCCGATGCCCATGCCGAAGGACCGACGCCAATCTCTGCCGTGCTGTCGGGACTGTTGCTTAATGTTGCGCTGTATGCGGTGCTGCGCTTCAAGGTGCTGGCGGATGGTGCTTTACACAATGGCATTCCCGGCAAGTTGCTGGTCGGCTTCGGTTTGATCTCGGTGTTGGTGGCGACCTTCTCCCTGTCGCGGCAGAAAGATGTCAAGCGGATGTTCTCCTACTCGTCGATCGAACATGTAGGACTGATGACTTTTGCGTTCGGCATCGGCGGACCGATCGCAACGTATGCAGGCTTGCTGCACATGACCGTGCACTCGCTGGTGAAATCCGCAATTTTTTTCACTGTTGGCCATGCCTGTCAGAAGGCTGGCAGCCAGGTCATCGCGGACATCCGAGGCTTGGTAAAAGTCAGCCCGACGGTTGGCTGGGGCATGCTGCTGGGATCGCTGGCGATCCTTGGCATGCCGCCGTTTGGCGTTTTCGCCAGCGAATTCCTGATCGTGACAACAGCCATGCGCGAATTGCCGTGGGCCACACCAATACTGCTGCTGGCGCTGGGTGTGGCATTCGCCTCGATTTTCAGCCGCGTGCAATCGATGGCATTCGGCGAAACGACGGCCAAGCCGCTCGCGCACTCTCCTGCACTGCTGCCGGTATTCATCCATCTCGGACTGGCGCTGATGCTCGGCTTGTATATCCCGCCCTACCTGAATACCTGGTTCCGGCAAGCGGTCAATATCATCGTGAATAAACTATGAAAACTGATGCCTTGTTCGAACGATATGCACTCCCCCTCAGACCTCTGCCAGGGGGCGCGCCGGCATGGCTGGCCGAGGCCGGGGCACAGGACTGGAGGCGCATTGCGCGCATAATCCGCACCGAAGGAGGTCGCCTGATTTCCGTTTGGGGTACGGACAGAACACCGGAGGCCGATCAATTCATCATCTCGGCAGCGTACTGCGTGGCGGAGGGCCTGCTTTGGCTACAACTGCCGGTAACAGAACAGGAAGGATATCCGGACCTGTCCGAGGTATTCCCCGCAGCGGTGCGGATGCAGCGTGCCATTTTCGATTTGTTGGGCATACGCGCGAGCGGCGCGGAGGATGTTCGTCCCTGGCTCAATCACGGCAAGTGGCCCCAAGACTATTTTCCGTTGCGGCAACAGCATTCAGGGCTGGAGCAATTCGACAGCGCACTGGAAAGCTATCCGTTCGTGTCGGTGGCGGGAGACGGCGTACACGAAATTGCCGTCGGACCGATTCATGCTGGCACCATCGAGCCCGGGCACTTCCGTTTCTCGGTAGTGGGCGAGAAAGTACTGCGCCTGGAACAAAGGTTTGGCTATACCCACAAAGGCACGGATAAACTTTTTACGCGGCATCACATGGCGGACGGGTATCGGATTGCAGGCCGTGTTTCCGGCGATTCGACGGTCGCCTTTGCCTGGGCCTATTGCATGGCAGTCGAGGCTGCAACCGCATCGCAGATCCCGCCGCGCGCGCAATGGTTGCGTGCGCTGCTGCTGGAGCGTGAACGTATCGCCAATCACTTGGGCGATCTGGGCGCGCTCGGAAACGATGCGGGCCTTGCTATGGGCCTGGCCCAGTTTTCGTTACTGAAAGAACAATGGGTACGGCTCAATGATCAATTGTTCGGCCACCGTTTCATGATGGATCGCATTGTCCCGGGCGGCACCGTTATCGATCTTGACGCATCGGGCATAAGCTTGCTTGTGGCGCAGTGTGCACAGATTGAGACGGAAGTCCGGGCTCTTCGTGTCATCTATGAAGAACATGCAGGCTTGCAGGATCGCTTTATCTCCGCCGGCCGCGTATTGCCGAAACTGGCGGCAGAACTCGGCTTGTGCGGATTGGCCGGGCGGGCCAGCGCGCAGGCATGGGATGCGCGGGCCGATCAGCCCATTAATCCCTATGCGCAGCTCAATGTGCGCATGGCGACGCACAGCAATGGTGATGTCGCGGCACGGGTGTTTGTGCGGTTCGAAGAAATTTTCGAATCAATGCGTCTGTTGCGGGAAATCGCGCATCAATTACCGCCAGGGCCCACAACGGCGCCCTTATCCGAACACCATGCCGAGGGCCTGGGGCTAGGCTGGGTAGAAGGCTGGCGCGGCCCGGTGCTGGTGGCGATGGAAAGTGATGCGCAGGGAAAAATTCTGCGCTGTCATTGCCATGAGCCATCCTGGCAGAACTGGCCCATCCTGCAACACGCAATCATGGGCAATATTGTCCCGGACTTCCCGCTGATCAACAAATCCTTCAACCTCAGCTATTCGGGACATGACCTCTGATGTGGCACCTCCTCAAACAAATCGTCCATGCTGGGATTCCAACCGAAGCGGCGCCAGAACCACACGATGCCTGGCACACCGAGCGTGCGCAAATTCAAACGGATATCCTGCATATTCTTGGGCGCGCACTCTGTATTCGCGAAGTGGATGCCGGCTCATGCAATGCCTGCGAGCTGGAGATACAGGCGCTGAGCAACCCCTACTACAATATTGAGGGACTGGGCATCAAGTTCGTTGCCAGTCCGCGCCATGCCGACATGCTGCTGGTCACCGGCCCGGTGACCAAAAACATGGCAGCCGCATTGAAGCATGCGTATGACGCCACGCCTGATCCGAAGCTGGTGGTCGCCATTGGAGAATGCGCTTGCACTGGCGGCATGTTCGGCGAGAGTTATGCCAGTTGTGGCCGCGTCTCGAATGTGATCCCGGTCGATGTGACCGTACCGGGATGCCCGCCAAAACCGATCGACATTCTCCGTGGCATATTGACCGCGATCTCTACCCGCGTTTAGAAAATACGCTAACGACCTTGCGGCTGGTCGTCCGAAGTTGAAGTTCCGATGACTTGGCGGCTATCAATATCGAAATGCACATTGAAAAACCGGGATTCTGAGTGTAATTTCAGATACCGCCAGTCCCAGACTTCTTCATTTTTCAGCTTGAACTGAACGATAGTCCTCGGCCTGCCAAGCAACCGGCGTACTTCTTCCTTGCTCATGCCGACCCTGACATTGGCAAAATTAGCCTCGGTCAGCACCTGCCGGTAATCCTGCAGCTTGCCATTTTTGTCTATGGCAAACATCCAGGTGCGATGCCCCATCGGGCCTTTCGGATATTCCAGCGTGCGCGCGCCATCCTCCTCTTCCCACACGGTATCGGGCTGCCCCATTGCCATCCTGACGTCGGACTCACCCGAGATCCCCTTGGCCAGCCTGGACAATCCGCTTTCCTCGACAAAATTGCCCTGCTGATCGCAGGCGACAGCCAAAACCGCACTGCCCAGCGCAAGAATGGCGCGTATCCATCGGTTCATACTTGCTCCTTTGGCTAAAACCGTCGTAAGACAAGGTAGAATAATGCCTGAACTTACAAGGCGATCAAACACACCATGAAATTCAGCAAACAATTCCAGCGCTACGAATCCGAAGCAACCCTGTTCCTCAAGAGCCTTAAGGAACAGAATCCGAACCTCGAGCAAAGCCAGCGCGAAGGCCGCGCCCTGTTGTGGGACAAGGAGCCGCTTGACCTCGATACGCAGGAACGCAACAAGGCTTCGCGTGTGAAGCAACAGGCTTACGTGTACCAAAGCAAAGTTTAAGCACAACCGTCGCAGCCCATGCAGCAGCAGGCACACGCCGCCGCGACTGTCGAGTCGGCGGCAAGCGCCGGCGACATTCCGATTGAAAACACGGCGCTGGCCAGACTATACGGCGAGCCGCTGTTGCGGATGCCGACCGACCTGTACATCCCGCCGGATGCACTGGAAATCTTCCTGGAAGCGTTCGAGGGGCCGCTGGATCTCTTGCTGTACCTGATTCGCCGGCAAAATTTCAATATCCTCGACATCCCGATGGCTCAGGTAACCCGACAATACCTGCAATACGTCGAGCAGGTGCGCATCCATAATCTCGAACTGGCGGCAGAATACCTGCTGATGGCGGCGATGCTAATCGAGATCAAGTCGCGCATGCTGCTGCCGGTCAGGAAAGCCGATAGCGGCGAGGAAGTCGCGGATCCGCGCGCTGAACTGGTGCGTCGCCTGCTGGAATACGAACAGATGAAGCTGGCCGCGCTGCAGATCAACGCACTGCCGCAACTGGGGCGCGATTTCCTGCTGCCGCAGGTGCATATCGATCAAAGCGTGGTAGTGCGCTGGGCCGATGTCAGCGTAATCGAGCTGGAATCGGCCTGGGCCGACCTGCTGCGACGGGCGACGCTGATCCAGCATCACCAGATCAGCCGCGAAGAACTCTCGGTGCGCGAGCACATGTCGGGCATCCTGCGCGCATTGCAAGGCAGCAAATTTGTCGAGTTTTCGGATTTGTTCGACAGCACGCGCGGCATACCGGTCCTGGTGGTGAACTTTGTCGCCTTGCTCGAACTGGCCAAGGAAACCCTGATCGAAATTACCCAGGCAGAACCATTTGCTCCAATTTACGTGCGACTGGCTTACGCACCAACCTGACAAATCCAAATCCATTCGCCTGCCGTTACGCCGGCGCACTGAAAGAATCCGATGAAAATAGTCACCACGATTGAAGAATTGCGCGATCAGTTGCGCGGCCAGTTGCGTACCGCATTCGTTCCCACCATGGGCAACCTGCACGAGGGGCATCTGTCGCTGATGCGCCTGGCGCGCCGGCACGGCGACCCTGTGGTGGCATCGATCTTCGTCAACCGCCTGCAATTCGGTCCTAATGAAGATTTCGACAAGTATCCGCGCACCTTCCAGGCCGACGTCGAAAAACTGGAAAAGGAAGGCGTCTACGTACTGTTCGCACCGACCGAAAAAGACCTTTACCCCGAGCCGCAGGAATACCGCGTGCAGCCGCCAAACGATCTGGGCAATATCCTGGAAGGCGAGTTCCGTCCCGGCTTTTTCACTGGTGTCACCACGGTAGTATTGAAGCTGTTCTCCTGCGTGCAGCCCAAGGTGGCGGTATTCGGCAAGAAGGATTACCAGCAACTGATGATAGTGCGCAACATGTCACGGCAGTTCGCTCTGCCAACTGAAATCATCGCCGCCGAAACCTATCGGGCCGACGACGGTCTGGCGCTGTCGTCGCGCAACCGTTATTTATCCAGCGACGAACGCGCCGAGGCGCCGCAACTATTCCAAACCCTGAATGCGGTGGCACAGGAAGTCCGCAGCGGCCATCTCAACATGTTCGAACTGGAGCGGGATGCGATGGCGCAACTGGACAAGCGCGGCTGGAAACCGGATTACGTTGCCGTACGCAAGCGCATCGACCTGCAACCGCCATCCGCCGGCGATCTGGCCGAAGGCGTGCCGCTGGTGGCGCTATGCGCGGCCAAGCTGGGCGTCACCCGCTTGATCGACAACCTCGAAATCTGAGGCAAGCCCCGGATAGCCGCCGCGCCCAGCCGTCAAGCCTCTTGAGCGGCTGCGCATGGCGCCCACGATTGCCTTGAATTGCCTTGTTAATGACGCACGTCAGCAATCGGACGCTTGTTGCTGTAAATTGCGGCTCGATTGATTATCGAGCCCATCGTCATCGTCAATCCACCAGATCGGCATACAGCGCGGTACTCAGATAGCGCTCGCCAAAGGATGGAATGATGGTGACGATCAATTTGCCGGCGTTCTCCGGGCGACGCGCCACTTCCAGCGCAGCCCAGAGCGCGGCCCCGGATGAAATCCCGACCAGCAAGCCTTCTTCGCGCGCGGCACGGCGGGCGAAAGCAAATGCATCCTCGTTCTTGACCCGAATCACTTCGTCGTACACCTGGGTATTCAGAATGTCCGGCACAAAACCGGCGCCAAGCCCCTGAATCAGGTGCGGGCCTTTGGTGCCGCAGGACAACATCGGCGAACCATCCGGCTCCACTGCAACCACCTGAAATCCGGGCTTGCGCGCCTTCAATACTTCGCCCACGCCGGTGATGGTGCCGCCGGTGCCGACCCCAGCCACCAGGATATCGGCCTGGCCGTCGGTATCGTTCCAGATTTCTTCGGCCGTGGTGCGGCGATGCACTTCCGGATTGGCTGCATTCTTGAATTGTTGCGGCAGAAAATAGCGGGAATCGGACGCCACCAGTTCCTCGGCCTTCTTGATGGCGCCGGACATGCCCTCGCTGCCCGGCGTCAGCACCAGCTCCGCACCGTAGGCGCGCAGCAGCATGCGCCGCTCGCGGCTCATGGTGTCGGGCATGATCAGCGTGCAACGATAACCGCGCGCCGCGCACACCATTGCCAGCGCGATGCCGGTATTGCCACTGGTTGGTTCGACAATAATCGTATCCGGCTTGATCAGGCCGGCCTGCTCTGCCGCGTCGATCATGGCCACGCCGATCCGATCCTTGACACTATGCGCCGGGCTGTAGAATTCAAGCTTGGCCAGCACGGTAGCAACGGCCCCCTGCGCCATGCGATTGATGCGAACCAACGGCGTATTGCCGACCAGCGCGGTGACATCGTTTGCGATTTTCATTGCTTACCTTTCTCGCCCATTACGGGCATTCAATTAGCGATTTTTGACGCCCGATCACAACAGAAACAACCGAACCAGCGTATTTTCGGCTGTTTCATTGCATCCTTACAATTAATATATAAGCTTGATGTTATGCCTGTGCATTAGGGTTGAAAACCATGTCTGCGAAATACACCAAAGGCACGAACAAGCAAGACTGGCAGTATATTTAATTTTCGCAGTAGATATATGCAATAAATGCCATTAAACTACGATACTCCTTATTTTCATGAAAATCATCGGACTCCGGTCCCGACCCGTGTTTTTCGTGTTTTCGTGGACAAGGGCGTAACGTCAGACACCGGCAAAAGCAAACTATAAAATACCCGATTCAGCGTGCCAAACCATGCGAAGCGACAAAATCCCTGCGCAAGTTTTCCAAAGCACGGTTGCCGCAAGCTGTGCTGTGAGCATACAATATGCACGTTTTGGTGCCCGCGGACATCCTCATGTCTGCAGTTAAACGGGAAACACGGCGCAGATGACACCCTCATCAGCCAACGTGTGCTGCCCCCGCAACGGTAAATCAAGCGTCATCGGAAAGTTTCGGTGACAAATCGCTTCTCAGGACCACTGTGCAAATCGCACGGGAAGGTGAAGCGGTTCGACTTGTCAGCCCGGATACCGGCCAGAATAGGTGGAAATGCGTAAATCCGCATTTCCGTTGATTCCGGCTTGCGGGGACGCAGGTCGGGAGACTCTCATTTGAAACGACATCATGACTTTTTTTACCCTCCGCGCCCGCACTCCGGCCTGGAAGCCGCTCGCGCTGGCCTCTGCAATCACCCTGTGCTACCTCGACCCGGCGCTCGCCCAGAATACTGACGACAAAACCTTGGCACCGGTCGTGGTGACCGCCTCGCGCTTTGCCCAGAACGCCAAAGATGTACTGAGCGACAACATCGTCATCACGACAGAAGAAATTCAACGCTCAGGACAAACCTCGTTGGCAGGCCTGCTGCAACAGAAAAAAAACATACAGATCGTCACCAATGGCGGCCCCGGCTCCAGCACTTCTGTCTTCGTCCGCGGCACGGACAACAAACAGAGCATCGTGCTGATTGATGGCGTGCGCACCAGCTCCTTAACTGCCGGCGGGGCCACCTGGTCAGCACTGCCTCTGTCGCAAATAGACCGTATAGAAATCGTCTATGGCCCATTGAGCAGCCTTTACGGTGCCGATGCAGTTGGTGGCGTAATCCAGATTTTCACCAAGAAAGGCGACGGCACACCGCGCCTGAATGCTTCCGCTGGTGCCGGCAGCCATGGTACGCGTACGCTTGATGCTGGCGTATCCGGCTCCAGCGACGGCGACCATACTTTCCGCTATGCCATCAATGCGGCCCACGAAGAATCGGATGGTTTTTCCGCAACCAAGCCGGCCGCCGGCCCTTACAGTTTCAATGCCGACAAGGATGGCTACACGAAAGACAGCGCCAGCGGCCAGTTTTCCATTGATCTTGCCAAAGGGCATGAACTTGGCTTGCGCTTTTTGCATAGCCGCCTGAACGCGCAATTTGATGCCGGACCTGGGTATGACGACCGCAGCAAACAGGAAATAGGCAGCGCAGTGCTGTACTCGAATAATCGCATCCTGCCCTGGTGGAACAGTCAATTGCAATTGTCGCAATCGACCGATAAGTCAT
Organism: Herminiimonas sp. CN; assembly: GCF_000622895.1. GTDB lineage: Bacteria > Pseudomonadota > Gammaproteobacteria > Burkholderiales > Burkholderiaceae_D > AVCC01. The sequence continues at coordinate 32,661 of NZ_AVCC01000012.1, forward strand.
ATACCGATGCCTCCTATGGCAAGAGTCATTTCGACAGCACGCAAACCGGGGTCAGCTGGCAAAACGACCTGGCCTTTGGTCCGGATATGTTGCAACTGCTGGCCGAGCATCGCAAGGATGAAGTGGATTCAAGCGAAGCAGGACTCAATCGCGATCGCACCAACAATGCCATTGCCGCCTCTTACCAGCTGAATCGCGGCAATCACCTCGCCAGCATCGGAGTTCGCAATGACGACAACTCGCAATTCGGCAGCAAGGTCACCGGCAGCGTCGGCTACGGTTACCGCCTGAGCAGCGCGCTGCGCGCCAATGCCAGTTACGGCACCAGCTTTCGCGCCCCGACCTTCAATGACTTGTTTTACCCCGGCTACGGCATAATGTCGAATAAACCGGAACAGGGGAAAAATGCCGAGATGGCCTTGCATTACGATGATGGGACAGCGCAACTGAGCGCCGTGTATTACCGCAATCGCATCACGGACCTGCTGGCATTTTCCGACCCTTGCCCGACCGAGCAGAGCACGCATCCTTATGGCTGCACTTACAACGTCAATCAGGCCACAATCCGTGGCTTATCCCTAAGCGGCAGCACCCGCATAAATCAGTTCACCATCAGGGGTTCGCTGGATTTCCTTGATCCGCACGATGACAGCAACGACAAGACCCTGGCGCGCCGCGCAAAACGGCATGGCAGCATGGCTCTGGAACATCATTCAGGCATGTTCACTACCGGCGCCGAACTGCTGGTGTCAGGAGAGCGCTTTGATGACGCACGAAACAAGAACCGATTGGGCGGTTATGGTTTGCTCAATCTGTATGCCAGCTATGAATTGGCACCCAACTGGTCGCTCTTCGGCCGCTGGAATAATGTACTGGACAAGGATTACGAGCTAGCCAAAAACTATGCAACTGCCGGCTCCAGCCTGTTTGTAGGTGTGCGTTACGCAATGAAATAAGCGGATATTTTAGCTGGGCCCGGTGCAAGCCGGCCCGGCGACATCACCCTATTTTTCAGGGCGCTGTATTGTTGCAGCGTTCTGCATTCCACTCCAAGAGGTTATTCGTGCATTCTGCACTTAGTGGTTTTCCTGCATCAGGCATAATCGATGGGCGCTATCGCAGCCTATTTATTCTCAGCGCTTTGACGCTTGTGGCGGCAACAATCATTCTGCTGGCCTGCATGATCGGCTCGGTCGCGCTGCCGCTGTCCGAACTGCCGGCTGCACTGGCGCAAGTGCTGCAGGGCGCGCCGTCCACCCTGACGGCGACGCTGCTCGAATTGCGGCTGGGCCGGGCCTTGTCGGCCTTCGTGACCGGCGGCGCGCTGGCGCTGGCTGGGGTGATGATGCAGGCCTTGCTGCGCAATCCGCTGGCCGACCCGTATGTGCTGGGCGTGTCGGGCGGCGCGGCGGTCGGCGCGCTGGCGGCGATGCTGTTCATGGCGACCGCCTGGATGATCGATGCGGCCGCGTTTGCCGGCGCGGTGACCGTCGCCCTGCTGCTGTATGCACTGGCGCGGCGCGATTTGCGCGGCGGCGTGGCGGCCGAAGGCGGCGCCTCGCTGTTGCTGCTGACCGGCGTGATTCTGGCCTCGGGCTGCGGCGCACTGGTAACCCTGATGCTGTCGATTGCGCCGGAGGGGCGCTTGCGCGGCATGATCTTCTGGATGATCGGCGATCTGTCCGGCACCCAGCTGCGCTGGATGCCGTGGCTGGCCCTGATCGCGGCCCTGCTGTTCGCACAGCGGGTCGCGCGTTCGATCAACGTGATGGCGCTGCACGCGGAAGCGGCCGCCACGCTCGGGGTGCGGGTCGGCGCGCTGCGCCAGGGGCTGTTCCTGTGCTCCGCCCTGCTCACCGCCAGCGCGGTCACCAGCGCCGGCAGCATCGGCTTCGTCGGACTGATCGTGCCGCATGCCTGCCGCTTTGCGCTGGGGCCGGATCACCGGCTGCTGATGCCGGCGTCGGTGCTGGTCGGCGGTGCTTTCCTGGTGCTGGCCGATACGCTGGCGCGCACCGTGCTGGCGCCGCAGCAATTGCCGGTCGGCGTGGTGACTGCGATGATCGGGGTCCCGGTATTCCTGTTGCAACTGCACCACATCCGGCGGAAATAATGCGTACCTCCAACCTGAAACTCAGCATCGGCCCACGGCTGCTGCTTGCCGACCTGGACTGGCAGATCCAGCCCGGCGAATGCTGGTGCGTGATCGGCCGCAACGGCGTCGGCAAGAGCACCTTGCTGCGCACGCTGGCCGGTTTGCGCCAGCCTGACGGCGGCCGCGTCGAACTGGGCGGCAAGCCGCTATCGGACTGGCCTTTGGCCGCACTGGCGCGTGAGCGCGCGTTCCTGCCGCAGTCGCGCAGCGATGCGTTCGGTTATACCGCGCTCGAAACCGTGCTGACCGCGCGCCATCCTTATCACGCCGAGCGCTACTGGGAAGGCAGCGACGACCATCAGGCCGCGCATCAGGCGCTGCAGGCGATGGAAGTCGATCAACTGGCCGAGCGCGACGTGCGCACGCTGTCCGGCGGCGAACGGCAGCGGGTCGCGATCGCCGCGCTGCTGGCGCAGGACACGCCCTTGCTGCTGCTGGACGAGCCGGCCAATGCGCTCGACCTGGCCCATCAGGTCAGCGTGACGGGCTTGCTGGCACGGCTGTGCAGCGAACAAGGCAAGAGCGCGGTGATGGTCGGCCACGACCTGAATCTGGCGCATGGGGTGGCCAGCCATGCGCTGCTGCTGATGGGCGACGGCGGCTGGCAGGCCGGACCGGTGGCCGAAGTGATGCAAGCGCCGATCCTGAGCCGCTGCCTGGGGCATCCGATCGAAGCGCTGCAACACGGCAAGCGCACCATTTTCATTCCTTTTGAAGAAACCACATGAGCACAACAGAAAACACTGCCAGCGATGACGGCATCAATGAACGCCACCGCGCCCGCATGGCACGCAAGAAAGCCCATATCGATGAACATATCGAACAGGCGCAGCGCACCGCCGGCGTGATCGTCGTCAACACCGGCAATGGCAAGGGCAAGAGTTCCAGCGGTTTCGGCATGGTGATGCGCGCGATGGGGCACGGGATGAAAGTCGGCGTGGTGCAGTTCATCAAAGGCGCGATGTCGACCGGCGAAGAGCAGTTCCTGCGCCGCTTCCCCGACGAAGTCAGCTTCCATGCGATGGGTGAAGGCTATACCTGGGAAACCCAGGACCGCGCGCGCGACATCGAAAAGGCCCAGGCTGCTTGGGAACAGGGCAAGCGCTTCCTGAACGATCCGAGCATCGGGCTAGTGCTGTTCGATGAACTCAATATCGCGTTGAAATACCACTATCTGGACCTGCAGCAGGTCATCGACGATCTGCTGTCACGGCCGCAGATGCAGCATGTGGTGATCACCGGCCGCGGCGCGCCGCCGGAACTGATCGGGATTGCCGATACCGTCACCGACATGCAGGTCGTCAAGCATGCATACAAGAACGGCATCGTAGCGCAGGCTGGTGTCGAATGGTGATGCCGCAGCAGCAAGAGACCCGGATTCTGCTGGTATCGGCGGTCGCGTCCGGCCAGGGGAAAACCACGGTCACCGCCGCCCTGGCGCGCAAACTGGTACGGCAGGGCTTGCGGGTGCGGGTCTTCAAGACCGGCCCCGACTTCCTCGATCCGATGCTGCTGGAGCGCGCCAGCGGTGCACCGGTGCATACGCTCGATTTATGGATCGTCGGTCTTGATGCCTGCCGCTGGCAGCTGGCGCAGGCAGCCGAACACGCCGACGTGATCCTGATCGAAGGCGTGATGGGCTTGTACGATGGCGCACCCTCTTCGGCCGATCTGGCGCGTGCGTTCGGGGTGCCGGTGCTGGCAGTCATCGACGCCGGCGCGATGGCGCAAACGTCCGGCGCCTTGGTGCTGGGCCTGCGCGATTACGGCCCGGTCGATCTGGCCGGCGTGATCGCCAACCGGGTCGGCAGTCCCGGCCACGCCCAGATGGTGGCGGCTTCGCTGCGCGATGTGCCGCTGCTAGGGACGCTGCCGCGCCAGCCGCAATCGCTGCCGGAGCGGCATCTGGGGCTGGTGCCGCCGGACGAAGTGACGGCGCTCGACACGCTGCTCGACTTACTGGCCGAACAACTGATGCTAGATGACGATGTCTGGAGCAGGCTGCGGCCGGCCCGGCTGGAGCTGCCGGCAGCACCGACCGTATCGGCGCCGTCGGCTACCGCACTGGCAGGCAAAACCATTGCCGTCGCCCGCGACGCTGCATTCGCCTTCCTGTATCCGGCCAATCTCGATTGCCTGCGCGCGCTCGGCGCCACGCTCAGCTTTTTTTCTCCATTGGAAAATGCGCCGGTGCCGGGCAATGCCGACGCGCTGTATTTCCCTGGCGGCTACCCGGAGTTGCATGCAGAAATCCTGTCCAAGGCCAATGTCTGGCAAGCATCGTTGCGCGCCGCCCATGCGGCCGGCATGCCGATATTGGCCGAATGCGGCGGCATGATGGCGCTGGCCGATGCGCTGACCGACCAGCAAGGCGAAACCTGGCAGATGCCCGGATTGTTGCCCGGGAACGTGCAGATGCAGACGCGGCTGGCGGGGCTCGGCTCGCAAGGCGTGGCAACGGTACACGGCCAGTTGCGCGGCCATACCTTCCATTACTCAAAGCTGGAAAGCACAGTTGCGCCGACAGCACATGCGCTCAAGCATCCATCGGGGGATGCCGGCGAAGCGGTCTACCGCGTCGGCGCGCTCACCGCATCGTATTTTCATGCCTACTTCCCGTCCTGCCCGGCAGCGGTCGCGGCGCTGTTTCTGGGCCAAGACTGGATCGGCGCATGACGCGCACCCTGATCCTGGGCGGCGCGCGCTCTGGCAAGAGCGCCTATGCGGAGGACCTCGCGCTCGCCTCCGGGCGCGAGGTGGTATATATCGCCACCGGGCAGGCCGGCGACGGCGAAATGGCGCTGCGCATCGCGCATCACCGCCAGCAGCGACCCAAAAGCTGGACCACGGTGGAAGAGCCGCTGGCGCTGGGCGACGCGCTGTTGCGCTGGAGCACGCCCGAGCGCCTGCTGCTGGTCGATTGCCTGACGCTGTGGCTGTCGAACCTGCTGTTTGCTGCAGGACAGGATTTTCCCGAGGTCGGCAGCATCACGCCGCCGCCCTGTTTTGAAGTGCAACGCGCATCGTTCCTGCAGGCGCTGCAGACGGTGGCTGGCGACGTGCTGCTGGTGTCGAACGAGGTCGGGATGGGCGTGGTGCCGTTCGGTGCCGTCACGCGCTGGTTCGCCGACGAGGCCGGACGGCTGAACCAGGCGGTCGCCGCGCGCTGCGAACGGGTGACCCTGGTCGCCGCCGGTCTGCCGCTGGCGCTGAAAGGCGGCCCATGCTGACCGGCTTGAGCCTGCCAATGGTCGCGCTGCTGGCGCTGGCCGGCATGGCGCTCGATGCGCTGCTGGGCGAGGCGCGGCGCTGGCATCCGCTGGTCGGTTTCGGCCGCTGGGCGAATCTGCTCGAACGCCGTCTGAATCTTGGCGATTGCCGTTTCCGGCGTGGGCTGCTGGCGTGGCTGCTGGCGGTGCTGCCACTTACGCTGCTGACGCTCTGGCTGACCGGTATCGGCAATACGGGGCTGGCGCTGCATGCGCTGCTGCTGTACTTCTGCGTCGGCCTGCGCAGCCTGCGCGAACACACGCTGCCGATCGCGCAGGCGCTGCTGCGCGGCGATCTGGCGCAGGCGCGGCACCTGACTTCGTACATCGTCAGCCGCGACACGCAAGCCGCGCAGGAAGCCGATCTGTCCAAGGCTGCTGCCGAATCGCTGCTGGAAAACGGCAACGACGCGGTATTCGGCACGCTGTTCTGGTTCGTGCTCGCCGGCGGGCCGGGCGCGCTGCTGTTCCGGCTGGCGAATACGCTGGATGCAATGTGGGGCTACCGCAGCGCGCGCTTTCTGGAGTTCGGCCGCTGTGCGGCGCGCGTGGATGACGTGCTGAACTGGATTCCGGCGCGTCTGACCGCCCTCTCCTACGTGCTGCTGGCTGGCACTGTCGCCGACAAGCGCCGCGCCTGGCATTGCTGGCGCACCCAGGCGCCAGACTGGCCCAGCCCGAACGCCGGGCCGGTGATGGCCAGCGGCGCCGGCGCGCTGGGCCTGGCGCTGGGCGGCGCTGCAATCTACGACGGCGCGCTTGAGCAGCGCCCACCGCTGGGTCTGGGGCGCGTTGCGGCGGCGGCAGATATCGGCCGCGCATGGCGGCTGGTGGCGGCGACCGCAGTGCTCTGGATCACCGTTCTGGGTCTGGCCGGACTGCCACGACCTTAAAATATACTGCCTAATGTATTTCTAATTATCGCAACAAAACATGTGTAAATACCATGATTTATTCATATACTCCTAGATTTACAACCGAAATGAGGATCGATGCTTGAACACGGAGGCAATCTGCGCGACGCGGCGCTGCGCTTCGGCCGGCCGTTGCCGGACTGGCTCGACCTGTCCACCGGCATCAACCCGCAACCGTATCCGGTACCGGCGCTGGCGCAGGACGTCTGGCACCGCTTGCCGGAACACGACCCGGCGCTGGCGCTGGCCGCCTGCGCCTATTACAACGCGCCGCGGATGCTGCCGGTGGCCGGCACGCAGGCCGCGATTCAGGCCCTGCCGCGCTTGCGCGCATGGTCGAATCGGCCGTCAAGAGTGACGGTAGCCGCGCCTTCGTATGCGGAGCATGCGCACCACTGGGCGCAGCACGGCCATCAGATGCGGCAAGTACCTTACGCCGAACTGGATGCGGCAATCGATGGTTCCGACGTAATAGTGATCTGCAATCCGAACAACCCGACCGGCGCCACAATAGCGCCGCAGCGCCTGCTGGCCTGGGCCGGACAACTGGCAGCGCGCGGCGGCTGGCTGGTGGTCGATGAAGCGTTCGGCGACATGACGCCGGAGAGCAGCGTCGCGCAATGGAGCGACCGGCCCGGCCTGATCGTGCTGCGCTCGGTCGGCAAATTCTTCGGGCTGGCCGGGCTGCGGCTGGGCTTCGTCGCCGCTCAGCAGGAATTGTTGAAGGCGCTGGCCGACCTGCTCGGCCCGTGGGCAGTCAGCGGCCCCGCGCAGCAGATCGGCTGTGCCGCGCTGGACGACCGCGACTGGCAAAGCGCAATGCGGGCCGGCTTGCAGGCGGCCGGCGCGCGGCTGCGGCAACTGCTGGCCAGCCACGGCATTGCCAGCAGCGGCAGCGACCTGTACCAGTGGTGGCCAGAGCCACAGGCCGAGGCATTCTGGCAGCACATGGCCCAGCGCGGCATCTGGGTCCGACTCTTCACACATGCGGCACACGGCATCCGGCTCGGCCTGCCGCCGCACGCAGCCGGCTGGCAGCGGCTGCAGCAGGCATTGGCCGACTGGCGCAAGGAAAAGCAATGAGAAAAAAATGGAGATTGGCATTAGCGGCGCTCTGCCTGTGCGCTGGTCCGTCGATGGCGGCGATCAGCGTGCAGGACGACGCCGGCAAGACCGTGACGCTGGCAAAACCGGCGCAGCGGGTGGTGACACTGGCGCCGCACGCGACCGAACTGGTATTCGCCGCCGGCGGCGGCGCGCGCATCGTCGGCACCGTCAGCTATAGCGATTTCCCGCCTGCTGCCAAAAGCATTCCGCAGATCGGCGACAACCGCCAGATCGATATCGAGCGGATGATCGCGCTGAAGCCGGATCTGATCATCGCCTGGCAGTACGGCAATGCCCAGCGCCAGATCGAACAACTGCGCCAGCTCGGCATCCCGCTGTTCTACAGCGAACCGCGCAAGCTCGACGACATCGCCAGCAGTGTGCTGCGCATCGGCCGGCTGCTGGGGGCCGACCAGACCGCACAGGCCGCAGCCGCCGAGCTGCGCCAGAAACTAAACGATCTCAAGTTGCGCTACCAGAACCGGCCGCCGGTGCGGCTGTTTTACCAGGTCTGGGACAAGCCGCTCTACACGCTTAACGGCCAGCATATCGTCAGCGACGCAATGCGCCTGTGCGGCGGCGAGAACATCTTCGCCGGCATGGCAGTCACCGCGCCGAATGTCGGCATCGAAGCGGTGCTGCAGCAAGACCCGGAAGCCATCATCAGCGGCGACCAGCGCAACCAGAGCGGCGGCGGCATCAACATCTGGAAGCCGTACACCACCATGACCGCGGTGCGCCGCGGCAACCTGTTCTCGCTCAACGGCGACCTGCTCAGCCGCTCCGGCCCGCGCATGGTCGAAGGCGCGGCCGCCCTGTGCGCCAAACTCGAACTGGCGCGTCAACACCGAAAGAGTAAATGAGCATGAATTTTCCGTACCGCACCCTGATGGTGCAGGGCACCACCTCCGACGCCGGCAAATCCACCGTGGTGGCCGCGCTATGCCGCCTGCTGGCGCGCGAAGGCGTGCGGGTGGCGCCGTTCAAGCCGCAGAACATGGCCCTGAACAGCGCAGTCACCGCCGACGGCGGCGAGATCGGCCGCGCCCAGGCCTTGCAGGCGCGCGCCGCCGGACTGGAGCCGCATACCGACATGAATCCGGTGCTGCTGAAGCCGTCGAGCGACACCGGCGCCCAGGTCATCATCCACGGCCAGGTGCGCGCCGACATGAATGCGCGCGATTACCACCAGTACAAGACGGTCGCGATGGCGGCGGTGCTGGAATCGCACCAGCGGCTGCTGGCCCAGTACGAAGTGGTGCTGGTCGAAGGCGCCGGCAGCCCGGCCGAGATCAACCTGCGCGCGCGCGACATCGCCAACATGGGCTTTGCCGAAGCGGTCGACTGCCCGGTGATCCTGGTGGCCGACATCGACCGCGGCGGCGTGTTCGCGCATTTCGTCGGCACCCTGGCCTGCCTGTCGGACAGCGAACGGGCGCGCATCATCGGCTTCGTGATCAACCGTTTCCGCGGCGACATCAGCCTGCTGGAACCGGGCCTGGACTGGCTGGAGCAGCAGACCGGCAAGCCGGTGCTGGCGGTGCTGCCCTACCTGCACGGCCTGCATCTGGACGCCGAAGACGCGATCCAGATCGGCCAGAGCGGCAGTGGAAAATTCCGCATCGCGGTGCCGGTATTCCCGCGCATTTCCAACCACACCGATTTCGACGCCCTGCGCGCCCATCCCGATGTCGACCTGGTCTTCGTCGGCCCCGGCCAGGCGATCCCGGGCGCCGATCTGATCATCCTGCCCGGCAGCAAGAACACCCGCGCCGATCTCGACTGGCTCAAGGCGCAAGGCTGGGAAGAGGCATTGCGCAAGCACCTGCGCTACGGCGGCAAGCTGATCGGCATCTGCGGCGGCTACCAGATGCTGGGCAAAAGCGTGGCCGACCCGCACGGGGTCGAAGGCGCGCCCGGCGTCGCCCCGGCGCTCGGCCTGCTCGACATCGACACCACGCTTACCCAGGACAAGCGGTTGGCGCAGGCCAGCGGCCGCTGCGCATTCGTCGACGCACATGCCGCAGCTGCTGTCGCCGGCTACGAAATCCACATGGGCGTCTCGCACGGCGCAGCGCTGGCGCGCCCGGCCTTCATCCTCGAAGACGGCGCGCAGGCGCGGCCGGAAGGCGCACGTTCAAACGACGACCAGATACTCGGCAGCTACCTGCACGGCCTGTTCGACCACCCCGCCGCCTGCGCCGCGCTGCTGCGCTGGGCCGGCCTCGAAAGCGATAAAACCGTCGATCTGGGCCAGTTGCGCGAACACAGCCTGGACCGCATCGCCGACGCCAGCGCGCCTTTGCTGGCGGCGATATTGGGCCTTGAAAAATCTAAATAAACAGGAGTATTAACAATAACATGCCGGTTGCCGCTGTATTTGATTGGCATTTCAAAAATACAGCGGCTGGTATATGGATTGCCGCAAGTCCGCAGCAGAATCGCAATCAATGCCCTTGCAGCGCGTGCCTCCGCCTGCCGGCAAAATCATGGCAAGTATTTTGCATTTCTTGATCTGGCCGATATCAAGGCGCACCCAGTAGTGTTACAACGTGGGCTTCCATTTTTCGCCTGGCTGCCATGTTGACACTGAATCTCGCTGATTTCTCCCTTGAACACTTTCTTGCGCATTACTGGCAGCAAAAACCGGTCGTGATCCGCCAGGGATTCGAGCATTTCGTCGATTTGATCAGCCCTGATGAACTGGCTGGCTTGGCATGTGAAGCGGAGGTCGAGTCGCGTCTGGTGTATAAAAAAGACGGGCAATGGCAGGCCGAGGTCGGGCCGTTTGCATCGTACCAGCATCTGGGCGAGCGGGATTGGACCTTGATCGTGCAGGCGGTCGATCACTGGTCGCCCGCGGTGGCGCAGCTGGTTGCGCCGTTTTCCTTCATTCCCAAATGGCGCTTCGACGATGTGATGATCAGCTACGCCACGCCCGGCGGCGGCGTCGGGCCGCACATCGATTTGTACGACGTCTTCATCTGCCAGGGCTCCGGGCGGCGCCGCTGGCGCGTCGGCGATCTCGGCAATCACCGCCAATTCGCCGCGCATGCGGCGCTGCTGCACACCGATCCGTTTGAAGCCATCATCGATGTCGAATTGCTGCCCGGCGATATTCTGTACATCCCGCCCGGATTCCCGCACGATGGCGTCTCGCTGGAGCATTCGATGAGCTTCTCGGCCGGTTTCAGAAGCAAGTCCGGCCGCGACATGCTGAGCGGCCTGGCGGATTATGTGATCGACAAGGAACTGGGCAATGCACTCATCAGCGACCCCGGGCGGCCGCTGCACCAGAATCAGGGGCAAATCGACGCCAGCGACTTCGCCCGCATCAGGGCGCAGCTGCAAGACATTCTTGACGATGACAAGCTGGTTGCCGATTTTGCCGGCAGCTTTTTATCCCGATCCAAATGCCAGCTGGATTTGCAAACTCTGGATGAGCCGCTCGATGACAGCGCGCTGCTTGCCAATTTGCGGCAACAGGCACTGATCCGCACCGGCGGCCTGCGCTGCTTTTATCTGGATCAAACGGTGGCGCAAGGGATTTGCCATGTCGCCGGCGAGCGCTTTGATTTCGGCCCCGACTGTCATGGCGCGGTACTGGCGCTGTGCGACCACGAAAGCCTCGATCATGCCTTGCTGCAGCGTTGGTTGCAGCAGCCGGAGTTTGTGCATGCGCTCACGCAATGGGTGAATGACGGCTATTGGTATTTTGAAGAGTAGAACTTACGCGCTGATGTCGGCGTGATGCGTTCGGCGCTGGCGATGCGCCAGCGCCGTAAAATCTACCGCGCAGCAGGTGCGGCTATCGGCTGTGCATCAAGGCCCGATTTGCCGTTTCCTGTGCTTCGGCCTGGTCACGCCGCAGGTGCCCGATCAGCGCTTGCTGGTCGTCGTGCTGGCCCCACTGGTCGAAATACACCAGTTCTTCGATCGGCAGGCGCGGCAGCCAGCCGGCCGTTTCCAGTTCAGGCTTGGCATAGAAGTGGCTGACGTAGCCGACGCACAAGTAAGCGACCGGCGTAATGCGCTTCGGAATCCCGAGCGCTTGCTGCAGCGCGGGTTGATTGAAAATGCTGACCCAGCCGACTCCCAGCCCTTCGGCCCGGGCCGCCAGCCACAGATTCTGCACCGCGCACACGCTGCTGTACAAATCCATCGTCTTCATGTGGGTGCGGCCGACCACTACCGGGCCGGTACGCTCGCGATCGCAGGTGATGCAAATCCCGAGCGGCGATTCCAGTATGCCTTCCAGCTTCAGCTGCCGGTAAGTGTTGCGCCTGTCGCCTTCGAACATGTCCGCAGCTTCCGCGTGCGCCACTGCAAACGCATCGTGGATCCGCTGCTTGACCGCGCCGGACTGGACCACCACAAAGTTCCATGGCTGCATGAAGCCGACCGATGGCGCGTAGTGGGCTGCGGTCAGGATGCGGCTTAACACCGCATCGGGAACCGGCGTCGGCAGGAACTGGCCGCGCACGTCGCGGCGCGAAAAAATGGCCTGATAGATCGCCTCGCGGGCTTGCTCGGTAAAAGCGTGGATATCCTGGACGGACTGCGCCTGTGCTGCATTCATGTATTCCCCTTGCGTCAAAATAATGGGGCTGCCTGGCCGTGCAGCTTGCTTATTTTTCAGGCCGGTCTTCTGACTCGGATTCATCTGACCCAGACGCCTTCCCGGCATCCGCCAGTGGCATTGTGCCTGGATCATCCTCCTTACAGCGTTGGGCACGTGGCGGAATTACACCGCCTTCCCGATTCTCCCAGCGCCTGGCGGCGGGCACCTGAAGGCAGCGATCATCGGGGACGCATGGCGGTTTTGTCAAGGCGCGCAATCGGCAGGCAAAGCAGCAAGGCGTAATGCCCAGGCACTGCATGGCGACGGTATGCTTTACCGATCTTCATCGGACGAGGCAGCAAGCAGCCCTCATACACAAGCCTGCCAGCCGCCTGCACGATGCAGTAAAATGCCTGCCGGCACCATAATTCACGCATACCAAATGAAGTCAACCAACCCGCTCGAAAAACAACAACAATTGATCAACATGAAGCGCTTCGCGACGGCGCTGCTGGCTGGCGTAAGCATGCTATTCATACTGGCGCGGTCGCAGCAAGGCATGGGGCTGTGGAGTTGGATTGCGGCGTTTGCGGAGGCGGCTATGATCGGCGCGCTGGCCGATTGGTTCGCGGTGGTGGCCTTGTTCAAGCGCCCGCTGGGCTTGCCGATTCCGCATACCGCGATCATCCCGCGCAACAAGGTGCGGATCGCCGACAATCTGGCGATTTTTGTGCGCGACAAGTTTCTGGCGACCGACACGCTGGTGGACAAGATCCGCGCTTTTGATCCGGCGCAGAAGATTGCCGGCTGGCTGAGCGCGGGCAATAACGCCGATGTGTTTGCAGGCAAGGTGCTGGCGATGGTGGCCAACGGCCTCGATTTCATCGACGACGTACGCGTGCAGAACGCATTGCGCAATGCCATACAGCAGAATTTGCAGCAACTGGATCTGGGCAAGACGATTGGTAATTTGCTGGGCATCCTGACCGAAGACAACCGGCATCAGATGCTGCTGAATGCAGCATTGCGCAAACTGGCGGCGGCGCTGGATGACCCTGCCACCCAAAAAACGCTGGCGGGGATGATCATCGAAGTAGCGGGGCGCGAATATCCGAGCCTGATGCAGATGCTGGGCATGGTGGCCGACCCCGATGAGTTCAGCCTGAAAATTTCCACCTCGCTGGTCAACAGCATCAACCGCTGGCTGCATGACATCGGCGACGATCCGGCCCATCCGCGCCGCCGGCAGTTCGACGACGTGGTGGCGGAATTCCTGGAGCGCATGAAAACCGATCCTGCGTTCCATCAGAAAATCGACCACTGGAAGCAGCAATTGCTGGCCTCGCCAGAGGCCGCGCACTACATCGACGGCCTGTGGGGCCAGCTCAAGACCTGGTTGCGCGACGATCTGGCAACAGACGATTCTTTACTGCGCGTAAAAATCGCCGACGGCGCCCGCCACATGGGCCAGTGGCTGGCGGACAATCCGGCGTTGCGCGATTCGATCAACGACCACATGGCCGATGCAGCACGCGGTCTGGCAGGCGATTTGCGCGACACCATCGCGCTGCATATCGCCAGCACCGTCAAGCAATGGGAAGACAGCGAACTGGTGCGCGAACTGGAACTGAGCGTCGGCAGCGACCTGCAATTCATCCGTATCAACGGCACTGTGGTCGGCGGCCTGATCGGCCTTGCCCTGCATGCAATCGTTATTTATTTGCCATTTTTCTGAATGCTGCAAAGTACAATGTGCAGGTGCGCAACGTATTTTTTCTCGCATGCAACCCGATGCGGCATTGGAAAAAAACCATTTTACATCAATGGCTTAATCAATAAAATGACGTCTTTCCACAGAGTTATCCACAGAAATTGTGGGTAACTTCAAACTATCCCCGCGATCGGTGCGCACATGCTCGATCGAAATGGAAATCCTGGCGCCGCCGCCTTCTAGCGCATGACGCGCTTGCGCATTGCCGGCGTCATTTCCACATTTTTGTCGGTGTCGATCAGCATGACTTCCTTCAAGCCCAATCGTTCCGCCATGGCTCTCCAGTGGCGCGGGCCAGCAACAAACAGCGGCTTGGAATTTCCGTCAGAACGGGTACCGGCATCATCGCCGCCAGACATGATGATCGTCACCGACGCTACCAGGTCCGTGGTTTCCCCGGTCCTCGGATCGATGATATGGGGACGGCGCTTGCCGCTCTGCATGAAATACCGCTGATAATCGCCGCTGGTGCCGATCGCTTCATTGTCATGCAAATCGATGGTTGCCACCGTACCTTCTCCACGCGGATTCTGGATCCCGACTCTCCATGGATGCGGCCCGGGTTGTCCCACTGCCAGGATATTGCCACCCACATTAATTAACGCCGCCTTGACATGCTCGGCGCGCAAAATTCTGGCCGCCTGGTCAAGCGCATAGCCCTTCGCATAGCCACCAAAGTCCAGCATTACGGCCTTGTTGCGACTGGAAACAATGTTGCCGTCATAACTCAGATCGGACATGCGCGGGTTGGCATCGACCCAACGTTTGATTTCGGCCGGTGATGGATCGTGCGGCGTTATATCGCTGCTCTGAAATCCCCAGAGCCGAATCAGGCCGCCAATCGCAGGATTGAAAAGATTATCCGAATGCTCAGCCAGGCTGGTTGCTGCCTTGAGCATATCCACCATTTCAGCATCAGCCTGATACGGTTCACCACGGGCAATGCTGTCATTGAGAGCAGTCAGCGCACTCGGCTCCCAGGCGTGGAATTTGTGGTGCAGCCGGTCGAATTCGCGCAAAACCTGCGCGCCAAGCTGCTGGGCGCGGGCTTCCGACTCGCCGTAAATGCTTACCTCGACCACCGTGCCGAATACATGGCCCCGGGTGTGATAAATGGTCTTATTGGTGCAGCCGTTCAGCAACACCAATAACAATACGAATAGCAGCCGCATGCAGGAATTACGCTTGATCATGATCACTAACTTCAGCTTCAGTAGATTTCAGGTAATACCCTGCATCAGTGCGGTACGCGACTATTCACGCAAAGGCACGAACGAGGCATTGTGCAATCGTTCGACACCCTCGAATAATCAGCTGGCCTTGCTGACCATATAGTCAACTGCAGCCTTGACATCCTCATCCTTCAGAGCTGCGTTGCCGCCTTTAGGCGGCATCATTCGGATGCCGTTCAGCGCATTGGTATGCAATGTGTCGATTCCCTGCGCAATGCGTGGACCCCACAATGCCTTGTCGCCAAATTTTGGCGCACCCAGCACTCCGGCGCCGTGGCATGCCAGGCAAGTGGATGTGTAGACTTGCTCGCCCTTGACCAAGTCGCCAGTACCTGCCGCACTTACGGCCGGGGCTGCGGCCGGGGCTGCGGCAGGCGCGGCGGCCTGTGCTGGGGCTGCTGGTACCGCCTCCGCTGCCGGTGGTGTTTTTTGCCCACAACCCGTTATAACGAGGGCAATTGCGAGCGGCAAAAATTTAAGCGCTTTCATGTCTTTATTTCCTATTTGAATTAATAATTTTTCCACGTAGTGCAATGCGTTGCACCGCACTTATAATCATACCAATGTATCTCTGGCAGTGCAGCAATTCCTGCTACAAAGATGCAACCTGCTCCAGCAGCGGATCCAGCAGCAAAGTATTCAACATCCCGGAAAAATTGCGCCAGTCATCCAGGCCGGAGTTAGCCATCCGGCCGGCTTTTACCGTACCACTGTCATCGTGCAGATGCACAGGAAAAGTGGCGCAGCTCGCATGCAAGGGTGCCGTATCCATGCGCAGCTCGGCGTCGCCCCAGCTCCAGTTGATGGAAAATTCCTCGCTGCTGGCATAACGCACTTCCATCATCAGGCCGGTATCGAAAGACAACGTCAGGGCATCCTGCGCCAGGCGCACCGGTTCGGTCATCCGGTTCGCATAGTACTGCTCCAGCTTTGCCTTGAATATCAAATGCATGCACACGTCGGGCGCAGCAGGAGCATCGCCAAACTGCTCCATCATCTCGGCTCGCATCTGCATGCGGGTCTGATCGAGGATCAAGACGCTCAGATAATGATCGTAAGCAGGATGCTCGCCGATTTCGCCATTCTTGATTTTTTCCAGCAAGGCCACCTCGCTGTCGACCGCATAGAGCCGCAATACTTCCTTGCGTGATTCACGCAGCAAATACACTGTTTTTGCATACAGCGCCTGCAGCGCCTCCGTGCTCATAGAATCAACCAATGCGTCCTGTTCCATCGTTTATCCCTAATGCGACATCGTTGTATCGTGCGCGGCATTGCCGCCGCGATTCAGCATATCCTGCGTAATCTGATCAAAGCGGAGCACCTTGCCGCCCTCTTTCTGCGCAAAAGCTTCGGCATCCTGCATGCGGGAAAATGACCCGAAGGTAGGTCCCATCGAACCCAGCTTCTTGCTTCCCACCACGTAAACGGCGCTCTTGGCATCGATCCAGTTGCCCGCCGGATGCTCCCATGACGTTTTCCCCATATCCTGCACAAATACGGCAGCCATCGGGCGCTTTTGTTCGGGCGCCAGCACCATCATGAACAGCTCCATCAGATCGCAGAAAAATTCAGGCTTGCCTTCCGCGTAGTGGATCTGCGCCTTGGGGCCCGGATAATCCTTGAGTATCATGCCGTCGAGTTCACAGGCGGTGTCGCTGGTCGGCTCCAGCGCCGTCACCTTGGGAATAGCCTGATTGCAGGCAGTGAGCAAAATACATAACAGCAAACTAGCGGCCAATTTATGCCTCACCGGCAGCAATTTATGCCAGCCGATCATAGTCGATTTCATTTGAATCTCCACTGGGTAAACACGAACGGCAGCACGATCCAGCCCAACATGATGCTGACCAGAATTGCCGGATTGGTCAGACTCTCCGGCATCACTGTCGCCAAGCCATACATGCTCTGCACTTGATCGGAACTGAAAATATTCAACAAGCGAAAAACGTCGGCAGGATTCAGCATCAGCAACCCGGCAAACAGCGTACTGCCGAGTTTGCCCTGGCTGACGACCAATGCTCCCATCAGCAGCAGATCAAAAATCAATACGAAAAAAAAACCACAGCATGATCGCCACACCGCTGGCCCGTATCCGATCCTGGGCTATCACGGACACCAGCAGCGACAAGCTCAGGAAAGCCATGCCCATCAAAATCGCGCTCAGTACAAAGCCGGTATAGTGGTACAGATCGTTGGCGCCCAATTGCGAAGCCAGCGGCAGCAAGCCGGCACCGAAGCCAATCACTGTGGCACTGGCCAGAGCACCTGACAGTCCCAGGTATTTCCCCATCAGGATCTCAAACCGGGTAATCGGCATCGACAGGAGCAGCTCCAGCGAACCGCGCTCCTTCTCGCCAACGATGGCGTCATAGCCCAGAATCAATGCAATCAGCGGCACCAGGTAAATCACCAGACTGACCAGACTGGCAATCGTGACGTCGATGCTGCGAAAGCCGACTGCCCCCTGCTGCGCCGAACCCAAATAGGCAATCGCCAGCGCGAACAATGAAAAAATCACGGCAACCGCAACTACCCACAAATTGCGCAGACGGTCGCGAAACTCCTTGGCGGCAATCACGCGTACCTGGGTCCATTCAATGCGTTTGGACATGACGCCCTCCATAACCGAGAAACAGGTCTTCCAGCGACGGCTCATGCACGACGATATCGAGCACGGCATCGGACACCGCCATGATCCGGGCCAGTACGCTCACCTTGCTGGCGGCCGGGCAGGATATGCGGGCGCAACCGTCATCAAGCTGCCACTCCAGTCCGGCAAAATCATCCAGTACAACGCGCATGCGCGGCTCTTGTCCGGCACGCAGCGCGACCTCGATGACCGATGGCAAAACCATATTGGCGCGCAACTGGGTCAGCGTTCCCTGCGCTGCGATCTTGCCGGAACTCAGGATCACCAGACTGTCGACGCGGCCCTGAATCTCCGCCAGTATGTGCGAAGTAATGATAATGGTCGCTCCTTGTGACTGCACATCGCGCAGAATGCGGTAAAACTCGTGGATCCCTTCCGGGTCGAGTCCGTTGGTCGGCTCGTCCAGAAAAATCAGATCCGGATTGCCCAGCAGCACTTGGGCGAAACCGAGCCGCTGCCGCATCCCCTTGGAGTAACCGCGCACCCGCCGCGTAGCCGCATCGGCCAGTCCGACCCGCTCCAGAATTGCCGCGCAGGTATTACGCGGCACTTGTTTCAAATCGGCGAACAGGCGCAGCACTTCCAGGCCGGTCAGATTGTCATAGGTAACGAAACTCTCCGGCAAGTAACCGATGCGACGTCGCATCTGCCGAAAATCACGTCCGCCGACCACGGCATCGTGAATCCTGATCTCACCGCTGGTAACGGGAATCAATCCCAGCATCAACTTGAAAAGCGTACTCTTGCCGGCGCCATTATGGCCGATCAGTCCGAACATTTCGCCTTTGGCAACCGACAGGCTGACGTCATTGACAGCTTGCACGTCGCCAAAATATTTGCTGACGTTAGTCACCTGCAGGGGGTTGTTTGTCACTCCACCGTCTCCAATCCTGATTCAAGGGGCGCATACGCGGATGCTTGTCCACGATGCTGGGCGCGCGCAGCACCGGGAACTGCCGTGCCACGAAGCGCAAGGTCTGCATCGACGGGCTCGACAACAGCAGCTTGACCAATGGGTATTGCCAGTTGAGCCGGTCCACCACGTCATTGGCTTCATAGGCAATATCACCGATGCCATCGCCATTTTGATCCCAGCCGCTGTAATTGCTCCAGTAATTGCCCTGGGTGCGGCCCCACACAACATCGCTGGCGGCAACGTATTTGATCTGCGACTGGTTATCGATGAAATCATTGCCATCGACCTTGTTGTTGGCGGAACCGGCCGACAAGTGGACGCCGATCCGGTTGCCGATCACCAGGTTTTTTTGCAGCGTGTTGTACTCGGCGTCATAAATAAAAAAACCGCGCCCATTCCCTGCCACCACGTTATTTTCAATCACTGAATCCTGAATCGTGCGCAGCATGATGCCGTGATCGACATTGCCCCATGCAATATTGTTGCGCACCGTCAGGCTGCGCACTTCCATCAGCGCCAGCCCGCCCTGGTTCAGATAGGACTCGTTATTTTCCCAGATGGTGTGATCGGTCGTCATAAAATGCGTGCCATAGCGCAGATGATGCATTTTATTGCCGCGAAATAGCGCATTCTGGGATACATCCACATACAGGCCATCCCGCGTGTAGCTGATATTGTTGCCGATGATCTGGGCGCCGTTGGTGTTGTACACCTGGATGCCATTGCCCCGCTCCACCGACTGCAGATCGCGCCTGCCGGTAATCAGGTTGCGCAGAATGCGCGAATTATTCGACTTTTCCAGCCAGATGCCGAACGCGTTATAAACCAGGTCGCAATCCTGTACCGTGGCGCGGTCCGAGCCGGGCTGGATGTAGATACCGGCGTTCTGCGCAGTCAGGTCGATGCCGCTGTCGCGCACGATCAAGCCCTCGATTGTCACATCCGAGGCCCGCACGCGGATCACGTCGCCGCTATTGCCGCCGCTGATGGTCGGCCGGCCGATGCCCTGCAGGGTCAGCGGCTTGTCTATCACCAGCCGTTCGCTGTAGGTGCCGGACGGAACCTGCACGGTGTCCCCCGGCTTAGCTGCGGCAATCACCGCCGCGATCGACTGACCTGGCTGCACCTGCAGCACGGCAGCCCAAGCCGGGCTGCCGGCAAGGCCGAACCAGGTTGCCAGCGCTACGATCCGGATCAAACCGTGCAATATCGGAATTTTTGTTCTGCGCGCGCTGCGCAGCGGTTCCGGAGAACCACCTGCTTGTAATCGGATCACGAGTTCTTGGCAGCCATTTGCGCAGTTTTTTCAGACAGGTTGCGACGCACGCTGTCGAGCGGAATAAAGTAGCCCCTGGCATCGATGGCGGTCAGCGGCAAGTTCAGTTTCTCGCGGGTTTTGCGTTCCTTCGCCAGCGGCGGACAGGCGTGATCGTCGTAATACAACACCATGCAATCGAGGCATTGCATGCATTCGGTCTGATCGATCTTGCCTTGCACGTCAATCGCGTTGGAACCGCAGCCGGTGGCGCAGGCGTGGCAAGTCTGGCATTCGGTCTTGCGCTTCAAGCCGAACAGGCGCAATTTGCTGGGGATCGCCAGGCCGGCGCCCAGCGGGCAAATGTATTTGCAATACGGCCGCTCGCTGAAGAAGGAGAAGCCGAGAATGCCGCCAATAAACAACCAGAATGGCCAGGTGCGATTCCAGACGCCAACCAAAAACGTGGTCTTGAACGGCTCGATTTCAGCCAGATGCTCTGCCGTTTCCATCGAATAGAACGACACCCCCAACAACACGAAAAAGACGCCGTACTTGATCCATTTCAGCTTGTCATGCAGGTTCTTGGGCAGCAAGCGCTGGAATTTTTTCAGGCCCAGCAGCTTGCCGGCGCTATGAGCCAGTTGCTGCAGCGCACCAAACGGACATAACCAGCCGCAAAACACTCCGCGCCCCCACAGCAGCACGGTGATAATGATGAACCACCAGAAGATAAAGATAAACGGGTCGGACAGGAACAACTCCCACTTCCACTGATGAATGATCGAATGGAACCAGGTCAGCACTTGGGTGATGCTGGGTTGCGCCTTCAGATAAAAGCCCAGGAAACCAACACTGGCGATCCAGATCAGATGGCGCGGCCAGGAAATCCAGGGCTTGTGCTTGCGGCTGGAAATGCGCACCAGCATGTCGCGTTGCGAATACATCAACGCAGCAAATCCCAGAATCAGCACGAACAGCGTGATTTCCAGTTTACGGCCCTGCCAGATTGCCTTCCATGCCTCTTGCGGGCGATCCACTGCGGGACGGCCGCCCTCCAGATAGCGCGCCGGCAACCACAACTCCTGGTCGAAATGGACGAAGGTCTTGACGCCGCTCTTGGCATCGGTCCTGTTAGCCAGGAATGTCAACTGCCACGGCCAGGCTGGGTTGAAGTCGGCGGAACGCACAATGAAGATGCCGGATTCCTTGAAACCCGGTACATCGGCTGGCTGCAAATGGTAGAGATTCAGGTAATCGGTATCGCGGAAGGTAAAAGTTTCCGGATCCTGGCGCACCTGAATCCGGTCATAGATCCCGCCGCGCACATAGCCCGATCCCTTGAAGGAACTTTGGCCGTTGGCAATGATGAAAATGGCATGCTCATCCGGCTTCAAGTCGTCCATCAGGCGGCGATAGGCGTGTTCGCCCAGCAAACTGGTGCCGATCGCCGGCACGTTCAGGTAGCCGAAATACAAATCGATATAGGGTTGATCGGGATTGGTGGCGCCCACATCCTTGGCCGACACCAGGATATGCTGGACGCTGCCTTCCTTAACCAACTCGTCCCAGTTCAGCTTCGGATTGATTGCGGTAAAGCGAGCCGGCGGCCGCGGCGTACTCTTGATGATACCTACCTGCCTGCCAATTTCATAGGCGCTGCGGGAAATCACCTGGTTTTCGGCAATCGCGGTAACAGTAGCGCCGCTGATGGCATCCAGGCTGAGTGCGCCATTGTCATTCTGGCCCTGACCGATAACCAGTTTTGCATCGGCTGATTTACCGATGTATTGATGAATAAACTTGAGAAGTTCGGACTCGGGAATGCCCGCCAGCAGAATCGGCTCCGAATGCTTCAACACGCGCACGCCGGTAATGAGGCCATTGGTATCCATACCGATCAGGGTAACGACCGGCTTGCCGGAGTAAGCCGGAATATCCACCACATCGGTTGACAGAAACACGTAGCCGACCAGGCGCTTATGCTCGTTGTCGCCATCTTTGCTCTCGCGCTTGCCTTTATCCTCGTGGCCGTCCTTGCTTTCCGCGTAAGCCTCCACATAGCTCGGCCGCCCCATGCGATGGGAAAATTCCGTAGCGGCCGGCATCACATCGCGGCATGGAGCAGAAGCACACAGATCCGGCCCGTTCATCAGTTCCGCCGACAACTCGGCGTCGTATACCGAGGCATGGGCGAAGCCTGCAAGCAGCAAGCCGGCGAATCCGGCGCAGATTGACAGGATGAAGTGCAACAAACGGCCACGAGCAAAAATGTGTTTCATAAAACCTACTGAACTTTTATCAATTGAGAGCGGCGCACGCTTTGGCACACGTCATTCTGCGAGCTACGCCACAATGCGGTGGCGGCGGACTTCAAGACCCTTGAAATTTTCGGTGTGTACATTAAAAACAATGGGGTATTTTCAATACTCGCAATGATTACAGGCGAAAACATCGGTATTTTGACGTATACCCAATATAGTAATGCCGAAAACACGATGTGAGACCAGTCCGCGCTGTTTCAAACTGCAGCCGCTCTGATCGACAGGGAGTTGAAGGAAATGAAAGTATAACTGAGGTAAAACTTATAGGCGGCACCGCCGTATTCTCACTAAAAACTTGTACGAAAATCACATACAACACGTATAAAACCACAAACAATCCGACCCCGCAGAACAGAAATACCGCGCACCGCAAGCGGTGCGCGGCCCTGCTATTTTACGCTTCTACCAGGAATCGGCTACGCATTTCGAGATGCAATGCGTGGCAGAAGTGGGTGCAATAAATCCAGTACGCACCAACTCTATCGGCCTTGAAAGTGACCGAATGGGTCTCCTGCGGGTTCACGATAAAGTTGATGTTGTAGGTTGGAATCGCGCAACCGTGGGTCAAATCCTCGACCTTGTCATGGTTGGTCAACGTCAGCGTGACTTCGTCGCCCTTCTTGACCTTGATGATAGGCATGCTGTAGTTCGGCGCTTGCGACATCAGACGCACATGGACCTTGTTGCCCTTGCGCTCGATGCCTGCATTCTCCGGCTTGACCGCATTCGGAAAGTCATCCATGTTATAGATCTGACGCGTCTTGACCACGTCGCGACGCACGATGATGCCGTCGTGCGGTTCCGAATACGCGGTATGGTCCGCGATCAACTGCATCTTGTCGCCGCTGATGTCGACTAATTGCTCTGTTTCCGCATGTAAAGGGCCGACAGGCAAGAAACGATCCTTGGAGAATTTATTGCCTGAATTCAGGTATTTGCCATCGCATTCCTTGGTCTCGCCCATCGAAGAATAGATATGACCCGGTTGGTAATGCACGTCCATCTTTTGAATGATCGGATTGGCGGTTTTATCCCCTTTGAACTGGGCAATCGCTTTTTCCACATTCCACTTCGTAGTCTGGCTATCGAGGAACAGAGAAGTATATGCATTGCCTCTGCCATCGAAACAGGTATGCAATGGGCCGAGACCAACTTCCGGCTCCGCCACAACGGCATCGCGCTCGGTTTTCAGGCCG
The DNA here is from genome assembly GCF_000622895.1 of Herminiimonas sp. CN. Classification (GTDB taxonomy): domain Bacteria; phylum Pseudomonadota; class Gammaproteobacteria; order Burkholderiales; family Burkholderiaceae_D; genus AVCC01. The sequence continues at coordinate 56,014 of NZ_AVCC01000012.1, forward strand.
CCATCAAACCATTTGTGCACCAGTGACAGATCGATTACGGTACATGTTGGCGACAATTTTCCGGAGCAAACGAAATATTTGCCATCCGGGCTGGCATTAACGCCGTGCGGATTTTTGCCGACCGGGACATAACAGGTTACCGAAGTCTTCGGGTCTGGGTTGGCGGCCTTGCGGCCATCGACCACCGGCACCTTGGAGGAACCGATCGTCGTAAACTTGCCATCCTTGACCAACTGTTCGATACGCGCCACATTGAAAAATACGCAGGCATCGCGCTCAGCCGACATCATGTCGGCCAGGAGCGCGCCATTTTCCGTGTTGTACTGGTTCGAAGCGGCCAGTTTACCGTCGTAGGAAGTGGCAACCAGATCCATATTGCCATCGACGCGGCACTGCCAGCGCACTTCCATGGTAGCGGCATCCACGCAGCTAAACAGGCAACCCCATTTGCTTGGATCTTCCAGATCGCGACCATCGTTCGGCAGCGGGATATGGAATTCGTGACCACAAAACACCCGGGTGGTGTAATTGATTTTCTCATCGACCGGGTCGCGCTTATCGGGAAACATACCGTGGAAGCCCATTACGTTAGGCAACTGGGTAATCTTGTCGCACTCCATCGTGTCCATGCGGATGCGCGCCAGACGTGAGTGAATCTTGTCATTGACAAACAGCCAGCGGCCATCGTAAGTGCCGTCCTTGTAACTGCCATGGACGTGATGGGTGTCGCCGGTGGTGTATTTCAGGCTGCCATCGGGCTTGGTGCCGATGATTGCCTTGGATTCGTTGGTGATGCCCCAGCCCACCATGCAGTCGGTATTGAATACCGGAATCCGTTTCAAGGTACGGCCGGAAGGAAGGCCCAAAATCCGCATCTCGCCGCCGTGTCCGGCGCTGGTGAAGGCATAGTATTCATCCAGCTGACCAGGGGCTATTTCGTGACCGCCGCTGGCAACCGCTTTGGCCGCAGCAGCCGGAGCTGCCGCGTTTTTTTTGCCGGAGCTTTCATCCTTGCAGCCGCTCAACCCCAGCGACACGCCCGCGCCAGCCAATCCCAGCAATGCGCTGCGCCCCAGAAAGTTGCGCCGATTTCCGAGCTTCGGTGCATCCTCAACCACGATCTTCTTCTTGACGTTATCCATCTGCGCTTCTTCCTTTGTGCTGGCTATTAAATCGATTGAACTTCAGGCTGGGCAAACCCTTTGCCTACCTGGTATTTACCTGTAATGCGGATTACTGCACGCGCATTATCGGCTTTAGAGGCGATAAAAAACATGATATATATCAACATGGAATTCTTATCATGGATTAATTTCGCAGTTCAATTTCACCCTTACCGGCCTCCCCCTTAGCCCGCACAACCGCTTACTTCAAGCGAACCCCCGCGCCATCGGCAACGCTGACCTTGATCGGAATTCCTGCCTGAATACTTTGTGAAACGGTGCAAAATTCCTCGAATTGCCCCAGCACGCGATCAAGGTGCTTGATATTGGCGCCCTCCTGCGCAAATTTGATTGCAACGTCCATCCCGACGATGCGCAAGCGGTTGTTGGCGTTCCGATCGATCGTGCACGTTGCCCTGGTAGTAATGCCACCGGCATCCTGTCCGTATTTTTTCAGAGAAAACAGCAAGCTCGCCGACAGGCAGTTGGCGGCGGCTGTGAGCAACATATGCGCCGGTGCCGGGCCGAGCCCCTCGCCCATCGGCGCCGGCTCGTCTACCAGCAATCCCGGAATCGCCTCGCCGAAGTCGACCAGGAACTGGTAATTGTCTTTCTGCGTGATGGTAATGCTTACTGTTTCAGCCATTTTCCCTCTCCTTTTCCCAAAAAATTACCGGCAGCACACGGACGCATTGCGCCGCGAACATGAATTAAAAATGAATTAAAACTGCTTGAATCTTACTCTCCTTCACATTAAGATAGTAATCAATTACTTACTTAAAG